>NZ_CP092487.1:0-142500 GCF_022429565.1 Lutibacter sp. A64
ATGAGTAAAACTGCAACATCAGTTTGGACGGAATGCTTATCTTTTATACAAGATAACATAAAGCAGCAAGCTTACAAAACTTGGTTTGAGCCAATTAAACCTATAAAATTATCAGGTGAGGCTTTAACTATTCAAGTGCCAAGTAAATTTTTTTACGAGTGGTTAGAGGAACATTATATCAAATTGTTAAGAGTTGCGTTGGTAAAACAGCTTGGTGAAGATGCTAAATTAATCTATGATGTGCGCATGGAAAATAATTACAGTAGTAATAATCCACATACTGTAAAATTTCCGAGTTCTAATAGAAATCCAATGAATCCGCAGGGAGTTACAGTTCCTATAGATTTTAATAAACGAGAATTAAAAAATCCATTTGTAATTCCAGGAATTCAAAAGGTTAAAATAGAATCTCAATTAAATCCAAATTACAATTTTCAAAGTTTTGTTGAAGGAGATTCTAATCGTTTAGCGCGTTCAGCAAGTATGGCGGTTGCAAATAAACCAGGAGGGACTTCGTTTAACCCATTGTTGGTTTATGGTGGAGTAGGTTTAGGAAAAACACATATTGCACATGCTATTGGTGTAGAAATAAAAGATAAATATCCAGATAAAACTGTTCTGTATATTTCTTCTGAAAAATTTACACAACAATATATAGACTCTGTAAAAGGAAATACGAGAAATGATTTTATTCATTTCTATCAAATGATAGATGTATTAATAATTGATGATGTTCAGTTCTTATCTGGTAAAACAGGAACTCAAGATGTTTTCTTCCATATTTTCAACCATTTACATCAAAACGGAAAACAGGTAATTTTAACGTCAGATAAAGCGCCAGTAGATATGCAAGATATTGAGCAGCGTTTACTTTCTCGATTTAAATGGGGATTGTCTGCAGAATTACAAGCGCCTGATTATGAAACAAGAGTTTCTATTCTAGAAAATAAACTGTATAGAGATGGTGTTGAAATGCCAACTGAAATTGTACAATACATTGCAAAACATATAAAATCAAATGTAAGAGAATTAGAAGGTGTGTTAATTTCTATGATTGCACAAGCATCATTTAATAGAAAAGAGTTTACACTTTCTTTAACAAAACAAATTGTAGATAAATTTGTAAAGAATACCAAGAGAGAAGTTTCTATAGATTATATACAAAAAGTAGTTTCTAATTATTTTGAATTAGATGTTGCTACATTACAATCTAAAACTAGAAAACGCCATATTGTTCAAGCGCGTCAATTAGCAATGTATTTTGCAAAAAGAATGACAAAAGCTTCGTTAGCAAGTATTGGTTCTCAAATTGGTAAAAGAGACCATGCAACTGTACTTCATGCTTGTAAAACTGTTGATAATTTAACAGAAACCGACAAGCAATTTAGAAGATACGTTGATGATTTAACAAAAAAACTTACGTTTTAAATATATAAAATGACTAAAGTATTAATGGTTTGTTTAGGTAATATTTGCCGCTCTCCATTAGCAGAAGGAATTTTAAAATCCAAAATTCTTGGTTCTAACGTTTTTGTAGACTCTGCTGGTACGGGTGCATATCATGTTGGTGAACAGCCAGATACAAGATCTATAGCTATAGCAAATAGTAAAGGTATTGATATTGCCGATCAAAAAGCGAGAAAATTTACTGTTAAAGATTTTGATTTGTTTGATGTTATTTACGTAATGGACAATTCAAACTATAAAAATGTGATTTCTTTAGCTAGAAATAACCAAGATGCATCTAAAGTTAAACTAATTTTAAATGAAGTTTTTCCGAATGAAAATTTAGATGTGCCAGATCCATATTATGGAGGTGAATTTGGTTTTAAAAATGTGTATAACATGCTAAACGAAGCATGTGAAGTTATTGCTAAAAAAATAAATTAGATGAGTGATCAAAAAGGTAAATTGTATTTAATTCCTACTACTTTAGGTGATAATGAGCCTTTAGAAGTGCTTCCGCTTTCAGTAAAAAAAATAATAGAAGCATTAGATACTTTTATTGTTGAAAATGAAAAAACAGCACGTAGGTTTATAAAACGAATTACACCTAGAAAATCGCAACCGTCTTTAATAATCTTAAAGTTAGATAAATATGCTGATCAGTTAGAGGTTAGAAGTTATTTAGATGTTTGTGAAAAAGGTGTTTCAGTGGGATTGCTTTCTGAAGCTGGAGTACCAGCTATTGCAGATCCAGGAGCAGAGATAGTAAAGTTGGCTCATGAAAAAAATATAAGAGTTGTTCCATTAGTTGGTCCTTCATCAATTGTGTTGGCAATGATGGCTTCAGGGTTTAATGGTCAGAATTTTGCATTTAATGGTTATTTGCCAATTGATACATCAGAAAGAAAAAAAGCAATTAAAAGCTTAGAAAAATTATCAAAAGAAAGAAATCAATCGCAAATATTTATTGAAACTCCTTATAGAAATGATAAAATGTTTGCAGATTTAAAGAGTACACTTACACCAGCGGCTAAATTATGTATTGCTTGTAATATTACATTAGAAGATGAGTATATAAGAACACTTGAAATTAAAGATTGGAAAAACGAACATCCAGATTTACATAAAAAACCAACTATTTTTATAATTCATAAAGATTAAAAAAAGAGATTGTCTAAAAAGTTTAGGAATCCGTTATTCTGAACTTGTTTCAGAATCTCATCTTGGTGATAATAAATCACTATGAAAACCTGAATTCGAAGACTCACGAATTCCATATTATAAAATGTGAAATAGATGAGTAAATAAATTCAGGTTGACGAAAATTTATTTTTTTAAACAGCCACTTTTTAATATTGCCAATATATTTTAGACGCTAGGCTTTTTGTTAGCCTCAATAAATGAAGTGTCATACCCTGAAAATTCTCTTAAATAATGTTGAATAGAAGATCCAAAAGCATCTTTAAAGGTAGTTCTACCATGGCTTCTTAAATATTTCTTTACATTACCAGCTCCAGATAAGTGTGCTGCTGCTAAAATTCCAGATTCTGTAATTACAACACCATTAATTTTTTTTCCAACACTTCTTTTAATGTCTTTTCTTAAAATCCATTTATTTAAAGAACACAAAGCTACAAATGCATCTTCTTGTAATTCAGGAGTATTTAGAAAGTTATGTGTATTGTAAATTTTAAATCGCTCTAACGTTGTTCTACCAAATTGGTATTTTCCTAGATAACCTAGTGAATTTACGATGTGGTATCTACCTTGAGACTCTTTAAAAGCAACTGCTTCTCTAAATCCGTTAAATGAATTCCCTATAAAAGGAATTTTTACACTTAGTTCTAAAGATAAAAGGGCTTCTTGTTCGGTAGGTACAGAGCTAATCGCTGTTTCTGCTTCTATGGTTCTAGTTTTTTTTGTGTTATTAGTATCTTCTGTAAAGGCTGACGCTATAACAATAATACTAATTAAACTTAAAAATACTATTATTTTTCTCATAATTTAAAGGTTTTAGTCCTTGTAAATTTCGGGGTGCAAATGTATAACATATTTTTAATAACGCAAACAAATACTTGTAAATTATTTTTTTTAATAAAGTTTTAACAATATTTAAAAAATAGAATGAATTATTAAATTTAATGAGTTGATATTGTGTTTTTATTGAGAAGAATATAATTAACCCTAATAAAACCGCTTGCTAGCTATCGATTTACACCTTGCTTATTTAGCCAAAGTTGGTACTTAAATGCATTTCTGTTATGTTGAGATAACGTTTTCGCAAATTCATGGCTTCCAATGTTGGTTACACTTGCACACATGTAATAATAGTTGTGTTTTTTTGCATTTAGAACAGCTTTAATAGAAGTTATGTCTGGCATACCAATTAGCCCTGGAGGTAAACCGCTATTTTTGTAAGTATTGTAAGGAGAGTTTATCTCTAAATCTTTTTTTAAAACTCTTTTAATAACAGTTTCTTCACCTAATTTAGCTTTTAAAGCAAATATTATTGTTGGATCCGCTTGAAGAGGCCATTTATCTCTTAACCTGTTTAAATATAAGCCAGCTACCATTGGGCGTTCACTTACATTAGCAGTTTCTTTTTGAACTATTGAAGCTAGGGTGATTACTTCATTAGGAGTTAAATTTAATTTTTTAGTTTTTTCTAGTCTGCTGTTATTCCAAAATTTATGGTATTCGTTTAGCATTTTTTTTCTAAATGATTCAGCAGATGTATTCCAATAAAATTCATAAGTATTAGGTATATACATGCCTAATGCTGTATTTTTAGAAAATCCATTTTTTTTATAGAAACTACTATCTTTAAAACTATTGAGTAGTGAAATTGAGTCTGCTTCAATTTGTTGAGAAATTCTACCGGCTAATTTTTCAAAAGTATCTTGATTATTAAAAGAGACTTTAACAGGAGTTTGTTTACCGCTTCTTAATAAATTTACCAATTCATTATTATTCATTCCTTCGGTAATTTTATACTTACCAGGTTTAATAGTATTCGGATAATTTTTTTTTGAAGCAACCCATGTAAAAGGTTTTACCCTTTTTAAAAAAGGACGTATTAAATTTTCAACATCATTAAAATTACTATTGGTAGGTATAAATAAATAACCTTCTTTAACGGTGTTAGTATTGTATATTTTCGCGTAATAACTATAGGCTAAAAAGCCTCCAATTATAAATAATAATCCGATAATTAATAGGATCCCTTTTTTTAAATTCATTTTAATTATTTATTAATTGGTATAGAATTTCATCTTTAAAACTAGAATTTAAATATAGCCAATCTTTTTTGATGCCAACTTTTTTAAAATTATTTTTTTCGAATAATGCAATACTTTTTAAATTAGTTGAAATAATGTTTGCATAAATTTGATGTACATTTAAATAATTAAAAGCATATTCGATAACCATTTCAAGAGCTTCAGAAGCATATCCTTTGTTTTGGTGTTTAGGAAGTATTAGAATTCCAATGCCAACGCGTTTATGTTGTGGATTAAAATCAAATAAATCTATTAAGCCAATTGGAGTATCTTCTTCATTGCAAATTACAAACCTATATTGTTTGGCTTCGTAAATATCTTGATGCGCATTTTCAATATATTGTAATAGAATATGTTTTGAAAAAGGAAGTTGAGTTCCGCTAATTTCCCAATTATCTTCGTTGTTTTCAATTGAGAATAAAAAGTCTAAATCAGCAGGCTCTAATGCTCTTAAATTTATATGTTTACCTAGTAAAGTTGCCATTATAAAGTAATGTTGCCTTCAAAAACAAATTGTGCCGGACCTTTTAAAAACACATTAGTGTAAGTATTTTTAATTTTTTCAAAAGAGACTTCTAGGTTACCACCTAATACTTCTATTTTAATTGAAGTATCGCTGGTTTTGTTAGAATTATGTGCAGCTATTGCAACTGCAGTAACACCTGTTCCACAAGCCAAGGTTTCATCTTCAACACCACGTTCGTAGGTTCTTACTTTAAATGAGTCTGTAGCTGTTTTTTCAACAAAATTTACGTTGGTTCCTGTTTCAAAATAAGGAGCACCATATCTAATTTTTGCGCCAACTTCTTTTACATTTAAATCTGAAATTTCTTCGGTAAAAGAAACATGGTGTGGTGAGCCAGTATTTAAGAATGCATGGGTGTCTGAAACTTCAATATCGGTAACGTCAATCATTTTAAGACTTACAATTTCATTTTCTATGCTAGCAAAATGTAACCCGTCAACTGCATTAAAAGTAGTTTTGTTATTTATAACTGCTAATTGTTTTGCAAAAGCAACAATACATCTACCTCCATTACCGCACATACTACCTTCATTACCATCGGCATTAAAATAAACCATTGTAAAGTCTTCATTTTCTGAAGGCTCTAATAGTATCAGCCCGTCTGCTCCAATTCCAAAGCGTCTATCGCACAGTTTATTAATTAATTGTTTGTTTGTTTTTGGAAAACTTAGGTCTCTATTATCAACCATTATAAAATCGTTTCCCGCTCCTTGATATTTGTAAAAATGTATTTTCATTGTTGCAAATGTAGTAAATTCAAAGTAGTTTTTTGTACCCAAAAATGAAGCAATAATAAAAATGTTAAAATTGGTTAAATGAGCGTTAATGAAGCGTTAAAGACGTTTTTCGGATATAATAATGTTTTAAATTTGAATGTTAATAAATAAAATTATATAAAAAATGAAAAAAATATTAAGTATTGTGTTGTTTTCGGCTTTAGGAGGTGCATTGACTCTTGGCACATATAAATTATTTATAGAAAAGCCACAAGTGGTTATTGAAAAATCAATAGATGAAAGTCCAGTTACAGTTGCAACAAATTATAACAGGTCTATGGGAGATGCTATAGAAGATACAGATTTTACCGTTGCGGCTGAAAAAACATTAAATGCTGTTGTGCATGTTAAAAATACATCATACAAAACAGTTAGAGATCCGTTTGCAGAATTTTTTTACGGACAAGGAAGTGGAACTAAACAATATTCTCAAGTAGGGACAGGAAGTGGTGTTATTTTTTCATCAGATGGTTATATTATTACTAACAATCATGTAATTAAAGACGCTACTGAGATAGAAGTTACCTTAAATAATAAAAAAGTGTATAAAGCAGAATTGATAGGTGCTGATGCCACAAATGATATAGCTTTGCTTAAAATTAAAGAAAACGATTTGCCTTACATAACTTTTGCTAATTCAGATGCTGTTAAGGTAGGTGAGTGGGTATTAGCCGTGGGTAATCCATACAATTTAACTTCTACTGTAACTGCTGGAATTATAAGTGCCAAAGGAAGAGATTTACATGGTAATGGTGTAGTTACAGATTCGTTTCTACAAACCGATGCTGCAGTAAATCCAGGTAATAGTGGAGGTGCATTGGTAAATACTAGAGGAGAACTTATTGGTATTAATACTGCAATTTCTTCAAGAACAGGTTCTTTTGTGGGGTATTCGTTTGCGGTTCCTTCAAACATTGCTAAAAAAGTAATTGAAGATTTAATGGAATTCGGAAATGTGCAAAAAGCAGTTTTAGGTGTGCAAGGTGGTGAATTAAATGGTAAAGTTGCAGAAAATTTAGATATAGAACTTTCAGAAGGGTTTTATATAGCAAGTGTTGTTGAAGGTTCTGGTGCAGCAAAAGCTGGTCTTAAAAAAGATGATGTTATTGTAAATGTAGATGGTGTTAAAATTACATCGTTTGCAGATTTAACGGGGTTTTTAAATACAAAAAGACCAGATGATGTTATTAATGTAACTTATGTAAGGGATGGAAAAGAATATAAAGCCAATGTAGTTTTAAGTAAAAATGAAATTAGTAAGGTGAATTCTTTAGGATTAGAGTTGAAAAATTTAGATACAAAAGAGTTAAAAGATTTAAAGATAGATAACGGTGTAAAAGTTACCGATATTACAAACAAAGAATTGTTGTATTATGGAGTAAAGTCTGGCTTTGTTATTACAGCAATTAATGGCGAAAAAGTAAACTCTGTTGATGATGTAAATTCAATTATTTCAGCTAAAACTGAAGGAGAAGTTTTAAGAATAGAAATGTTGAATTTAGATGGAGAAATAGAGCGATATATATTTAAGTAATTGTTTAGTTGATTTATTTAAAGCTGACTGGAAGCTATTGTTTTCAGTCAGCTTTTTATTTTAATTTCTTTTTTTATTGCGGGTAAATTAAACTGTTTTAAGCTAGAAATAGTTTAAAGTAATTATTCTTATGAAATAGAAGGTTTACAAATTTTAAAAATTCAATAAACATAAAATTAAAATTTATAGATGTTGTAAAAGTAAATTTCTATTAGCAAATAAAGCACAAGTAAATTGTTTCTAATTTAATATATTGGTAGTTAGTTTTATAGAACTAAAGCATTTTAAAATAATAAGAAATTTTAAAAAATATGATTACTTTTATCCAATATTTATAAGATATGCCAAACACTATTGAACAACAAATAAATGCTCTTAGAGAAGAGTTGAGAATGCATAATTACAATTATTATGTGTTAGATGCCCCAGTAATTTCTGATTATGATTTTGATATAAAATTAAAAGAATTGGAAAAATTAGAAGCTGAAAATCCTCAATTTTTTGACGCTAATTCTCCTACGCAGCGTGTTGGGGGAGCAGTAACTAAAAATTTTAATACTGTTGTTCATAAAAATCGTATGTATTCTTTATCTAATTCTTATTCAAAAGAAGATTTAGAAGATTGGGAAAAAAGAATAAAAAAAGTGTTAGGTACCGATGAGGTTGAATACACGTGTGAATTAAAATATGATGGTGCATCTATAAATTTAACCTATAATAATGGAAAGTTAGAAAGTGCTGTAACACGAGGAGATGGTTTTGAAGGCGACGAAGTAATTGCTAATATTAGAACAATAAAGTCAATTCCTCTAGTGTTAAACAAAAAATTTGATACTCCTTTTGAAATTAGAGGAGAAATCATTTTACCATTAGATGGGTTTAATAAAATGAATGAAGAACGGATTGATATTGGAGAAGAGCCGTATAGAAACCCTAGAAATACAGCAAGTGGAAGTTTAAAATTACAAGATAGCGGAGAAGTTGCTAAACGACCATTAGATTGTTTGTTATACCATGTGGTTTCAGATAAACACATTAAACAAACACATTTTGAAACTTTAGAATTTGCCAGAACGTTAGGGTTTAAAGTACCAAATGCTATAGAAATTTGTACTTCAATTAATCAGGTTTTTAATTTTATTGAAAAGTGGAATACAGAACGTTTTAATTTACCTTATGAAACCGATGGAATTGTTGTGAAAGTAAATTCTATGGCGCAACAAGATGAATTAGGGTATACAGCAAAATCGCCTCGTTGGGCAATTGCCTATAAATTTAAAGCCGAACAAGTAAGTACTGTTTTAAATGAAATTACGTATCAAGTTGGTAGAACAGGAGCAATAACGCCAGTTGCAAATTTAGAGCCGGTACAACTTGCCGGAACTATTGTTAAAAGAGCTTCATTACATAATGCAGATCAAATTGAAAAGTTAGATATTAGAGTAGGAGATACTGTTTATGTTGAAAAAGGGGGAGAGATTATTCCAAAAATTATAGGTGTAAATTTAAAAGAACGACCAACAGATTCTCAGCCTACAAATTATATTACACATTGTCCAGATTGTAATACGGAATTGGTTAGAAGTGAAGGAGATGCAAAGCATTATTGTCCAAACGAATATGGTTGTCCAACCCAAATAACAAGTAGAATTCAGCATTTTATTAGTAGAAAAGCTATGAATATTGATGGAATAGGGGCTGAAACTATTGAATTGTTATACAAAGAAGGTTTGATTCATAATTATGCTGATTTGTATGAGTTGAACGAAGCTCAAATTATTCCATTGGAAAGAATGGCAGAGAAATCTGCTAAAAATATTATTGCTGGTATCGAAAAATCGAAGCAAGTTCCTTTTGAAAAAGTGCTTTTTGCTTTGGGTATTAGGTATGTAGGAGAAACGGTAGCAAAAAAACTGGCAAAGCACTTTAAATCTATAGATAATTTAATGAAAGCTTCTTTTGAAGAATTAATTGCAGTTGATGAAATAGGCGATAGAATAGCACAAAGTGTGCTAGATTTTTCATCAAATTTAGTAAATATTCAGTTGGTAGCGCGATTAAAATTGTATGGAGTTCAATTAGAAATGTCTGCAGAATCTCAATTAGATGTGACTACAATTTTAGAAGGAGAAATATTTGTTGTGTCTGGAGTTTTTTCAATTTTCACAAGAAACGATTTAAAAAAGTCTATTGAAAATAATGGAGGTAAAGTAGTAGGTTCAATTTCTAAAAAAACTTCGTATATTATTGCTGGTGAAAATATGGGGCCAAGTAAATTAGCAAAAGCTGAAACTTTAGGAATTCCAATTATTTCTGAAAGTGATTATTTAGAAATGATAGAATAATTTTTTTACTTTTAAGTCTTTTTAAGAGGGGATAATCAGATTAAAAAAAAATCGTTTTTTTAAATAAAGGCCTTAAATATTGTCTACTATAATTCTATTGCGTTTAATTTTTATTTTTCCTTCGTTTTCAAGTATTTTTAAGAGTCTAGAAACCACAACTCTTGATGTGTTTAAATCGTCGGCAATTTCTTGATGGGTTATTTTTAAGATGTTGTTTTTCATTATTTTAACTTTGTCGTTCAAGTATTTTAATAACCTATCATCTAATTTCATAAAAGCTAGGCTATCTATAGATTGCACCATTTCAATTAAACGCATATGGTAACTATCTATAATAAAATGTCTCCAGCTTTCATATTTTACAAGCCAATAATCAATTTTATTAACCGGTATAAAAATACTTTCGGTTTCTTTTTCTGTAATACCTCTAAACATACTTTTAGTTTTATGAATACAGTTTACAAAAGAAATGGCGCAGGTATCTCCTTTTTCTAAAAAATAAAGAGCTATTTCATCACCATTATCATCTTCTCTAATTATTTTAACGGCTCCACTTAGTATTAGTGGAATATGTGTCATTTTATCACCAATATCAATTAGTAATTCATGGCTATCAATTGTTCTTAAAATACCATTATCTATAATTTCATTAATTAGTTCTGCTTCAAAAATAGTAGTATAGTATTCGTTTAATTTAGCTCTTAATATATCTTTATCAGTAGTCATTTTAATAAATTCAAAATTTACACTCAAATTTACAAAAAAAATAAGCATCTTAAACCACAGATGTTACTTAGTAATATATTTAAAATAGTATAGCTTAGGAGAAAAGCATTGATTTTACATTTATATTTTAATGCAATTCTAAAAAAGAATACTGTCAATTAAATTTTTTAAGTTTGCTTGTAAAGTGTATTAAATTAGCTTAGTTAAAAATATATAAAAGTTGTACATTTAGTAGATGTAAAAAAGAAATTAAAATGGTGAGAAAAATAGCACTTTATGTTTTTTTATTGGTTTCAATATTAGATGTTGTTGGTATTATTTTTAAAATAGATACGTTTGTATTAATTTTTAAACCTTTAATTCTTTTGTCTCTTTTGTTTTTATACGCGCACTCAGTAGAAGAAAAAAATAAGTGGTATGTTATGGCTTTAATATTTTCATTTTTTGGAGATGTTTTTTTACTTTATGCGGGTGACACTGTTTTTAAATTTGGGTTGAGCTCATTTTTAATTGCTCACCTTTTATTTATTGCAATTGTAATAAAACAAATAAAAAAAGCATCAATTGTAAAAGTTCTTGTGGCAATAATTCCCTTTGCAATAATAGTTGTAGGATTGTTATTTTTATTGAAAAATTCTTTAAAAGAATTAATGATTCCTGTAATTATTTATGCAATTACTATTGCAACTTTTGGAATAGTTTCTATGTTAAATTATATGAATGTAAAAAGTAAAAAAGCTTTATTAATGTTAATTGGTGCGATAGTTTTTGTTGCTTCAGATGCAATTTTGGCTATTAACAAATTTTATTATTCTGCATTAGTTTTTCAAATAACTGTAATGGTTACATATATTACTGCACAATATTTTATTTATAAATCCATGGTTTTGGTTGAGGATAAATAGCTTTAATTAATATAAAAAAGTCCTATAAAAATATAATTTTTTATAGGACTTTTATTAAAACGTATCTCTCAAAAATAGAGAACTTAAAAAGTATTATTTTGAAAAAACTTGGTTATGTTGTTCTTGGACTCTAATAAAAGTAGTTCTTTTTGTTAGCTCTTTTAATTTGCTAGCACCAACATAAGTACAGGTTGAGCGTAAACCGCCAAGAAAATCTTGTACGGTATTTTCAACAGGACCTCTATAAGGTATTTCAACAGTTTTTCCTTCGGAAGCTCTATACTCAGCAACACCACCAACATGTTTGTTCATTGCTGTTTCAGAACTCATTCCGTAAAATTGTTTGTATTTTTCACCGTTAATTTCAATAGTTTCTCCGCCGCTTTCTGCATGACCAGCTAACATACCGCCTAACATTACAAAATCTGCACCACCACCAAATGCTTTGGCAATATCACCTGGAATTTTACAGCCACCATCAGAAACAATTTGTCCGCCCATACCGTGTGCAGCATCTGCACATTCAATAATTGCTGAAAGTTGAGGATAACCAACGCCTGTTTTTACACGTGTTGTACAAACAGATCCAGGACCAATACCCACTTTTATTATATCTGCACCGGCTAATAATAATTCTTCAACCATTTCACCAGTAACTACATTACCAGCCATAATAACTTTGTTTGGATATTTTTTTCGAGTTTGTTGTACAAAATCAACAAAATGTTCTGAATATCCATTAGCTACATCAATACAAATAAATTTTATTTGAGGGTATTTGTTTAAAATTTTGGCTAATTTTATAGAGTCAGGGTTTCCAGTACCTGTACTAACAGCAAAATAATCTATAGTTTCTGGAGGTAAAGAAGCTATAAATTCATCCCATTCTTCTAAAGAATAATGTTTATGTATAGCTGTAAATATTTTATGTTTGGCAAGAGTTTTAGCCATTTCAAAAGTACCAACAGTATCCATATTTGCAGCCATTATTGGAACGCCTGTCCAGGTATGATTGCTGTGTAGAAAAGTAAATGTTCTATCTAAAGATACTTGTGATCTAGAGCTTAATGTTGATCTTTTTGGACGAATCATTACATCTTTAAACCCTAATTTTAATCCTGTTTCAATTCTCATATTTCTTTTATATACTTTTTATACAATTATACTTTTTCCTTTACTAATTTTAGTTGCATCACTATCGAAATAAAAATCGACTCTTCCAACATTTATTCCATAACAACCCACTTGATTTACCAATACATTTTCTCCAATACTATTTTTAGTAATTGTAGGTTTTGGTAAAAAAGTATGTGTGTGTCCACCAATAATTAAGTCGATATCTTTAGTTTTTGAAGCCAACACCAAATCGCTTACTTTTTCAGGGTTGCTCTTGTAAAAATAGCCTAAATGTGATAGGCAAATAACCAAATCGCAGTGTTGTTCTTCTTTTAAAATACGACTCATATCTTGAGCAATTTCAATTGGGTCTATGTATTTAGTTTCTTTATACATTCTTGGGTCAACTAACCCCTCTAATTCAACCCCTAAACCAAAAACACCAATTTTTATTCCATCTTTAATAAATGTTTTATAGGGTTTTACAAAGCCATCTAAAACGGTATTTTTAAAATCGTAATTTGCGGATAAAAAATCGAATTTTGCATTTGGTAATTGAGCTAGTAAGCCATCTATACTATTATCAAAATCGTGATTTCCAATAGTTGCTGCATCATATTTAAGCATGCTCATTAGTTTAAATTCCAATTCGCCACCATAAAAATTAAAAAATGGTGTTCCTTGAAAAATATCTCCAGCATCTAATAATAAAGTATTCGGATTTTCTTTTCTTATATTTTCTATTAAAGTAGCGCGTCTTGCAACACCACCTTGGTTTGGAAATTTATGATGATCGCTTTGAAAAGGTTCTATATGGCTGTGCGTATCATTTGTATGTAAAATAGTAATATGTTTTTCTGTATTTTTTGAAAATGATTGTAATGATAAGCCGCCTAATGTTAAGAAAGCAGTAGCTGCTGTTGATTGCTGTATAAAATTTCTTCTTTTCATTTTATTGCTAATTTTGAATATTTTAAATTAATTTTCTACTCTAAATCTTCCGTCTAAATTGGTTTTTAGAGTATCGGTTTCTTTAAAATAATCTATAATGGCATTTCTAAGTTTATAGTCTATGTTGGTAATAGAAACTGGATTTTTAAAAAAGTTCATACTATCGCCTCCATTTTGAAGATAATCGGATGTTAGAACAAAATACGTTTTATCATTTTCTAAAGGTTTGTTATTAATTTTAAGCGAATATCCGTTTTTAGTAATTGCTAAATTAAAGTTTTTAGATACCGGATGTGCTTTATTTTGTTCAATTAGGTAAGCTACAAGTTCTTTAATTTTAGCAGTTGTAAGTTCAACAACAACCAATCCGTTTTCAAAAGGCATTAAGTTAAATGCGTTTTCCATTTTAACATCACCCTTAGTAATACCAGCTCTAATTCCTCCAAAATTAAACATAGCAAAATCTATATTTTTAGATGTTCTGTTGTTAAATACAGGGTTGGCTCTTTGGTAACATAAATCTGCCATTAAATTTCCTAATGTACTTTCTAATGGACTATCTGTTCTAACTAAATCTATTGGAGTATAAGAAAGTACTGCATTCATTTCTGAAGCTACTTTTTGCTTGTATGGCTCAATAAAATCAGTAATTTCTTTTACAGATTCAATTTCTTGGTTAATGGGAAGTAATTTTCCTTCAATTTTAACCAGCTGTTGTGGTTCATTTTTACAACTAATAACTAATAGAATTGTAAATAATGAAATTATAAAATTTTTCATTGTTGAAATGCTAATGATTTTAATTATTTTTGTGATTCAACGGTAAATATAAATGATTTTTACAGGAATTAAACGAAAAAGTAATCAATTATTTTTTAATAAAATAATTAAAGAACCAACTGATGTTGTTTCAGTAAGTTCAACTAATAAAATAAAAAAAATACTTGTTTTACTAGATGATATAACTTTAAAAGAAGAGGTTGTAGAAAATCTTAAAACTAATTTGGGCTTCAAAAAAAATGCTATTGAAATTATAACTTTTCTTCAAAAAAAAACAAAAGATAATGATGATAACACTGTTTTTTCATCTAAAGATTTTGGCTGGTATGGTAAAGTTAAAAATGAAGAATTAAAAAATATTTTAACAAAAAAATACGATTTGTTAATAAACTATAGCAAAGTTGATAATTTATACATAAACTTATTATTATTGCAAATTAAAGCAGCTTTTAAAGTTGGTTTTGCAAAACTAGATAATCGCTTTTATGATTTGTTGATAGATTGTAACACAACCGAGATAGCCTTGTTTAATAGGGAGTTAAAAAAATATTTAGAGATTTTAAACAAAGTATAAATGAAAGAATTGTTAGGAACTGGGGTAGCGTTAGTAACACCTTTTAATGAAGATCATTCGGTTGATTTTGAAGGGTTAGCTCGTTTGGTAAACTATCAAATAGATAATGGAGTTAATTATTTAGTTGTTTTAGGAACAACAGGGGAACCAGCTACTTTAACAGCTAAGGAAAAAGCCTTAGTAAAAGAAACAATTATAAAGGAAAATAAGGGAAGATTGCCTTTAGTACTTGGAATTGGGGGTAACAATACAATGGCTGTTGTTGAAGAAATTAAAACTACAGATTTAACTGAATTTGCTGCAATACTTTCAGTGTCTCCATACTATAATAAACCAACACAAGAAGGTGTTTATCAGCATTTTAAAGTAATTTCTGAAGCAAGTTCAAAACCAATAATTATTTATAATGTACCAGGAAGAACTGGTAAAAATATGGAACCTTCAACCGTGTTAAGATTGGCTAACGATTTTAAAAATATTGTTGCTGTTAAAGAAGCAGCAGGTGATATGGTGCAGGCTATGCGAATTATTCAACATAAACCAGATGATTTTATGGTAATTTCTGGAGATGATATGATTGCTTTGCCAATGGTTTTAGCTGGTGGAGCAGGTGTAATTTCTGTTATTGGACAAGGTTTGCCTAAAGATTTTTCAGAAATGATTCAATTAGGACTGCAAAAAAATGTTGATGAAGCTTATAAATTACACTATAAAATAATGGATAGCGTAGATTATATTTTTGAAGAATGCAATCCTTCAGGAATAAAAGCTTTATTGCAAAAACAAAAAATTTGTAATTCTAATGTGCGTTTACCATTGGTAAAGGCTACCGAAAAATTAGAACAAAAAATAGCGAAATTTATAGATAATTATTAGTAATTTTACAGTTATTGAAATTGTAAATCACTAATAAAAAAGTTAATTATGTTATCAGAAAACATGCAAGCTGCTTTAAATAAGCAGATTAAAATTGAAGCAGAATCATCTCAAGTATATTTAGCAATGGCTTCTTGGGCAGAAAATAAAGGATTAGAAGGTATTTCTCAATTTATGTATGCACAATCCGATGAAGAACGTGAGCATATGCTTAAAATGTTTAAATATGTAAATGAACGTGGAGGACAAGCATTGGTTTCTGAATTAGCAATGCCAGAACAACAATACGGTTCAATAAAAGAAATGTTTGAAACTTTATTTAAACACGAGGTTTTTGTGTCACAAAGTATTAATGAATTAGTACATATTACATTAGAAGAAAAAGATTACGCAACACATAACTTTTTACAATGGTATGTTGCAGAACAAATTGAAGAAGAAGCGCAAGCAAGAACTATTCTAGATAAAATAAACTTAATTGGAGACGATAAAGGAGGTTTGTATTTATTTGATAATGATATAAAACAGCTTACTGTTGTAAGTTCTGTAGCACCTCCTACAGTTTAATAATTAACAAACAATTAAGATTGTTGCATACTATATATTGTAAAAGCAAGTTATTTTTGTGGTTAACTATGAAGTAATAAAATTATTTTCTCATTTCTAATGAATTAAAAAAAATTTTAATTATTTCTATTAATAAAAAATCATTTTAATAATCCATAATAAATAACTATTTTTGCCAAATGCTTAAAAATAAAATATATATTATCATTTTATTAGTTACTGTTGGTTTTTCATCTTGTGGTGAATACCAAAAAGTATTAAATAAAGGTACGGTTGAAGAACAATACGCAATGGCTTCAGAATTATATGAAGCACAAAAGTATAATAAGGCTATACAATTATTTGAGAAAATTACGCCATCATATAGAGGGAAACCTCAAATGGAGCGTATTCAATTTATGATTGCACAATCTCATTACAATACTAAACAGTACACTTTGGCAGCTTACTATTTCGATAAATTTGTAAAAAATTATCCTAAAAGCTCAAAGTTAGAAGAATCAGCATATCTTTCTGCGCATAGTTATTTTTTAGATTCACCAGTATTTAGTTTAGACCAAAAAGCTACACAAGAAGCTATTACAGCTTTACAAAGTTTTTTATATAAATATCCAGAATCTGATAAAGTAGCAGAAGCAAATGAAAATATAAAAACGCTTACAAGAAAATTAGAAAGAAAATCTTTTGAAATTGCAAAACAATATTATCATACAGAAGATTATATTGCAGCAATAGCAGCATTTGATAACTTATTAGCAGATTACTTGGGTACTTCATATAAAGAAGAAGCGATGTATCTTAAATTTAAAGCAGCAAATAATTTAGCTATTAATAGTTATATTTTAAAGAAAGAAGAACGATTAAATAATGCTATAAAAATTCACGAAAGATTTAAAAGAAGCTTTCCAGAATCAGAGTATTTATCTGAAACCGAAGATTTACTACAAAACTTAAATAACGAGTTAAACTCTTTAATTGCATTAAAAACTGAAGCAAATGGACTATAAAAACACAAAAGCAGCATCAACTACAATTACTTACGACAAAGACTTTATTGAGGCTCCAACAAATAATATTTATGAAGCTATAACAATTATAGCTAAAAGAGCTGAGCAAATTAGTGGTGATTTAAAAAGCGAACTAATTGAAAAATTAGAAGAGTTTGCTACATATACCGATAGTTTAGATGAGGTTTTTGAAAATAAAGAACAAATTGAAGTTTCTAAATTTTACGAAAAATTACCAAAACCAACTGCTATTGCTGTTGAAGAATGGTTAGAAGGTAAAATTTATCATAGAAACCCAGATGTAGATTCTAATAAAGAGTAAGATGTCAATTTTAAGCGGTAAAAACATACTTTTAGGCGTTACCGCAGGTATTGCTGCTTATAAAACAGCACACTTAGTACGACTTTTTATTAAAGCAGGTGCACAGGTAAAAGTTGTAATGACACCTGCTTCTAAAGATTTTGTTACTCCGTTAACACTCTCTACATTATCTCAAAATCCGGTATATTCTACTTTTTTTGAAAAAGGAAATCAAGAAACAGAAGAATGGAATAGCCATGTAGAGTTAGGGTTATGGGCAGATTATATGGTGGTGGCTCCTGCTACTGCAAATACCTTATCTAAAATGACCAATGGTGTTTGCGATAACTTATTATTAGCCGTGTACTTATCAGCAAAATGTAAAGTGTATTTTGCTCCTGCTATGGATTTAGATATGTACAAGCACCCTTCAACAAAAAATAGCATTGAAAAATTACAAGGTTTTGGAAATGTATTTATACCTCCATCAACTGGTTTTTTAGCGAGTGGTTTAGAAGGTGAAGGGCGTATGGAAGAGCCAGAAAATATTATTTCTTTTATAGAAAATGATATTGTAAAAGGATTACCATTATATAACAAAAAGGTGCTAATTACAGCGGGACCAACTTATGAAGCAATAGATCCTGTTCGTTTTATTGGAAATCATTCTTCAGGAAAAATGGGCTTTGAAATTGCAAAAAAAGCGGCTAGTTTAGGTGCAAATGTATATTTAGTTGCAGGTCCTTCGTACCAAACAGTTTCTAATAGTTTAATAAAAAGAATTGATGTTGTTAGTGCTGAAGAAATGTATAATGAAGTTCATAAACATTTTAATTCAGTAGATATAGCAATCCTTTCTGCGGCTGTTGCAGACTATAAACCTAAAAACGTTGCTACTGATAAAATTAAAAAATCTTCAAATTCAATGGCTATTGAATTGGTAAAGACACAAGATATATTAGCATCGCTAGGAAATATAAAAAAACAGCAGTTTTTAGTAGGTTTTGCATTAGAAACTAACAACGAATTGGAGCACGCTAAAACCAAGTTAAAAAATAAAAATTTAGATTTAATTGTTCTAAATTCTTTAAATGATAAAGGAGCTGGATTTAAAAAACCTACAAATAAAGTTACAATAATTGATAAATCCGAAAATATTTCCGAATTTGGTCTAAAATCTAAAGCAGCTGTTGCTGAAGATATATTTAATGTAATTTTGAATAAAATTTATGCGTAAAATAGTTCAAATAGTTATTGCTTTATTCGTTGTTATTCAGTTAAATGCACAAGAATTAAATTGTACCATTACTGTTAATTCAGATAAAATTCCGGGATCTAACAAGCAAATATTTAATACTTTGCAAACCTCGTTAAGTGAGTTTGTTAATCAAAATAGATGGACAAATTTTAATTATAAGCCGCAAGAGCTTATTAATTGTAATTTAACGCTTACTATTTTAGAACAATCAGGGTCAGATTTTAAAGGTCATATTCAAATTCAATCATCTAGACCAGTTTATAACTCAACTTATTTAACACCTGTTTTTAATTTTAAAGATGATAATTTTTCATTTCAATATACAGAATATGAGCCTTTACAATTTAATGAAAACTCTTTTGAGTCTAATTTAGTTTCTGTTATTTCTTTTTATGTATATACAATATTAGGAATGGATGCCGATACTTTTTCTTTAAATGGAGGAACTTCTTATTTTACAAAAGCTCAAGATATTTTAGTGTTAGCACAACAAAGTGGTTATGTAGGATGGAACCAAAACGATGGTGCCAAAACACGTTTTACATTAATAGATAATATGTTGTCTCCAACGTATGATATGTTTAGAGAAGCAATGTATAACTATCATTTAAACGGTTTAGATATGATGAGTAGGGATACCAAAGAAGCAAAACAAGCTATTTTTAAAGTTGTAGAAAATTTAAAAACTATTTACGATGCTCGTCCAAATGCATTTTTATTACGTGTTTTTATGGATTCTAAAGCTGATGAAATTGTAGATGTTTTTTCTGGAGGTCCTAGATTTGACACTAGTAAATTAAAAGATGATTTATTAAGAATTTCTCCTTTAAATGCTTCTAAATGGGAGGCGATAAAGTAATTTCTTAATTTTCAAATTCATAGAATGCTTATACAACTTTCCATAAAAAATTACGCTTTAATTGAAAGTTTATCTGTAAATTTTCAAGATAATTTATCAATAATTACCGGTGAAACAGGAGCTGGTAAATCAATTTTATTAGGTGCTTTAGGGTTGGTTTTGGGTAAAAGAGCAGACTCTTCAACTTTAAAAGACAGTTCAAAAAAATGTATAATTGAAGCTAAGTTTTCAATTTTAAATTATCAATTGCAATCTTTTTTTGAAGAAAAAGATTTAGATTTTGAAGAAGAAACCATTATTAGACGTGAAATTTTACCAAGTGGAAAATCACGGGCTTTTATTAACGATACTCCAACTACAGTTCAAACATTACAGTTGCTTAGTGAAAAACTAATAGATGTGCATTCGCAACACCAAACTGTACAGTTGGCCGATGGAGATTTTCAGTTTTATATAATTGATGCATTGGCAAATAATTCAGAAAAAATTGCATCTTATAAAAGAGGGTTACTTATTTTTAATAAGTTGCAAAGAGAGTTAAAAATACTGAAAAAACAACAAGAAGCAGCTAAAGAACAGTATGAATATAATTTGCATTTATTTACAGAATTAGAGAAAGCAAATTTAAAGATAGATGAACAGGAAACTTTAGAGCAACAGTTAGATAAAGAAAATAATATTGAAGAGATAAAATTAAATTTAACAGAGGCACAAGCATTAGCTTTAAATGAAGAGATTGGAATGCAGGCTTTGTTGGTTTCGTTTACAACTAATTTAAATAAAATTCACTCTTTTTCTTCAGAATATAAAGAACTTTATGAAAGGGTTTTAAGTTTAAAAATTGAATTAGATGATGTAATTTCAGAAATTGAAAATTTAAACGAAAATGTTGATTTTGATCCCTTAGAATTAGAAAAATTAAATGATAGATTACAACTAATCTATAATTTACAAAAAAAGCATACTGTAAATTCTATTGCAGAATTATTAGAAATTAAAGAAGCGCTTTCTGTTAAAGTAGATGCAGTTCAAAATTCTTCTTCGGAAATAGAAGCTAAAGAGGTTGAGATAAAAAATGTTGCGGCTAAGATAGATAAATTGGCAACTTCCATTTTTAATGAACGTAAAAAGGCAATTCCAGTTTTAATAAAAAAATTAGAATCTATTCTTTCTAATTTAGGAATGGAAAATACCAGATTTCAATTTAAAATTAATCAGACTAAAAATTATTATTCTAACGGAAAAGACGAATTACATTTGTTAATTTCTGCTAATAAAGGAGTTAATTTTGGAGAGCTTAAAAAAGTAGCGTCTGGTGGAGAATTATCTAGAATAATGTTAGCTGTAAAAGCAATACTATCGGAATATTCTAAACTGCCAACTATAATTTTTGATGAAATAGATACAGGTGTTTCTGGAGATGTTTCTCAAAAAATGGCTGATATTATGCAACAAATGAGTGTTAATATGCAGGTGATTACCATAACACACTTACCTCAAATAGCAGCAAAAGGGCAACAACATTATAAAGTATTTAAAGAAGATATTAACAATAATATAATTACACAGTTAAAGCAATTAGATGTAAATGAGCGTATTAAAGAAATTGCAGAAATGTTAAGTGGTAAAAATATTTCAGAAACCGCAATTGAACACGCAAAACAATTGTTAAATTAAGAATTTACTATATTTGCACACAATTAAATTAAATCGAAATAACATTAAAATTATGTATAATTTATTAAAAGGTAAAAAAGGTATTATTTTCGGGGCGTTAGATTCAAAATCAATTGCTTGGAAAGTTGCGGAAAGAGCACATGAAGAAGGAGCAACATTTGTTTTAACAAATGCACCAGTTGCAATGCGCTTTGGAACAATTTCAGAATTGGCTGAAAAAACAGGTTCTCAAGTAATACCAGCCGATGCAACATCTTTAGAAGATTTGGAAAACTTAGTTGAAAAATCTGTTGAAATTTTAGGTGGTAAAATTGATTTCGTATTGCACTCAATAGGTATGTCTGTTAATGTGCGTAAAGGAAATCATTATACAGAGCAAGATTATAATTATACAAAAACAGGTTTTGATGTTTCTGCATTATCTTTTCATAGAGTTATGAGTGTATTGTATAAAAAAGATGCAATGAACGAGTGGGGAAGTATTGTAGCATTATCTTATATGGCTGCACAACGTGTTTTTCCAGATTATAACGATATGGCAGATAATAAAGCTTATTTAGAATCTATTGCTCGTAGTTTTGGTTATTTCTTTGGACGCGATAAAAACGTAAGAGTAAATACAATTTCACAATCACCAACACCAACAACTGCTGGAAATGGTGTAAAAGGTTTTGATGGGTTTATTGCTTACGCAGAAAAAATGTCGCCTCTTGGAAATGCAACCGCATTAGAATGTGCAGATTATACAATCTCAATGTTTTCAGATTTAACTAAAAAAGTAACACTTCAAAATTTATATCACGATGGTGGGTTCTCAAATATGGGAGTAAGTGATGCTATTATGGGTAATTTTATGGAAACTTTCGAGTCTGAAAAAGGAGAATAAAAATAAACGAATATAGATTTATTAAAAAAAGCGAAGATTTAAAAATTTTCGCTTTTTTTATGAAATAAAATCAGATATTTAAAGCTTTAGTTTGAATTAGCTATTTTAAAATCTGTAAATTTGAAATTCTAAAAAAAATAATTTGTGGAACTACAATTTTCTATAATTATACCTGTTTATAACCGTCCTCAAGAAATTGATGAATTGTTGCAGAGTTTAACCAAACAAACTTATCAAAAAAGTTTTGAAATTATTGTTGTTGAAGATGGTTCTAATTTAAAATCTGATGAAATTGTAAAGAAATATTCAGATCAACTTAACTTAAACTATTTTTTTAAGCCAAATAGTGGAGCAGGAGCAAGTAGAAATTTTGGAATGCAAAAAGCAACCGGAAACTACTTTGTTATTTTTGACTCCGATTGTATTATTCCTGCAAATTATTTAGTTGAAGTTGAAAAAGCTTTAACTAAAAATTATACCGATGCTTTTGGTGGAGCAGATGCAGCTCATGAATCTTTTACAGCAATACAAAAAGCTATAAATTATAGTATGACTTCTTTTTTTACCACAGGAGGTATTCGTGGTAGTAAAAAAGCAGTTGATAAATTTCAGCCAAGAAGTTTTAATTTAGGAATTTCTAAAAATGCTTTTGAAACAACCAAGGGATTTAGTATGATGAAAATTGGTGAAGATATAGATTTAACCTTTAGACTTTGGGAGCATAAATTTGAAACACAATTTATTGAAAATGCTTTTGTGTTTCATAAAAGAAGGGCAACATTTAAACAATTTTTTAAACAAACCTTTGCATTTGGAAAAGGAAGGCCTTTTTTAAATAGAAAATATCCTAAGACAGCAAAAATAACCTATTGGTTTCCTTCGGTATTTATTTTAGCATTTATTTTTTCAATGCTTTTATTGCTGTTTAACGTAAAAATAGTTGCACTGTTTTTTGGCATTTATTTTACAATACTATTTGTAGATTCTCTTTTGAAAAATAAAAACTTAGGAGTTGCTTTGTTGAGTATAATTACTACGTTAATACAATTTACTGGTTATGGTTTTGGATTTTTAAAAGGGTTGATTGTAACTGAGTAGTTTGTTGTTAAATAGTTATTAGATAAAAAAAATCCAGAAATTTTTACAAAATCTGGATTTTAATAGTTTTAATAAAGTTGAAAATTATTCTTCAATCTTTTTTGTGCCTTTGCTAATTTTAATAGTTAGTTCTGATGTTTCTTTGTTTAAATCCATAAAAATAGTATCGCCTTCATTTAGTTTAGAATTTACTATTTCTTCAGCTAAAGCATCTTCAATATATTTTTGAATAGCACGTTTTAAAGGTCTAGCTCCATATTGTTTGTCAAAACCTTTGTCTGCAATATAATCTTTGGCTTCATCGGTTAGTATTAATTTATAACCTAAATCTTCAATACGGTTAACTAATTTTTTAAGTTCTATATCAATTATTGAGTGAATATCTTCACGTTCTAAAGCATTAAATACAATTACATCATCAATTCTATTTAAAAATTCAGGTGCAAAAGATTTTTTAAGCGCACTTTCTATTACTTTTTTAGCATTTTCATCTGCTTGTTGTTTTTTAGAAGCAGTTCCAAAGCCAACACCAGTTCCAAAGTCTTTTAACTGACGAGAACCAATATTAGAAGTCATTATAATAATAGTATTTCTAAAGTCAACTTTTCTTCCAAGGCTATCTGTAATATGTCCATCGTCTAAAATTTGTAATAACATATTAAAAACATCTGGATGTGCTTTTTCAATTTCATCTAATAGAACAACAGCGTATGGTTTGCGTCTTATTTTTTCAGTTAGTTGCCCACCTTCTTCATACCCAACATATCCAGGAGGTGCACCAATTAAACGAGAAATTGCAAATTTTTCCATATACTCGCTCATATCAATTCTTACTAAGGCCTCTTCATTGTCGAAGAGCTCAGTTGCCAATACTTTAGCTAACTGTGTTTTACCTACACCTGTTTGACCTAAAAATATAAATGAACCGATTGGTTTGTTTGGGTCTTTTAGTCCAACTCTGTTACGTTGAATTGCTTTTACCACTTTAGAAACAGCTTCGTCTTGACCAATAACTTTTCCTTTAATTAAGTTAGGAAGGTCGTGTAATCTGTGGCTTTCTGCTTCGGCAACTCTATTTACAGGAATTCCAGTCATCATAGAAACTACTTCAGCAACATTATCTTCAGTAACAATTTCACGATTTAATTTAGAGGTTTCTTCCCATTTTTTTTGTTCTTCTTGTAATAGACTTTCAACACGTTTTTCATCATCTCTTAGTCTTGCTGCTTCTTCATATTTTTGACCGTTAACAGCTTTGGTTTTATCAACTTTAATAGTTTCTAGTTCTTTTTCAAGTTGCAATACTTCTTTTGGAACTACAATATTTGTAATATGAATACGTGATCCGGCTTCATCCATAGCATCAATAGCTTTATCTGGAAGGAAACGATCGGTCATGTATCTATTTGTTAATTTTACACAAGCTTCAATAGCATCAGAAGTAAAATCTACGTTGTGATGGTCTTCGTATTTATCTTTAATATTATTTAATATTTGAATGGTTTCTTCAATAGATGTTGGTTCTATTATTACTTTTTGAAATCTTCTTTCTAAAGCTCCATCTTTTTCAATATTTGTTCTAAATTCATCTAAAGTAGTTGCTCCAATACATTGTATTTCTCCACGTGCCAATGCTGGTTTTAACATGTTTGAAGCGTCTAAAGAACCGGTAGCTCCACCTGCACCAACTATGGTATGAATTTCATCAATAAATAAAATAATATCTTCATTTTTTTCTAATTCATTCATTAAAGCTTTCATACGTTCTTCAAACTGACCTCTATATTTTGTGCCAGCAACTAAACTAGCTAAGTCTAAAGATATAATACGTTTGTTAAATAAAATACGAGAAACTTTGCGTTGAATAATACGTAAAGCCAAACCTTCTGCAATGGCAGATTTACCAACTCCAGGTTCACCAATTAACATTGGGTTATTCTTTTTTCTACGGCTTAAAATTTGAGAGACACGCTCTATTTCTTTTTTTCTACCAACTACAGGGTCTAAGTTTCCTTCTTCAGCTAAACGAGTTAAATCACGTCCAAAATTATCTAAAACAGGTGTTTTAGACTTCTTTTGAGGAGTTTGTTCACCTTTAGGATGTTCAAAAGGATTTGATCTAGAAGATTCAAAATCATCATCCGATTTGTTTTCGGCTTTAGGTAGCTCTATTTCGTCATTAACAAATAGTTGCTTATAAACCGTTTTTACATCTTCGTATGTAGCATCAAAATTGTTTAATAATTTTGTTGTAGGATCGTTTTCATTACGTAAAATACAAAGTAGTAAATGTGCGGTATTTACAGATTCACTTTGGTATAGTTTAGCTTCTAAAAAGGTTGTTTTTAACGCCTTTTCAGCTTGTCTAGTTAGGCGTAAGCTTTTCTTTTCAATAGAAGGATTTTCTAATATTAAATTTTTAGGGCTTAAGCCTTCGATTTTTTTACGTAAATGATCTAAATTTATAGCTAATGAGTTTAAAATATCTATTGCCTTTCCAGTTCCTTTACGAATTAGACCTAACATTAAATGCTCGGTTCCAATAAAATCATGACCCAAGCGTAGTGCCTCTTCTTTGCTGTATGCAATTACATCTTTAACTTTTGGTGAAAAATTATCGTCCATTATATTGTGTTTATATTGTAAAATTAACTGATTTTTTTCTTTTTATAGCGCAAAAACAGCACCACTTTTTAAATATTTATAAAGTATGTAGTTTTTATGGTCTTTATTTATTTGTTTATCAGTTGTTTAAGTGTTGTTTTTGTTAACTTTGTATTGTTGATAAAAAATCAAAAAACAACCTGACAATTTGGGTGTTAAAAAATGAAATATCGTATATTGCTTTGTTAAAAAAATACACTAAAATAAATTAAAAACACATGGCAGAAGGAGAAAAACTGATACCTATTAATATAGAAGATGAAATGAAATCTGCGTACATTGATTATTCAATGTCAGTGATTGTTTCAAGAGCATTACCAGATGTGCGAGATGGTTTAAAACCAGTACATAGAAGGGTTCTTTATGGAATGCATGAATTAGGTATTAAAGCTACAGGTTCATATAAAAAATCAGCAAGAGTTGTTGGGGAAGTACTTGGTAAGTACCACCCACATGGTGATACTTCGGTATACGATTCTATGGTGCGTATGGCTCAAGATTGGAGCGTGCGTTATATGATGGTAGATGGTCAAGGTAACTTTGGATCTGTTGATGGTGATAGCCCAGCAGCAATGCGTTATACTGAGGTGCGTATGCAAAAAATATCTGAAGAAATGCTTTCAGATATAGAAAAAGACACTGTAGATCATAAATTAAATTTTGATGATACTTTAAACGAACCAACAGTTTTACCAACTAGAATTCCAAATTTATTGGTAAACGGAGCTTCTGGTATCGCAGTAGGTATGGCTACAAATATGGCGCCTCATAATTTAACCGAAGTAATAAACGGAACTTTAGCATATATAGATAATCGAGAAATTGAGGTTTCAGAATTAATGCAATATATTAAGGCTCCAGATTTTCCTACCGGAGGTATTATTTATGGTTATGAAGGCGTAAAAGAAGCCTTTGAGACTGGAAGAGGACGAATTGTAATACGTGCTAAAGCTTCTATTGAAGAAGTAAAAGGTAGAGAATGTATTATAGTTACTGAAATTCCATACCAAGTTAACAAAGCAGATATGATTAAAAAAACTGCAGACTTAGTTAACGAGAAAAAATTAGAAGGTATTGCTAATATTAGAGACGAATCCGATAGAAATGGAATGCGTATTGTTTATGTATTAAAACGAGATGCAATTCCTAATATTGTATTAAATAAACTATATAAATATACTGCGTTACAAACTTCTTTTAGTGTTAATAATATTGCATTAGTAAATGGACGCCCAGAACAACTAAACCTAAAACAACTAATACATTATTTTGTTGAACATAGACATGAAGTAATTGTTAGAAGAACCGAATTTGAGCTTAAAAAAGCAGAGGCTAGAGCACATATTTTAGAAGGTTTAATTATTGCAAGTGATAATATAGATGAAGTAATTAAAATAATTAGAGCATCTAATAATGCTGATGAAGCTAGAGAAAGTTTAATGACACGTTTTGAGCTTACAGAAATTCAAGCAAAAGCAATTGTAGAAATGCGTTTGCGTCAATTAACTGGACTAGAGCAAGATAAATTACGTGCAGAATATGATGAAATTATTAAAACTATTGAAGATTTAAAAGATATTTTATCAAATGAAATTAGACGTTACAGTATTATTAAAGAAGAATTAGAAGCTATTAGAGATAAATATGGTGATGATCGTAGATCTATAATAGAATATGCTGGAGGAGATTTATCTATTGAAGATATGATTCCTAACTCTAAAGTAATTGTAACAATTTCTCACGCAGGTTATGTAAAACGTACAAACTTAGACGAATATAAAGTTCAAAATAGAGGAGGACGTGGTCAAAAAGGAGTAGCTACTAGAAATGAAGATTTCTTAGAGCATTTATTTTTGGGTACCAACCACCAATACATGTTATTCTTTACTCAAAAAGGAAAAGTATTTTGGATGCGTGTTTACGAAATTCCTGAAGGAAGTAAAACTTCAAAAGGTAGAGCACTTGTTAATTTAATAAATTTAGAACAAGACGATAAAGTAAAAGCATTCTTGGTTACAGAAGATTTAAAGAATGAAGAATATGTTAATAATCATTATGTGATTATGGCAACCAAAAAAGGTCAAGTTAAAAAAACTTCATTAGAACAATATTCAAGACCAAGAACAAATGGAATTAATGCTATTACAATTAAAGACGATGATGAATTGTTAGAAGCAAAATTAACCAATGGAGATAGCCAAGTAATGATGGCTTTAAAATCTGGTAAATCTATTCGTTTTGAAGAAAGTAAAACCAGACCAATGGGAAGAAATGCTTCCGGGGTTCGCGGTATAAGACTAGCAGATGAACAAGATGAAGTTGTTGGAATGGTTGCTGTTAACGATTTAGAAAGTAATATTCTTGTAGTTTCAGAAAACGGTTATGGTAAACGTTCTAGCCTAGAAGATTATAGAATAACAAACCGTGGAGGTAAAGGAGTTAAAACTATAAATGTAACAGAGAAAACAGGAGGTTTAGTTGCAATTAAAAATGTAACCGACGAAGATGATTTAATGATTATTAATAAATCGGGTATTACAATTAGATTGGCTGTTGCAGATTTACGTGTTATGGGACGTGCTACGCAGGGTGTTAAATTAATAAATATTAAAGATAACGACTCAATTGCTGCAGTTGCAAAGGTAGTACATGAAGAAGAAGTTGATGTTAATGAAGAGGAAAATGGCACGGAAATTGAAAACAATAATGATGAGATTACAAATAAAGAATAATTAAGAATAAATCAATTACAATGAAAAAACAATTAATATTTCTGTCTGCTTTTTTAATTAGTATGACAGTATTTGGGCAAAAAAATGAATTAAAAACAGCCGAAAAAGCTATAAAGAATAGCGATTTTTCATCTGCAATGGCAGCAATTAATCAAGCAGAGAGTTTAATTGGTAGTGCAGATCAGAAACTAAAAGCTAAATACTATTATTTAAAAGGTATGGCTTTATATCAAGCAGGAGCTAATTCTAATGTTGAAGAAGTAGGTGATGCTTTTAATGAATTGTTAACGTACGAACAAGAGTCTAATAAGTTTAAGTATTCTAATGAAATAAAAGAATTAATTAACACTTTAGTTCAAAATACAGCAGCAAATGCTTCTAAAAGTTATGAAACTGCTGTTCAAAGTAAATTACCAGAAGACTATGTAAAAGCAGCTGATGGATTTTCACAAGTATATGCTTTAAGTCCTACAGATACTACTTTTTTAGATAATGCAGCGCTGGTTTATTTTATGGGGCAAGATTATGAAAAATCTAAAGAAGCTTATCAAAAATTATTAGATTTAAATTACACGGGTATATCAACCGTTTTTATTGCTAATAATAAAGAAAATGGAGAAGAAGTTGTATATCCAAGTAAAAAAGCAATGGATTTACAAGTTAAATTAGGGATGGCTGAAAACCCAAGAGAAGAGATTAAAGAGTCTAGACGTGAAATGATATTTAAAAACTTAGCACAAAATTATGCTATGTTAGAAGATTCAGAAAAAGCGTTGGAAATTATTGCTGCAGGTAGAGAAGAATTTCCTACTAGTTATTCATTATTAATTGATGAAGCTAATATGTACTATAAAGCAGGAGATAATGATAAGTTTAAAGAAAAATTAGAAGAAGCTATTAGCTTAAATCCTACAGAACCTACTTTATATTATAACGTTGGGGTAATGAATATGAGCCAAGGTAATTTAGATGAAGCTATAAAATCTTTTGAAAAAGCAGTAGAATTAAAACCAGATTATGGAGATGCTTATAATAATATAGGAGCTGCAATTATAGAAAAAGCAACACCAATAATTGATGAGATGAATAAAAGTTTATCTGATTTTGATAAATATGATAGTTTGCAAAAACAACAATTTGAAATTTATAAAGAAGCACTTCCTTATTATGAGAAAGCTTATGAGATAAATTCAGAGAGTTTAAGTGTTATCCAAACTTTAATGGGATTATACGAAAACCTTGAAATGACAGATAAATTAAATGAAATTAAGGCAGTTTACGAAAAATTAAACTAGAATTAAGTTTATAGCATAAAAAAAGCCTCTCGAATTTGAGAGGCTTTTTTTTATATAATTTTTTTAATAACTCGAAGTTTATGAGTATGCTTTTGCAGTTCAAGATTAAATATTCCACTATGGTCTAGCATATCTACTCTAACTTTACCGTGTGCATGTATAATATAATTGTCTTTCATTATTATACCTACATGGGTAATTATTCCTTCACTATCATCAAAAAAAGCTAAATCGCCTGGTTCACTTTCTTCAATAAAACTAAGTACTTCACCTTGTGTTGCTTGTTGCGAAGCATCTCTTAATAATTTATAACCACATAGTTTATAAACCATTTGAGTAAAACCAGAAGAATCTATGCCAAAAGGTGTTTTTCCTCCCCATAAATAAGGCGTATTTAAAAATTTATAGGCAATATCTATAACTGAATTTTTAGGAGATTGGGAATCTAAAATAGCACCTTCATAATAAAATTGGGTATTATTAACTAGAATATTTTTTGAGTCGTAAAAAGGTAAATTAGAGCCTAGGCATACGGTTGCAAAATTGTTGTTATTATCAGTAGCAAAATCAATTAAATCAGCAGCTAAAGTAATAGCAGAAGTGTCTAGTGTTTTATATGTTTCTTCAGAAATTTCTTCGTACTGTTTGTTGTTTATCCAGCCTTCATAATTGTCGAAAGCAATTCTTATTTTGCTCCAATTTTTTCTAGATTCTAGTACTTTAAAATGTTCACCAAATAATAGTTGAGAAACCATTTCAGAAATGTTGTTAGGTTCAATTCTAACAGGGATAATACTTAAATTACAAATACCGTATTGCATAAATATAATTACATTCTTTCAATTACTATTGCACTTGCACCGCCACCTCCATTGCAGATACCGGCAGCACCAATTTTTGCGTTTTTTTGTTCTAATATTGAGGTTAAAGCAATTACAATTCTAGCCCCAGACATTCCTAACGGGTGGCCTAAAGAAACTGCACCACCATTAATATTAACTTTATTGGCGTCTAAACCAAGTAATTTTATGTTAGCTAAACCTACAATAGAAAAAGCTTCGTTTAGTTCAAAATAATCAACATTATTTAGAGATATTTCAGCTTTAGCTAATGCTTTAGGAATTGCTTTTGCAGGTGCTGTTGTAAACCATTTAGGCTCGTTTGCAGCATCTGCATACCCTTTAATTTTAGCTATTGGTTTTAAATTTAGTTCTATAGCTTTCTCTAAACTCATAATAACCAATGCTGCGGCTCCATCATTTAGAGTAGATGCATTTGCAGCTGTTACAGTACCATCTTTATTAAAAACAGGTCTTAATGTTGGTACTTTATCTTTATTAATATTTTTATATTCTTCATCTTCAGAAAAAATAATTGGATTGCCTTTTCTTTGTGGAATTTCAACAGGAATAATTTCATTTTTAAAGTTACCGTTTTCCCAAGCTTTGGCAGATTTATTATAGGATGCTATAGCAAAATTATCTTGATCTTCTCTAGTAAAATTATATTCTGAAGCACATAAATCACCACAAGTACCCATATGTTTTTGGTTGTAAACATCGGTTAAACCATCTAATAAAAGACCATCAACTGCATTTATATTACCTAATTTTGTGGCTTTTCTTCCAGAAATATAATGAGGAATGCTACTCATATTTTCCATACCACCAGCAATTATAATTTCGGCATCACCAGCTTTTATTGCTTGTGTTGCTAGCATAATAGACTTCATTCCAGAAGCGCAAACCTTATTTATAGTTGTGCAAGGAACTGTATTTGGAATACCTGCAAAAATTGCGGCTTGTCTTGCAGGAGCTTGACCGAGACCTGCAGAAATAACATTTCCCATATAAACTTCATCAATTAAAGTTGGGTCTAAGTTTATTTTATTTAAAGCGCCTTTTATTGCAATTGCACCCAATTTTGGTGCAGAAATTGAGGCTAAACTACCTAAAAAACTACCAATAGGAGTGCGTGCTACAGAAACAATTACAACTTCTTTCATAAGTCTATATTTTTATATGGTCAAACTTTAATTTAGCTCTGGTACCTAGTAACATAGCTATTTTTTACCGTATTTAGTTAAAATAGAAATGTTAAGTTTATAGTATTTAATTTGTTATATAATTAATATGCATTCAATAAAATTAATAATTGCGAATTTAATGAAAATTAAGTAATCTTTCGATTTTTAACATAGAGTTTAATTTTGAAAATTAATCGTAATTTACAATCAATGGTTAGCTTTAATAGAAAAAAACTTAGAAAATAAAAATATTTGCAAATGTTATTATAATAATAATTGTTATTTTTGAAATGAAAACGGATACTTCGTGAAAAAAATTATTAATAAATTACTTGTAAACCACTCTTTAATATATAAACTGTTTTTATATATAGCAACTATAACTTTGGTTGTGTATTTGTTTCCAAAAGGAGGCCAGTTTAAATATGAATTTCAAAAAGGAAAACCTTGGGAGTACGAAAATTATTATGCTCCGTTTGATTTTGCAATACAAAAAACAGAAGATGAAATTGCATTAGAAAAGGAGCAAATTAGAGCATCATCAAAACAATTTTATGAATACAATGAGGATATTGCTTTACAAGTAAAAAACACCATTAATTCAAAAGTTGAAGAAGCATTAATTAATGAAGGAATTGATGAAGAAGAAAAGAATAGATTAAGAAATTTAGTTTCTCAAATTATTAATAATGTATACGAGTATGGTTATTTAGAAGTTACCACAGATGTTAAAGATGAGTTTCCGGTAATTACCCTTAGAAGAGGAAATAAGAGTCAAGAAATAGCTATAAACAAGTTATTTAAAACCTCACAAATTTTAAATTTTATTAATTCAAAAATAGGGAATCAACCATTTTCGCAAGAAGAAAACATTATTTTAAATATAATTTATGAAGAATTAAAACCCAATGTGAAATTTGACACTGAATTTACTGAAAGAGTACTGCAAGAAAATTTAAATAAAATTTCCTATACAAAAGGGTTAGTTTCTGAAAATGAAAGGATTATATTTAAAGGAGATATTGTTCAGGGAGAAAATTTAATAATTTTAAACTCTCTTAAAAGCGAATTTGAATCTCAAGTTTGGAGTAAATCTAGTTATAATTGGATTGTTTTTGGTTATACCATATTAGTTGCCTTAGCTTTTTCTATGTTATTACTTTTTTTAAGAAAGTATAGATCAGAAATTTTTGAAAACAATACCAAAGTAACCTTTATATTTTTTAATGTAGTTTTAATTGTATTGTTAATTACTTTAATTGTAAAATATGACGCTAAATATATTTACATAGCACCAATTGTAATTTTACCATTAGTATTAAAAGCATTTTTTGACGCTAGATTAGGTTTATTTACTCACGTATTAACAGTTTTATTATTAGGTTTTATTGTGCCTAATAGTTTTGAGTTTATTTTTCTACAAATTATTGCAGGTATTGTAACAATTTTAACAATTTCAGAATTACATAAAAGAGCCAATTTATTTATATCTGTAGCACAAATTACATTTGTATATTTTATTGCTTATTTTGCTTTTTCAATTATTCAAGAAGGAAATGCTCATAATCTAGATATAGATAAGTTTCTTTATTTTACAATAAACGGAGGTGCTACATTATTTGTCTTACCTTTAATTTATATTTTTGAAAAATTATTTAGTTTAGTTTCAGATGAATCTTTAAAAGAACTTTCTAACACAAATTCTAGCTTATTAAGAGAATTGTCTGAAAAAGCACCCGGAACATTTCAACACTCGTTACAAGTTGCAAATTTAGCAGAAGCATGTGCCATTGAAATTAATGCAAACTCTATGTTAGTTAGAACAGGAGCATTGTATCACGATATTGGTAAAATGATGAATCCAATGTATTTTACAGAAAACCAATCTACAAATGTAAATCCACATAACGAGCTAACACCAAGAGATAGTGCTCAAATAATAATAAACCATATTATTAAGGGAGTAGAATTAGCTAAAAAAAATAGAATACCAGATAGAATTATAGATTTTATAAGAACACATCACGGAACAAGTTTGGTGTATTATTTCTATAAAACAGAAGAAGCTTTAATTGGTGCTGTTCCAGATAAAAAACATTTTCAATATCCAGGACCTATTCCTTTTTCAAAAGAAACAGCAATTTTAATGATGTGCGACTCTGTAGAAGCTGCTTCAAAAAGTATAAAAGAGCCAACAGCACAAGCATTTGATATATTGGTAGAAAAGATTGTAAATAAGCAAATGGAGGAAGGACAATTTATGAATGCAGATATTACTTTTAAAGAGTTACAAATAATTAAAAAGGTGTTAAAGAAGAAGTTAAAGAACATTTACCATCTAAGAATTGAATACCCAGAATAAAATTATATAAAAAACCTTAAAAAAAAGTGAAAAAAGGTTGTGTAAATGCTTTTCAAATGCTACATTTGCACTCGCAAAAATAGGTTCATATACATATTTTTATTGGAGAGGTGCCAGAGTGGTAATGGAGCAGATTGCTAATCTGTCGACGGGTAACTGTCGCCAGGGTTCGAATCCCTGTCTCTCCGCAAAACTAAGATAATCATTTCGGGGTGTAGCGTAGCCCGGTTATCGCGCCACGTTTGGGACGTGGAGGCCGCAGGTTCGAATCCTGCCACCCCGACAACAATTGATAAATTTAAATGACTTATCTTATTTTTTGAAATAATGGTCGCGTAGCTCAGCTGGATAGAGCATCTGCCTTCTAAGCAGACGGTCACAGGTTCGAATCCTGTCGCGATCACTACAACACTTATCAAAAGGTGGTAAAACCTTGTAAATCCAATGATTTACAAGGTTTTGTAGTTTTAGGTCCATCATATAATTTGATATAAAAGGTTCACAAATCGGTCAACAAAATATAAATTCAAAAATGTTGACCGAATTTTAGCTAGAAGCATTGAAAGCACTAGGTTTTCTAATTTTTATCTAAAGAAATTAATAACTGAATTAAATCAAATATTTTAACAGATTGGTCAACAAAAAAGCTAATTTCTAAAAGGTAGTATTTATTATAGTTGATTTGACTTTCGTCTAAATAAAGTTTAACATTTAAAAAGACGATAACTATGAAAACTTCAACCACATTTTCAATCCTTATTTGGGTAAACACTTCACGTGTAAAAGATAATCAGGCAAAATTATTTGCTCGAGTAACAGTTAATCAAAAACGTGTTAGCATTAGTTTAAAAAGAAGTGTAGATATTTCTACCTGGGATAAAAGCAAATCTCAAGTAAAAGGAAACACTCAAAAGGCGAGAATTACAAATAGTTATATTCAACAGGTAAAGGCGAAACTCTTCCAAAGTTATCAATTCTTGAAGTTAGAAGGAAAGCTAATAACTGCTCAGGCGATTAAATCAAATTTTTTAAGTGAAGATGAGGTGTATAAATCAATGGAAGATTTAATTACTTATCATAATGAAAAAATGGCTTGTAAACTTCATAAAGATACAATGAGGAATTACAAATCAAGTCAGAATTATTTAAGGAAGTTTATTAAAAAGGAGTACAAAACAAACAATGTTTATTTAAAAGATTTAAACTATTCATTTGTAATAGGATTTGAAGATTTTTTACGTTCGTACCAGCCAATAGACCACCAAAGAAAAATTGGGAATAATACCGTAATGAAACATATTCAACGGTTAAGAAAAATGGTTACAATGGCATTTAAAATGGAGTGGATTGTTAGAGATCCTTTTGTAAAGTTCAAATCGTTATTTATTAAAAGTAAAAGAGAATTTTTGTCAGAGGAAGATTTACAGTTGTTAGAAGAATTTACCAGTTCAATTAATAGATTAGAATTAGTAAGAGATTTATTTGTTTTTAGTTGTTATACAGGTATTGCATATATAGATATTCCAAAACATCATACATATAAACTACAGATCAATCTTAAACTATTTTATTAATAGAAGTACAAATGCTTCAGCTGAATTCTTTCAATGCGAAGGTTAAAGCTTTTAGAAGTCAATTTAGAGGTATCAAAAATGTAGAATTCTTTCTTTTTAGATTAACCAGAATTTTTGTCTAAACACAACAATTAGGAATGATCCTTTATTTGGCATCAAATAAAATGTGTAAAAACAAAAAACACTGATAATCATAAGATTAACAGTGTTTTGGCTTGACCTATTTCTAGGTTCGTCGGGGTGGCAGGCTCAACCACCTTTTTGTACTACACTGTTAAACAGTTATTTATATTGTTTCCTGTAATTATGCACACCTAATTGCACACTAAAGTCAAAAAAGAACTATTTAAAAACAAAATTTGCTTGTCTTTCTTAGTATAAAGATACAAATTATATTAATAGTCTGAAGATTAATATATATGAAAGTTATTTGAATCCTTTCTTATGTAAACAAAAGATTATCGAATTGAATGATCTCTAATAAGTTGACCAAATAATTTTCAAGCCTTTCCATTTTGCACACTATTGATTTGCCTCATCGGTCGCTTTAGCTAATGGATTTCTAATAAAATATGTTAGTGAGATAGAAGATTTTAGGTTATTAATAATTATATAACATTATGCTAAAGTTTTAGTAGCAAAGAATGTGATGATAGAGTTTATAAAAATATTAAGTATTAAAAAAAGAGAGTTCTAATAACTATATTAGAAAGAATAAACAGCTTACTATCTTAAATCTAGGTGAATACGGTTTTACCGTAATTAATATTCTTTGCATCCATTTAATTTTGAATTATTGAATTAAAAATTAAGTGTAAAGGTGCATTATTCTTTAAAGAAATATAAATATGTAATTGTTGATTCTCAACCCGATGCAATTGTGGAGTTGCAGAATCATATGAAAGATTATGGACAGTATGTTTGTGTGGGAGTTGCAAAAAACAGCGAGGAAGCTATTCATATAATTATTGATAAAACTCCAAACCTTGTTTTTTTCGACCCAGAAATAATGGTTCAAGGAGTTAAAGAATGTTCCTTTGGTATAATTTCTGAAACATATCAATTATTAAAAAGATTACCTCATTTTATTGCAATGAGTAATTCTACAGCCCTATCCTATAAAGCTATAAAAAAAGGAGTGTTTGATTATCTTTTGAAACCATTCAATTATTATGAATGTAAAAAGGCATTAATTCGTTTTGAAAACACACAGCCAGAAGCGGAGATTATATGCATTAAATCTTTTACGGAATATAGATTTATGGAATTAAATGATATTATTTACTTAAAGGCTGACAATAACACTACAGATTTCTTTTTAAAAGATGGTACTATGGTTACTTCCTTTAATACATTAAAACACTTTGAAGTTGAACTCCCTAATACATTTGCTCGTATTCATAAAAGCTATATTATAAATATGATGCATTTAACAAAAATCCATTTTAGCAAATTTCAATGTTCCTTAAAGCATACCAATATCTTTATCCCTTTTTCAAAATCTTTAAAATCTAAAATGATGGAAATTAAAGATCTTATGATGAATGGGTTTATTGAAAATACCGCACAATCAATAAAATCTGCATAATCCATTTACCCCTTTAATTACGCTAATTACTAACCCCATCAATCCACTTACAATTCAATATTTAATTTCTTTTTATCTTAGATTTCTTTAGCATATTTTTGAAGTGTACTAAAAGATAAATCAATTGTTTTGATTTATTTATAGAAGCTTCAAAAACTTGAAATTAAGAATGTAAACAAATAAGGGAAAATTAGTTTTCATTTTCTATTTCAACCAATGTCAATGTATTCCCACATTGATTAGTTCACGTCACCCTAAAAATAATATCAACCCATTAAAAATGTTGGGAGGGAGACAATTGTCTAATTTTTTAAGAAATAAATAATGAAAACTATAAAATTTATATCAGTTTTAATGCTATGTAGTACGCTTTTTATCTCATGTACTAACAACGAATCTGATGAGGAAATGCAATCTCTAATTGATTTACAAAAAATAGCTGAGGATGGTGATGCTGGAGAAGATCCAATAGTGCTTTCACCTCCACCTCCACCTCCAGCTGAATAAAATAATAAATTTAAAACCTCTTCTATTATTGATGAGGTTTTAAATCTTTATGAAATACTTTTTGGTTATATTTGAGTTAAATTGTGCTTATTCAACTCAAATGTATTTTCGATTTTTAATTTTTGTAATTATTTTTTTTCTGGTTGGTTGTCGGTTTGATTCTACTATTAAAAATAATAATGATTCTACTATCAGAGCATTAGACTCCATTTTCTCAATTTCATTGAATAATGAATTACCAGATTCTGTTAGAATACATTCTTTAAAAATAGCAAATATTAAAATAAAGAATGTTAGCAATGATTCCTTAAAATTTAAATTATTATTAAAACTTGCTCATAATAATTTAAATTTAGGAAATGTTGAAAATTTTGGAAAAATAAATCTTAATATTCTTAATGAGCCCTATATGAAATTGGCAACAATGAATGATAAAGCCTTAGTTTTTGAATATTTAGGATATTATTATGGATTGAAATTTTCTCCAGACAGCTCATATTATTTTTATGATAATGCACTAAAATCATATAAGAAAGTAAATAATGAATCTTCTGAAGGAAGAGTATTCCTAAATTTAGCAACTATATTAAGTAGTATTAGAGACTATACAAGAAGTGAAATATATACTATTAAGGCAATTGAAAAACTTCAATACACTAATGATAATAGAAATTTGTATTTGGCTTATAACAATTTGGCTGTAATTTCAAATGAATTAAATAAATTTGATGAATCTATTGAATATCGCAAAAAAGGATTGAGCTATTTATCAAAACTTAATAATGTTGAGGAATTAATTTTGTTGGCATTAAATGGGATAGGAATTTCCTATCAAAAAAAAGGAAATTGGCTTAAATCTATTGATTTTTTCAAAAAAGCAGGTGCCAAATTAGCAACAAGTAAAAAATTGCCAAAAATTTTAGCCGCAATTAATGATAACCTTGCTTACTCTAAATTCAAATTAAATCAGACAGATGAATTACCCGAACTTTTTTACAAAGCTTTAAAAATAAGGGATAGCTTAAATATTAAAGATGGACAAGTGGTTAGTAACCTCCATCTATCCGAATATTATTTATCGCAAAAAGACACTTTAAAAGCAATTAGATATGGTAATAAAGCAAAAGAAATTGCTGAAGAAGCAAATTATAGTGAAGGATTGTTTAATTCGATTTCTTTCCTCTCAAAAATTGTATCCCCAGAAAAAGGAGTTAAATATCTTCAGAAATATGTAAAACTTTTAGATAGTCTTCAACAACAAGAACGAGAAATAAGAGAGAAATTCACTCGGATAGCTTATGAAACAGATGAAATTACTAAAGAAAATAAAGTAATTACAAAGAAAAATTGGTGGTTAACAATTGCAATAATTATTGGTTGCGCATTCTTTACAGTAATTTATTTTTATATAAGGCAACGTTCAAAAAATAAAGAGCTACTATTTAATCAAAAGCAAGAAGAAGCCAATGTTGAGATTTACAATTTAATGATTTCTGAAAAAACAAAATTTGAGGAAGGAAGTATTAAAGAAAGAAACCGTATATCTGAAGAGTTGCATGATGGTATTGTAAATAAATTATTTGCTTTAAGACTCCGGCTATTGTTGTTAAATGAAGGTAAAACGAAAAAAGATATGGATGTACGAGAGAAGCATTTAGAAGAATTACAAAATATTGAAGAGGAAATAAGAACGGTTTCTCATGAACTAAAAGTAGAGCTTTTTAATGTGGATAATTCATTTGAAAAAATGGTAAAAGACTTAGTGATAAAACGAAGTAATTTAAGTAATTTTGAATGGAATCTTAGTTTCAATATCCATAGAAAATGGGAAAGTGTAGCAAATAAAATTAAAATACATTGCTATAGAACTATCCAAGAGGCATTGCAAAATATTCATAAATATGCGCAAGCCACTGAAGTTGAGATTAGGTTTATAGAAGATGAGCAGCTATTACTAGTGGAAATTATTGATAATGGAATTGGTTTTAACCCTAAAAATAAATCCAATGGAATTGGATTGAAAAACATTGAATCTAGAATTTTAAAGTTAAATGGAACAATTGAAATTCTATCAAGTATTGGTGAGGGTACAAAAATAATAATGAATATTCCCTTGTAGATAAATATTTTAAAGAGCAGTTTTATTCTCATCTGTAATAATTATAATTTATTTGCAAGGTGAAAAAAGAATTAAAAGTTTTAATTATTGAAGACCATCCAATGATTCTGCAGAGTTATAAGGATGTGTTATTAACCATTCCTAATTATAAGTTTAGTTTATCAACAGCGGCCAATTGTAGCGAAGCAATTCGTTTAATGAATAAATCTAAATTTGAATCTCCAATTGACTTATTTTTAATAGACATCCAAATAGATCCTTCAGAAGATGGAAAAATAACTTCGGGAGAAGATTTGGCACTCTATGCTAGAAAGGAATTTCCTGAATCTAAAATAATCATTTTAACAGCAATAGATAATACAGAAAGATTAAAAAGTATTATCAAAAACACACCACATAATGCACTAATGATTAAAACAGATATTGTTCCGAAAACCCTCTTTAAAGCATTTGGCAGTGTTATGAATTCTAAACAATATTATAGTAAAAAAATTCAAACATTAAAAGTTAGAAGTCTGAAAAATGAAGATTTATTGGACGAGGTAGATAAAAGAATCCTATTCCATTTGTCAAAAGGAGTTAAAACCAAAGATTTGGTAAACTTTATAGATTTAAAACTTAGTATGATTGAAAAACGTAAAAGTGTTATTAAACAAATTTTTAATGTAATCGGAAGTGATGCTGAATTATTAAAGGAAGCAGAAAAAAGAGGATTTATTTAATAACCCTTTATTAAGTTTCTAATTCATTCGATAAAGTATTCTATATTTATTTTCATGATTACGGTTAAACCGTAATCAAATATTTATTTCAATTTGTAATTTTAATTGAATTATTTGAAGTAACAATCAGTTAAGAAATTTTCTGTTGTATCAAATAAGAGAAATATAAAATTATTGAACAAATGGAAAACAACCTCATTTATTTAATCACCAAATTAGCTAATAAAAACAATATTGTACTTGATAAAATTGAAGCAAAGGTTCAATTATTAAGTCACCCAGACTATCCAAGTTTAAGTAGTATTTCTGGACTTTTTAACCATTTTAAAATTGATTATTTTGCGTTGAAAGTTGAAACTAATTTTGAAGTATTTGAACAGGTTCCAAAAGTGTTTTTAGCTCAAATAGCTGTTAATGATAAGGGAAATGAACTCGTTATTGTTTCAAAAAATAAAAATAATGTTGAAATTATATTTAATAAAAATAAATCAGAAATTGAAAGTGTTGAAAGTTTTTTGGAGAAATGGACAGGAATCTTATTTGTAATTGAAAAACCTCAAGTAAAGCTTTCAGCAAGTAAGAGTAGAACTAAATATTTTAAAATTGGAATAGGAATTATTACAATGGTTATTTTATTTGGTACATTTCTTTACTCAAAACCATCATTGTTTCAGGTTGTTCATTTCGGATTATCTTTAGTTGGAATTTACATTAGTTACCTTATAGTACAACATGAGCTTGGGGTGCATTCTCAAATATTGGATAAATTTTGTTCAGGTCAAAGAAAAAGAACAAACTGTGATGCTGTTTTAAATTCCAAAGGAGCTACTATATTTGGTTTATTTAAACTTAGTGATGTTGGTTTTGTTTATTTTACAAGTTTAGCGCTTACTTGGTTAGTTTTTTCCTTTAATAACTTTCAAACAACTTCAATATTTTTCCTAATAAGTTCATTAGCAATTCCATTTACATTTATCTCAATTTATTATCAAAAAGTAATTGTTAAAAATTGGTGTCCGCTATGTATAACTATTGTAGGTATTTTATGGCTGCAATTTGCATCGCTGTTTATAATTAATTCATTTTGGGAAAGTCAATTTATAATTGATTCCAGTTCAATATTTCTACTTGCAAGTATTGTGGTTGTTGTTACCAGTTGGCTTTTAATATATCCATTACTTAAAAAAGAACAAAAATTAGAAAAATTTGAAATTGAGTACATTAAATTTAAAAGAAATTTTAAACTTTTTAATGCAGCACTCAATTTAAATGAACAATTAGAAACTGAAATATTTAATTACAATGAAATTGTATTTGGAAACACAAACAAAGCAAACATATTAAATATTATGATTATTACAAATCCAATGTGTGGTTTTTGTAAAGAAAGCCACGCACTTGTAGAGAAAATTTTGGAACAAGAAAATCCAGCTATTCAAATTACCATTAGGTTTAATGTTCAGGTAGCTAATAAAGAGGCTATAGGGACTAAAATTGCGGCAAAAATTTTAGAGCTATACCATAAAACTGATGAAAAAGATTGCTTAATCGCACTTTCAGATATTTATGGAAAAATGGATGCAATTACATGGTTAAAAAAATGGGGCGAAGCTTCTAGTTTAAAGTACTTAGAAACTCTAAAAGAGGAGAAAGAATGGTGCACTAGCAATAAAATAAACTTTACGCCTGCTGTTTTAATTAATGGAAAGCAATACCCAACTGCATACGATAGAATGGACTTATTATATTTTATAGATGATTTATTAGAAGAACAAACTATTGTAAAAGAAGAACTAATAGAAGTTGAATAAATAAAAAATCCCTAAAATTAATTAGGGATAATAAACAATATTCTCTCGCGAAGAATAGACACACTCTTGAGTGTCTCAAAATGTTCAGGGCAAATATAATTATATTATTATTTATTATGAAAAAACAATTTTTAAATTTAGGAAAAGCTTTAAATAGAGCTGAACAAAAACAAATTTTTGGAGGAGCTGATACTGGTATGACTGATCCAACTGGTTGTTCACAATTAGAAGGTTTATACTGTGATTGTCCAGCTGAGTCCCACGGTAATGCCGAGGGATGCGGTTGTCTTGATGATAGTTGGTGTGTAATGGGGAATTGTCACAGAGGTTATAATAATAGTGGAATGTTTGGTCATTGTCAGGCATAATAGCTAAACAACCTTAATGAGTTATATTTTTAAAGAATAGACAATTTCACCGAAAATATAACTCATTTCTAAATCCGTACTTAAAGACATGAAAAAAATAACAATTATTCTACTAATATTAATTACAGGCTGTAATTCTACAACAAAAAAAGTTTCACCTATTTATAATTATTCTATTGATGCCACTATTAAAGGTTTTAAAGAAAATACGATGGTATATTTGTATAAAGCAGATATAAAAATTACCAATCCTAAACCTTTGGACTCGGCAAATATTATTGATGGGAAATTTAAATTTCAAGGAAATATTGAAGAGCCATTTTTAGCAATGCTATATTTTAGGGACGATGTAAATTCAAGAACACCTAGTCTAACATTTTGGATGGATTTTAGTGATATGGTAATAAATGCAAATCTTAACAGTTTTAACAGTGATTTTGTAAGATTAAATAATGAGCAATTAAAAGGGTCATATTTAAGTGAACTTAATAATGAAATTAAAAGTAGAAGAGATTCTTTGAATAAAGCAGGGCAAAGAAGCAAAATTTATGATGAATCTATAAATTTTATATTTAAAAACCCAAACAATTATTATTCAGTTTGGGAAGCTTATAATTTTAGAACTTCACTTCTGCAAAGAAATCTACTTCAAAAATATTATGATACCATAGATGAAAAATTTAAAAACTCTATTAACGGCAAGCTTATTAAAGAGTTACTTGATTCAAAAAAAATAGTGGTTGGAGAACATTTTACAGATATTATTGCTAAGGATTTGGACAATAAACCTATAAAACTCTCAGATTTTAAAGGTAAAGTGATTTTACTTGATTTTTGGAGTACCAATTGTCAGCCGTGCCGTAAACAAATACGGGATGAATTTCCAATTTTAAAAGAAAAATATAATAAAGAAGACTTTGTAATTGTAAATTACTCTTTAGATACCGATTATAATACTTGGAGAAAAACAAGCATTTCTGATGGTATAGACTGGATAAATATAGCTGATTTAAAAGGTTATAAAAGTACAAATGTTTTAAACTATCAAGTTAGATCAATTCCAAAATCAATAATTATTGATAAAGAAGGAATTATACAACATATTAAATTAGGTTATAAGGCAGGTACGCTGGAAAAAGAGTTAGATAAGTTACTATAAAACTAAACGAAAAAATCCCTAAAATAAATTAGGGATAATAAACAATATTCTCTCGCGAAGAATAGACACAAACCTTGAGTGTCTTTAAATGTTCAAGGCAAATATAATTATAAAAATTATTTATTATGAAAAAACAATTTTTAAATTTAGGAAAAGCTTTAAATAAAACAGAGCAAAGAAGTGTTAATGGGGGCATTAGTAGTGTTCATGAAATGTGCAAAGGTGATATGGGTGATTATAATTACGGAAGTGGTTGTATATGTGTAAATGACAACGATTGTGTTATGGGTAGTTGTCAGAAACCTTTTGACAGAGGTGCAACATGGGGTCTTTGTGCATAAATTATTTAACTGCAGGGAAGTTTATTAAACTTCCCTGCAGTTATTAAAATGTATTTTGTGTTATAATAAAAAAACAGATTAAGGTATAGTAATAAATGATTAAAAGTATGGAAAAAATAATTGTATTTATATGTTTAATAGTAGTCAACTATAGTTATAGTCAAGATGGTAAATCAAATTATCAGAAAAATAATTCATTTAAACTAACAGCGAGTATTCAAAACCTAAAAGATAGTTTATGGGTTGGTTTAACTAAAATGGATAGACGAAATTTCTACTCAGAAATTATAGATTCAACGATGTCAATAAACGGCTCATTCAAATTTCAAGGTAAGTTAATTAGTCCTAGTGAGTATATGATTGACATAATCGATTATGAGAAAAGAGAAATAAAAAGACTTTATTTATGGTTAGAAAATAGCGAAATTACAATTATAGGGAATTATAATGATTTTGAAAATGCTCAAGTTCATGGTTCAAGATTAACAACTTTATCAAAAGATTACGAGAATATTGCAGAGTTATATAGGAATCAAATCAAAAGAGGTGAAATTAATAGCAACAATTATAAGAAAAAACTAAATAAAAAAAGAGTTGATTTTTTATTCAAAAACCTTAATAATTCAGTTTCATTAGCCTACTTCTTATATTTTACAGACAATGTATCAAAAGACAGTTTACAATTATTTTATTCGAAACTTGATAAAAAATTCAAAAATTCAAAAAACGGGATTACTTTAAAAAATAGTTTTGAAATAGAAAAAATAAAAATTGGCAATCCATTTATTGATATTGAAGCTAAAGATTTAGAAGGAAATATTGTAAAACTTTCAGATTTTAAAGGCAAAATAATTGTTTTAGATTTCTGGGCATATTGGTGTCATTACTGTCACGAACAGAATCAAGAAGAATTTCCAAAACTTAAGGAGAAATACAAGAATGAAGATTTTGTGATTATAAGTTATTCAGTTGATGTAAATAAACAAGATTGGGAAAAATCTAGTAAATCTGATAATATTGACTGGGTTAATATTTCTAATTTAGAAGGTGTAACTGATAAATATGTAACTCAATATGGAGTCCAAGGATATCCAACAAGTTTTATTATTGATAAAGATGGAACTGTTCTCAAACAAATTAGCGGCTATGTCTATAATGCTCTTGAATCTGAATTAGATAAAATATTCTCTCGCGAAGAATAGACACACTCTTGAGTGTCTTTAAATGTTCGGGGCAGGGCAGAACGTGAAAAAAATGTTTAGTAAACATTTTTAGTGAATGAGCCAGAAGGCGCGAAGGCATTAAATTTATTATGAAAAAACAATTTTTAAATTTAGGAAAAGCTTTAAATAAAGCTGAACAAAAACAAATTTTTGGAGGAGTTTCAGACGGTTGTCGTATTGCAGTCAGAAACTCAGATGGTTCTTTTGCTCACTGGTCAACTCCTGTATATTTTTATGAAGAAGTAGAAGGGGATTATGCCTCTGGAACAGTATATTCAGATGGAAGTTATGCTTCTGGTTATAGCTGTGCAAGTTGTTAATAAAAGTTAATTAATTATAAGGTGCTAGTTTAAAACTAGCACCTTATTTATCTATAAATTATGAAAATAAGTTATATAATATTTTTTTTTATTTTATTATTTACATCCTGTAATAATAATGTACAGATTAAAAAAAATGAAGAAAAAAATAAAAATGAAGCAGTTTTTGTTATAAAAAATCAAATGGAAGGGGTAAATGTTTCTTTATATAAAGATATTAATTTTAAAACGTTTGAAAAACCTCATTTATATACTAAAAAAATAATTGATACAATAAATTTAAATATTAATCCATATGATATTGTTTATATTTCTTCAAAATACAGCGCAAAAGAGAAGATTTATGTAAAAGTTGGTGATACAATTTATATTGAGTTAAAAGATAGCATACTTAATTTTTATTCTAACAGCAATTTAAATTAATTCATAAAATCATTTAAAGGGGATTTACCAAAAAATTTCATCTTAGATTCTATAAAAAAAACATTTTATCATATAGATTCAACAAAAGCTATGAATTTAATGGCAAATCAATTTGAAAAACCAAACCCAGTTTATAGATACAAAATAAATAGGAAAAAATTTGTTGATGACACCTTAGGAGTAAATTGGCTTTTAAATGAAGTAATTTCGGAAAATAATAAACAACTTTTAATGATTGATGAGGTATTTAACAAAAATAAAATTGATAAGAGTTTAATGATTTTTTTAAAAAATGAGTCAAATAAAAATCTATTTTCAACTTTGCTTTTAAACTATAATTTTTCTAAACTCAAAATATTTCTAAATAATCTGAAATCTGAAAAATTTATAAGTGAAAGTAGTTTATTAAATAATAGATATAAATATGAAATTTTAATAACATATATTAATCTAGTAGTACTAAAAGGTAAAGTTGAAAAATCAAGATCGAAATTATTTATTGATTATGTTGAAGCATATAAGATCTTGCCAAATTTTTTATCAGGAAATTTATTAAAAGATGCAAGGAAAATTTGTTTGCATAATTCTTTTCAACAAGGTGAGGAGGTTTCAAAAATTTATTCTATTTATAATGATTTCAAACTAAATTATAAAGACTCGATTTTCATAAATTTTTTAGATGAAAAATATTTAATCAAACTTAAAAAAATAGAAGATAGTTTAAATATTAATGATGTTTTTCTCATAAATGGAAACAAACAAAAGATTAATTTAAAGGAAATCATAAATCAAAATAAAGGCAAGCTTATTTATATAGATTTTTGGGCTAGTTGGTGTGCTCCTTGTAAAGAAGCTATGCCAAGTTCACAGGAGCTGGTTAATGATTATAAAAGTAAAGAAGTTATTTTTATATATGTTTCAATAGACAGCGATTTTGATAAGTGGGAAAGAGCATCTAAGGAAGAAGATTTATCTATATATAAATATAATGTACTAGCAATTAATTACCCAAAAGCAAATTTTTATAAAGAATTGAATTTAAAAACAATACCTCGTTATATTTTATATGATAAAAATGGAAAGTTAGTCCATAAAAATGCTCCAGGACCTGATGGTATAGAAATAAGGAAATTATTAAATGAATATTTGAATAAATAGTTTTGAGAAAATTCCCCAATTACAAACAAACCGAAGCCAAAGATTGTGGTCCTACGTGTATTAAAATTATTGCCAAATACTATGGTAAAATTATTAATACACAGCAACTACGTACTTTAAGTGAAACCACAAGAGAAGGCAGTAGTTTATTGGGTTTAAGTGAAGCCGTAGAAAGTATGGGGTTTCGTTCTTTGGGTGTTAAACTTTCTTTTACCAAATTATTAGAAGCTCCGTTACCTTGCATTGTACATTGGAATAAAAACCATTATGTAGTTGTTTATAAAATTAAAAAAGGAATAATTTATATTTCAGATCCTGCTCATGGTTTAATAACATATACTAAAGATGAATTTATAAAACATTGGATTGGTAATAATGCTGATAAAAATACAGAAGAAGGAATAGCGCTTCTGGTAGAGCCAACACCTTTATTTTATCAAGAGGAATTTGATAAAGAAGAGCCTTTTGGATTCAATTTTATATTTAAATACTTATTCAAATATAAAAAATTTATTGTACAGTTAATTATTGGTTTATTAGCGGGTAGTTTATTACAACTAATTTTTCCTTTTTTAACACAAAGTGTAGTAGATGTTGGTATAAAAAATCAGGATGTTAATTTTATATATTTAATTCTTTTTGCACAATTATTTTTATATATAGGAAAAGCAAGTCTTGAAATTATTAGAAGTTGGATTTTATTACACCTTAGTACACGTATTAATATTTCATTAATTTCAGATTTCTTTATAAAATTAATGAAGTTGCCAATTTCATATTTTGATGTTAGAATGACTGGTGATTTATTACAGCGTATCAATGATCATAAACGAATAGAACGAATTTTAACAACCTCATCTTTAACAATTTTATTTTCGTTTTTTAATTTAATTATTTTCAGTTTTGTTTTAGGATATTATAGTTTTCAAATTTTAGGAGTTTTTGTTTTAGGGAGTGTATTTTATATTGCTTGGGTATTATTTTTCTTTGAAAAACGAAAAGAACTAGATTACAAACGTTTCTCTCAAGTAAGTCAGGAACAAAGTAAAGTTATTGAGCTTATCAACGGAATGCAGGAAATTAAATTACATAATGCTGAACGCCGTATGCGATGGAATTGGGAGTATGTTCAGGCTCGTTTATTTAAAATTTCTACAAAAAGTTTAGCATTAGAGCAAACCCAAAGTGTGGGTTCAAACTTTATAAATGAACTTAAAAACATGTTCATTACAATTTTATCCGCTAAATTAGTTATTGATGGGGAAATTACGTTGGGTATGATGATGGCAATTAGTTACATAGTTGGGCAATTGAATGCTCCAGTTATCCAATTAATTGGCTTTATGAGAGACGTTCAGGATGCTAAAATATCTTTAGATAGGCTTGGAGAAATTCACAACAAAGAAAATGAGGAAAACGAAGGTGATGAGAAAGTTACTAATATCCCTTTAAATGCTGCCATAACATTAAAGAATATCTCTTTTAGATATACTGGCGGACTAGAACCTGTATTAAAAGATGTATCATTTACGATACCGACCAATAAAACAACAGCTATTGTTGGTGTTAGTGGTAGTGGTAAAACTACTTTAATGAAATTACTACTCCGTTTTTATGAGCTTGATAAAGGTGAAATTTTAGTTAGTAATTTTAATTTAAAAAATATTTCTCAAAAAGTTTGGAGAGCGCATTGTGGGGTTGTTATGCAAGAAGGCTATATTTTTAATGATACTATTGCTAAAAACATAGCTGTTGGAGAAGATTATGTAGATACAAAAAAATTAATTCATGCAGTAGATGTAGCAAACATTTCAGATTATATAGATGGACTTCCTCTGGGTTATAATACGAAGATTGGAAACGAAGGTTCTGGGTTAAGTACAGGGCAAAAACAGCGATTGTTAATTGCTAGAGCAGTTTATAAAAACCCTAAATATCTATTTTTTGATGAAGCAACTTCTGCCTTAGACGCAAATAATGAAATGGTAATTATGGAGAAGTTAAATACATTTTTTACTGATAAAACAGCTGTGGTTATTGCGCATAGATTAAGTACTGTTAAAAATGCATATCAAATAGTGGTTTTAGATAATGGTAAAATTGTAGAAGTAGGAAATCATGAAGAATTGATAAAACAAAAAGGTAATTATTACAATCTAGTAAAAAACCAACTAGAATTGGGTGGTTAAAGATATTCTCTCGCGAGGAATAGACATAAACTGTGAGTGTCTTTAAATGATCACAGCTTTAATAAATATTAATTTTTTTAATTATGAAAAAACAATTTTTAAATTTAGGAAAAGCTTTGAGCAAAACAGAACAAAAAGAAATTTTTGGAGGTCTACACGAATTAACATATAGTGATGGTGGAAACGATTGTAATAGTGGTTCAATGTCTTCAGGTTGTCCATGTCTTTATTCTAAACCTCAACAGTGTTCTTCAGGTGTTTGTTCTCATGATAGTCATATAATGGGAAAATGTCAATAATTTTAATAAGCCTAGGAATTATAATTCCTAGGCTTCAAATAACTTTTTAAATGAAATATATCTTATTTTTTTTAATTATATCATTAGTAGTAAATTGTAGTGACGAAAAAGAACTACCAAAACAAAATTATTCAATAGCTGTAAATATTAATGGTATTAAAGATAGTGTAAAAGCTGTCTTCTATAACATGGAAACTCTCCAACCTATTGACTCAACTTATGTTATCGATAATAAATTTAAATTTAGAGGTTTTATAGATGAACCATCATCAGGATTAATTTATTTTACGAATAGTACTATTGAAAAATACCCAACAATACTATTTTGGATTGATACTACAAATATAAATATAGTTGCAAATCTCAAAAGTTTAAATGTTAAGGATAATGCTACTTGTTTTCTGAGAAAGAGTCAAATTAGTGGGTCTAAATTGAACCATTTAGTCATTGATTATAAAGAGCAGGTAGATTCATTAATATTAAACAGAAAAATCGCAATAAATAATTCTAAGACTGAACAGGAAAAGGAACTAATTTCAAAAAAATATAAATTACTTCAAGAAAAAAACGATTCTCTTTTTGTTTTTAATAATTATAATAATTATTTCAGCATAAAGAAAATTTATGATGAAAGGAACTTTAGACCAAAACCTTTTATTAATAGATATTATCACTTATTAAATGATTTTTATAAAAAATCATCTAAAGGAAGATTAATATTCAATTTTTTACAATCAAATATAATTAAAGAAGGTGATTCTCTGAAAGATTTTTCAGGAATGACCTTAAATAATAAAAAAATAAGCTTGTCAAATTTTAAAAACAAAGTTGTGTTATTAGATTTTTGGACAAGTAATTGCCCTCCTTGTAGAAAGCAAATAAGAGAAGAGTTTCCAATTTTATTAGAAAAATTTAAAAAAGAAGAATTTGAAATTGTAAGTTTTTCTTTGGATTCAAACTATGAGCTTTGGAAAAAAGCGAGTTATGAAGATAAAATAAATTGGATAAATATTTCAGACCTTAAAGGGTTTTATAGTAGCATTGTAATTGATTATGGTATACAATTAATACCAAGAACCTTTATTATTGATAAAAGTGGGATTGTGAATAAATCATTTACGGGCTATAATAAAGGACTTATAGAAAAAGAATTAACTAACATATTCTCTCGCGAAGAATAGACACAACCCTTGAGTGTCTTTAAATGATCAAGGCTTTATTAAATAATTAAATTTTTATATTATGAAAAAACAATTTTTAAATTTAGGAAAAGCTTTAAATAAAGCTGAACAAAAACAAGTTTTTGGTGGCTTACATGAATTGACACAAGAAGAAGATGGTTGGTGTAGTGATGTTTGTACTTTAGAAACTAATGCTGGTTGTCCAGCAGGTCAGGAATGCTTTGTGGGGTATTGTGATAATGCGCAGACAAAAATGTGCAGATACATATAGAATAACAATTAGCCTTAATAGATATATTGAGGCTAACTTTACGATTAAACAACTAATAGGATGAATTTCAAAAAACACATAGTAATTATACTAATATTTGGATTGTTGGTTAATTGCTTTAAAACCAACAAGAGAACAGAAAATAAGAATATTTCTATAAATCTTTATTTGTCAGATCAAAACGATATTGCTTTTGATAATTCATATACTAACATTGGTGCCTATTCTTATATTGAAAAATATCCTAAATATTATTCAGAATTAATAAAAAAGTATAGCTTAAGTAATAATGATTCAGTTGTTATTGCAACTTTGTTTACAGATTTTGACAAATTTAATTATGATTTATACAAGAAAGGGATAATTGAAAAAAGCACCATTATCAATAAGAAAATTGATACAATAAAGGAGTCAAAAAAAATAAATTATGACCAATTTTCAATTGCTGTATATTTTAACAATAAGATGAGAAAAATCATATATGATCAAAATAATAATAATACCTTTTTAGATGATAGTATTCTTAAGTTTAGTCAAGAGTTTAATAAAAATGGAGAGTCATTTAAATTAGTAAACAAAGATCTTATCTTAAATTATAATGAAATCAACACCATAAATTTAAATAGAAAAATTAAAATATTTCCAGCATTAAATGAAGCAATGTTTAGACCATCTAAAAATATAAAAACAATAAACTCTAGATTGACGGTCGAATTTTGCGATTATTGGAAAGGAAACTTAATAATTAAAAAGAAGAAATATGATGTTGCTGTACAAGGAATATTCAATTCTTTTTTGCAAATACTTATAAAACCTTCTTCTGAAAAATTTAGCAACAAAGATTATATTTATAATAATAATTTTGCTTATAAAATTAAGGATACTATTAAATTAGAAAAAGATTATTTTTTAATTGATAGTTTAGCTAATAATATGAGTAGTTTATATATTTCTAGAACAGATTTCAAAGGTGAAAATCTAGGTCATAGAAAAGGTCAAAAAATGAAAAATTTTAAACTCAATGATTTGCTAGGTAAGCAATTTACGATTAATGAAATTAGTAAGGACAAGCAATTTACATTATTAGATTTTTGGGGAACTTGGTGTAGCCCTTGTAAAGAATTAACGCCAAAATTGGTGAAACTCGAGAAGAAATATTCAAAAGTAATTTCAATTGTCGGGATTGCTTATGATGATTCAAATGAGAAGGTAATAAATTATACAGAGGAGCATAAAATGAAGTGGACACAAGCTTTTGTTAAGAGAGAAAGGATCTCATCTCAAATTCTTAAAGAATTAGGTATAAAACAATATCCTACATTTATTTTATTAGATAACAATCAAAAAATTATATATAGGAGTTCAGGTAAAGATGCACTTATAGAAATAGAAAAAAAATTCTCTCGCGAGGAATAGACACAAACCTTGAGTGTCTTTAAATGATTAAGGGATTAATAAATATTCAAATTTTTATAAAATGAAAAAACAATTTTTAAACTTAGGAAAAGCTTTAAATAAAGCTGAACAAAAAAGTGTTAATGGAGGTCAGATACCTAGTTATTGTTTTGATAATGAGCCTGGATATCGAGAAGAATGTAGAGAAATAGCATTAGGTGAGTTTGCAGATGGTGGTTGTCCTACTTGGAATCCTTGTTTTAGTTCGGGACCAATGGGTTGTACTGATATGTGTATGAGCGATCCAGGAAGCCGATAAGCTTTGTAATATTATATTAAAGGGGGGTAATTAATTGCCCCCCTTTTAATAATTTACTGTAATTAAGTTATTTAAAGATTTGAATAATGTCCATAGAAAATAAAGATATACAAATACGTAGCGAAGAAGTACAAGAAATTTTAACCTATGTGCCTAATTGGATGATTCGTTGGGGAATAACGTTGATATTTGTCATAATTCTTATACTTTTAATTATTTCCTGGTTTGTTAAATATCCAGATGTAATTACTGCAGAGGTTGTGGTTACTACAAAAATTCCACCGGAAAAAATATTTGCCAAAACAACAGGGCAAATAGAAACAATTTTGGTTGAGAATAGTGGTAAAGTTTCTGAAAATACCATAATTGGAGTAATTGAGAATTCAGCAAATTATAAAGATGTTTTATTGCTTAAAAGTATTTTAGATACAATTACAATAAATAAAAATAATTTTGTTTTTCCAATGGATGAATTACCTTTTTTATTATTGGGAGATATTACACCTAACTTTTCAAATTTTGAAACTAATTACTCAGAATATGTTTTAAATAAAAAGTTAAAACCTTATTCAAGTGAATTTTTAGCAAATAATTTAACATTGTCTGAAATTAGAAACAGATTAGATATTCTAAAATCACAAAAAAAATTAAATGAAAGCGAACTAGAATTTAAGCAAAAAGATTTAAATAGAAGTAAAATATTATTTGAAAAAGGAGTTATTTCAGCACATGATTATGAGAACAAACAATTAGAGTTTACTCAGTATAAAAGAGCTCTTGAAAATATGAGCACTTCTATTTCTCAGCTAAATGAAGCAATTGGTAATTCTAAAAACACTATTAAAAGTTCTGAAATTCGTAAAACTCAAGAAGAAACCAGATTACTAAAAAAAGTGATTCAGTCACTGTATCAATTAAAAAAATCTGTTAAAGATTGGGAACAGCTTTATGCTTTAAAATCTTCTATTACTGGAAAAGTTTCTTATTTATCATTTTGAAATGAAAATCAAACAGTAAATATTGGAGATTTTGTATTTACAATTATCCCTTCTGAAAATTCTGATTATATTGGTAAAATTAAGGCTCCTGTTCAAAATTCAGGTAAAATTAAAGTTGGTCAAAGTGTAAATGTAAGATTGTCAAATTATCCTGATACGGAGTTTGGAACTCTTACTGGTTTAGTAGAAAATATTTCTCTATTTCCAGATAAAGAAGGGTATTATTTGATAGATGTGTCGCTTGATAAAGAGTTGATTACTTCATATAATAAGAAAATTGAATTTCAACATGAAATGAGTGGCTCGGCAGAAATAATAACTGAAGACCTTAGGTTAATTGAACGATTCTTTTATCAAATGAACGGTATATTTAAAAGATAGAATATTCCTAAAAATAATACGGATTTTCAGTATCAAAAATATACTGTCTTACATTTACGCTAGTAAGGTTATTGACAATCTTTTTTACATCAATTTAACCACCCCTATTTGGGGTGGGCTTTTATGCTAAATAGTAAAATTAAATTTCATAGCTTTCCTCAAAATCTTTTTAAACAACTTTCCTAAAAACTTCGGTAAAGAAATAAACTTTTTAGAATTTCAAATTACGGTTTTCCCGTAATCCTAATTATTAAAAAGAATCAATATTTGTAGTCCTAAATAATCAAAAGAAATGAATTTAAAATTAAAGTAAAATCATAATTTCAATATAAAAATCGATTGTCTTGTGCTTTATTTTAATCCTTATAATTTAACCAAATTCTTTATATGAAACTTAACTTAAAAGTATTCTTCAAAATTATTCTAATTTTGATAAGTCAACTGGTAATAGCGCAAACTAAACAAATAAATTTAACTAGTGGAACGGTTAAAGTTCCTGCTATGCAATACAAACAATTTACTTTTTCATTTGCTGAAGGAGATAAAATCGTTTTTAATTTTAAAGAACAACAAAATAAAATTATTAATAAAGTAGAAATTTTTGAATTACCTTCAAATCTAAAGTTTTCAGATTTTAAAACAAAAAATATCACTAATAAAGTAATCACTGTGAATCAAGAAGGAATATACCTTTTTAGAATAACCAATGCTTCATTAGGCAAACGAATTTGCAATATATCAGTTGACAGGGTCCCTAAAGATATTTCTACAATTAATTTTAATTCCACGGTAGCTAAAAGAATAATTTCAGATACAACTTATACCACAAGAATTGATAGGAGATTAATAAAAAGTAAGTACCATACCAAAACTGTAATTAACAAACAAAAACACTTTATAAACAGCGGTACAAATTCAACATTTTTAGGAGGTAAATCTCGTATTGCAATTCCAGTTAACCTACCGCCAAATACAGTAGAATGGTATTATACATTTTCTGCATCTCGAAATGAAACAGATATTGATAATGTTTCAAGTGGAATGCAATTGGCATCTGAAATAACAAATTTAATTGATCAAACAGGGTTATTAAACTTTGGGATAAATCAGTTAAGTAAGCCCCCTGGGGCTAATTATTGCGATCTTTATTTAATTGACTATAGTAATTATAATAATTTCATTAATAAGCAGGAATTTTCGTATTATACATCTGGAACTAGAGAAAATTTAATTTCAGGTACCGTAAAAGTTGAAAATAACTCAAATCAACTATATCTTGGGTTAAAAAACCCTGATTCAGCACATGGGATTCATGTAGTTATAGGAATAGTAGCAATAACAAAAGAAGATATTTATGAAAGTTTCGAAGTAAAAATTCCACGTGTTACAACCAAAGAAGAGCTATATATTCAAGATTAAATCATGGTTTTTATTAATTTGAAAAAATATTGCCTTTTTAAATCAGATCAAGCTCGTGATTTTGAAAAGTTAAGAGACTTATGTAATCATATGGAGAAAATGATGGCAATTTAAGAGGTATTAGTTTTTTAGAAATTCAGTTGAAAGAAGCGTAAAACATTTTTGTTGAAAATTTTAAAAATGTAGAATAATTAGTGAAACTACAATAAAGAATAGTGGAGCTGAAATCGAGATTGTATTTGGGGAATATTCTGAAAGGTTATAAAAAATATTTTAGTGAAAAGAATGCATAAATGGTACATTTCAAGTCAAAAACATAGTTTAAATCTATACAATTCAAAGCTCTTTAAATAATCTTCAGAAAGTACGGTAAAACCGTAATTATACAAAATTGATTTACTTTAATTTTAAGCTACTATAAATTAAACAATATTAATATGAGTGGTGGAAATAATTATGGATACGTACCAACATCAAAATCTAAATTTGAATGTGAACATGGGATTATTATAACAATCCTTTCGACTATTGATGTTGCAGTACTATCTCAACATTTGAAGGGTGATATTTTAATTGTTAAGTTGTATAATAAGTCTGTTGTTTTAGAGAACGGAAATGGAGAAATATTAGGAAGTGTTATACATGTTAATGTAAACGAATTACGTGAATGTATTGAAAGTGGAAATAATTATTCTGCTGAGATAGTTTCAATTATAGGAATTGCTTGTAAAGTGAAAATTTCAAGAGATTAGGGATGATAAATATTATTGGAGGCACTTATAAAGAAATTAATATTGATGCAAATACATATTATATATTTGGTTCTGGATTAAGGTCCGTTGCTTTTATTCTGGAAAATTCGGAAGAAGAAATAGTATTCTATACAATTGCGAATAAGGAGGCTGAATGCCATTTGAATAATTATAAAAAAGTTTATAATAAATTTAATTTCGAAATTAAACATTCAAATGATTTATTAACATTTAAATATTTTTACTCGTTAGATAATCCAGAGATTTATCCAAATCCAAATTTATTGAAAAATAAACCAACTATTAATGTTTCAAAAGATAACTTGATTTGTTTTGGAATGTTAGATGGTAATTTTCAAATTGATGCAAAAAAAGTTGTATATGACCCACAAACTTCTTTAAATCCTATTAGATTTAATGTTAACAGTAAAGCAACAGAATTAATTTATATTGTCAATTCAAATGAAGCCAAATCAATTTCAAATTGCTCAGAAATGAATGATATAGTTAACTTTTTCTTTGATGTAGAAAAGGTTAAAGCTTTAATAATTAAGAATGGACCAAGTGGGGCAAATCTGTATTTAAATAAAGAAGAATTTCATAGGATACCTGCGTATAAAACTGAGAATGTTTCTAAAATTGGTTCAGGAGATGTCTTTACTACGTCATTCGCGTATTATTGGTTTAAAAAAAATGATTTGAGTCTTAAAGAATGTGCTAAAATGGCTTCAAAAGCTACATCAATTTTTTGTAATACTGAATCATTAAAAACTTTTACCTCGGAAACTAATCCTTCTAAATTTGATGAGTTTAAATCAGAAGCTTTAGATAGTAAACAAGTATATCTTGCCGCACCAATTTTTTCACTTTCAGATGTTATACTAATTGATAAAATTAGGAGTTCATTTTTGGGTTTTGGGCTTAAAGTTTTTTCCCCCTATCATGATGTGGGTTATGGAGATGAGCAAACAATAGCTGAAAAGGATATTAAAGGTCTTGATGATTCTGATATTGTTTTTTCTGTTTTGGATGGTTTGGATTCAGGAACTTTAGTTGAATTAGGCTATGCTATGTCAAAAGGTAAAAAAATTATTGGTTATCACAGAACGGTAAATATAGATTCACTTCTTATGTTGAAATTAGCGAATATTAAATATTATAATGATTTAACAACATCTATATATCAGACAGTATGGAGTCTATAAAAAAAAGTATTCTATTATCTGGAGGAATAGACTCAATATGTTTAGCATATCACTTAAAACCAGAAGTAGCATATACAATTGATTATGGTCAAAATTCGGCAGAAAGAGAAATTTACGTTTCGAAATTGATATGTCATATTTTGAAAATCAGACATGAAGTTATTAGAGTAAATTGTAAATCTTTAGGTTCTGGAAATTTAATAAATGAAAATTCGATTGAAGAATCTCCCTCTGAAGAGTGGTGGCCATATAGAAATCAGTTACTGATAACGTTATGTTTAATGAAAGCTATAAATGATAAGGTTGGAGAAATTCATTTGGCTTCTGTAAAAAGTGACTCATTTCACAAGGACGGAACTGAGGAATTCTACAAAATGTGCAATGATTTGTCTATGTATCAGGAAGGTGGAATAAAAATAATTTCCAATACAGTAAAATATTTTAGTCATGAGTTAGCAGTACAATATAACGTTCCTAAAGAATTAATTCTATTAGCTCATTCATGTCATATGTCAAATATTGCCTGTGGTAAATGTTCTGGATGCCTGAAACAAATGAGAGTAAGGCAAGAATTAAATATTGAATAATTACTTGAAAATAATAAAAAATCTAAAGCATCTATTTTTTAGTCTAACAATTTACATTAGTTTTAATTTAAAGCTCAAACAGTTTGTATAACCAAAACAGGATAAAAATATCACACAACAAGTTGTAGATATTTGAAATATTCAAAAAAAGAAATTACATTAGAAAAAGCAAAATTATTAAAATACCAAACTTGTTCTGTTTGTACGCCTACTTCCTCAAAAATTAATTCCTTAACTAAAACCACCAAATCAACAAATACAAGAAAAAATACTACAACTTCAAAGAGAGCTGTTGCTGTGCTGTATTCTGGTAAAACAAAATTAGGAGCGAGAAGTAAAAGAAATCGAAATAACAAGTGGTAGATACTATCAGCATTAAATAATAATTGTATTTTTTAATGAAGGCTGTTTTTAAATAATTTTTAGGAGTAAAAATCTATTTATACCTTTTCACGACTTTCAATAAATAAATCACAATAATCATGAACTAACAAACCAATATGAACTGTGTTAGGTTTTTGCCCTTGCTCGTTTTTAAATTCAGCTAAGTAATTATTAATTTCCTCAGACAGTTTGTAAATATCTTTTTTCATTTTGTGAGTTTTAGTTAGTTAAAGTTAAAACAGTTTTTGGAGATAAAATTACGGTTTTACCGTACTTACAATGTCTTTATTTTTAGCATTATTTTATTTGTACTCAATTACATAAAACTTTAATTTTATTGTAGTAAGAGCATTAAAAAAAGCACTTACTATTTGCCTTTGTTCTTTCTGAAATTCGTTAACTATACTAACAACAACCAACATAGCAAGTAGCTTAATGTTTGGTCACAGTTAACAATTATGGAGAGTTTTCCCTCGATATAAAGTTACTCATTACAAGTACTTACTATCATAAAAAATTCTCTATATAAGCGTGATTGCTAAACTAAGGGGGGAAAAGCAAGAGGGTAACACGCTGCGCGATGTTACTTATTTATAGTTCTATGATTTTCAGTAAATTAAACTGTTTTTAAATTTGATTAATTCCTGAATTTGCACTAAATTTAACATTAAGGTCAGTAAAATCAAGGTTTCATTGTAACAATATCATAAAATATGGATAGTTTTAATACAATTCGGTTAAAGAAAAAAACTATAAAAAAATTCAAGGAATATTCTAAAAAATTAAGTTCAAGTTATTCGGAAACATTGGACTTTATGATTGCTTTTTTTGAAGATAATAATATATCACCTTATGATACTTTAAAGATGAGTAATGAAGCTTTTTTAAATCAAATTAATAAACGTATGGATGCCGTAGTTTCGATATTTAGAAATATTGAAGAGGCACAGCTCAAGCCAACGAAAAAAATATTGGAATCTCTATTTGAAGAAATTGAAGAAAAAAAACCTTTGTTAGTTGAAAAAACAAAGTTTATAGAACCTGTTTTAACAACCGAAAATGAGGAATTGACCTATTACAGAAATGAATACTATAAAAAGCAAACTGAAGTCAATGACCTTAAGTATAAACTCAAAGAGACTTTTGGGGAATTTAAACTTGTTAAGAATACTTTTAGTGCTAATCATTATTTATTAAAATTAACTAAAGATGAGCATACGTTATTAAAGGATATATTAGAGAGTAGTTCATAATGGGGAATCTTTTCAAACTACCGCACTCGCTTTTGGCGAGTTTGGTTCATTTTTAAACTTTTGGATTCTCATCCGCAAATACCAGCCTCTAAATCCAAAAGTTTAAAAACGGATAATTTTGAGTGATTTAGTTGATTGTTTATTTTCAAATAAGGATGCCAAAAATCAATGCTATATCCCTTTATTTATAAGGGTAGTTTCTAATAATTTTGTTCTCTTACTTATTCTTTCTTCTTTTTCTCTTCCTTTTCTCCTCCTCTTTTACCTCCAAGAATTCAAAAATTTCATTTTTTTCTTTACTCAAAACTCTTTTAAAGAAATCTATAGTTGATATCTCAAAATAATCACAGAGGTATAGTAGCTTCGTCATATGAAAGTTAGGCTTAGACTCCATTCGTCCCATATTAATTGAGACTTCGTATTTCTGAGCAAATTCTATATTCACGTCAGATTGAGACAAACCACTAATTTTTCCTTGATTCATACCTTTCTCTTTCCTTAATTCTTTGAGAACCATCTCAATGGAAGTAGTATAATATAATATATCTTTTTCATCAATCATATATCCAAATGACGGTAATAAAATAAGATTTTTCAACGACATTTGTGTCGTTGAAAAAAATATCTATATTTGATTAATCTTTCTTTTAGAAGGGTTAATTTTGCGATACTTCTTTAAATAAAATATTAGAAGCATTCGCTTTGAATCTCGCATTAGAAAACTGGTAATTTTTATGTGTACGAGAGAATAAGCAAGGATGTTCACGACCCGGGGCGTGGACTCTCTTATTTGTACACAGGGTATACCAGTACCTCTAATGCAGTAAGTTGAGTATCCACGCCTTTTTGTTTGTAGAAAAAGGGAATTCTTCTCAACCTTTTTCAAAGCTAGCTTTTCTTTATAAACTGTAAGAACTCGTATCATCAATTTAAACGCGATTTCTTATGTTACAAAGTAATTTTGAATTATTAAAAAAAGGAGACCCTTCTGCTTTGGTACACATTCATGCCAGGTATAGCAGAAGTATCTTTTGGGTGGGTAAGCAACTAATTAATGATCATTTTGTAATAGAATCCTTGGTTCAAGATACTTTTTTAAAATTATGGGTTCATAAGGACAGAATAGAATCACCTAGGCATATTTTCTATTTCTTAAGATTTGTAATGAAAAGAGAATGTATTTCATATTATAGCAAACCTAAAAATAAGTTTTCTAGGAATATACATTCGTTAGAAAATTACGACAATTACCAAGACTATATGGTGGGGTACGACCCCGTAAATGCATCTGAAAATCTGAAAGACCAGGAATCACAGCAAAAAGCCTTCAACCGAATCAAAAGTGTATTACCCCTGTTGAGTGTTGAAAGAAGGCATTTGATTGAGCTCTGTTTGAAATACGGTTTTCAATATAAAGCTATTGCCAAGGTTATGGGAAAGGGTATTACCGAAACCAGTAATGAAGTGAGACGAGCTATTGACGATGTTAAAACGATTATTAATCAAGGAAGAGCGCTTGAAACTGAACAAAAGCCCGCTGTCGAAATTAAGGTTCAAGGTATTATGACTAAGGAACAATCAGAAGTATTAAAACTCCGATGTGAAAAGAAATATTCCTTTGCTTTGATTGCCCAAACACTTAACATATCCCAAAAGGAAGTCCACAATGAGTTTATGATAGCGTATAAACTCATGCAGCAGAAACATGAGCAGCAATTAGAATCCGCTTGATATGGAAGAGTCAACACTCAAACTCACACGAAAGGTTCAACTATTAGTCGACCTCCCTACCCAAGAAGAAAGAAAGGAGGCATTGGATACCCTTTATAGGTGGCAAAACCGATGTTTTAGAGCTGCTAATCTAATTGTTTCCCATTTGTATGTACAGGAAAATATCAAGGAATTCTTTTACCTGTCAGAGGGCATAAAATATAAATTGGCTGATGAAAAAAAAGATGAATACGGAATCTTGCAACGCTCACGAATGAATACAACTTACCGCGTGGTATCAGATCGTTTTAAAGGTGAAATCCCTACAAACATATTATCTAATCTGAACAACACTTTAATCACTTCTTTTAATAAAAATCGACCTGAATACTGGAAAGGCGAACGCTCCCTTAAAAACTTTAGGAGGGATATGGCTTTTCCATTTGGTTTGGAGGGCATCAGCAGATTATCTTATAATGACGAGAAAAGAGCTTTTTGCTTCCGTTTATTTCAAATACCCTTTAAGACCTACTTAGGAAAGGATTATACCGACAAAAGAGTACTATTGGAACGCGTACTAAAAGGAGAAACCAAGCTTTGTACTTCTCACATTAAATTAAAAGATGGTAAAATTTTCTGGCTAGCGGTTTTTGAAATTAAAAAAGAAAAGCAATCCTTAAGACCAGAAGTGATAGCAGAGGCATCCTTGTCTCTTGAATATCCCATTGTAGTGAAAACCGTTAATACCCGACTTACCATTGGCACTAGGGAAGAGTTTCTATATAGAAGGTTAGCAATACAAGCAGCCGTTAAAAGGGCACAGATAGGGGCTACTTACTCTAAATCAGGCAAAGGAGTTAAAAGAAAATTAAAAGCAATGGACAGGCTTCGTAAAACGGAAAGTAATTATGTATCCCATCGTATTCACCTATACAGCAGAAAGCTAATCGATTTTTGTATAAAACAACAAGCAGGAACATTAATTCTATTAAATCAAAAAGACAAGATGGGGATTGTTAAGCAAGAGGAGTTTGTATTAAGAAACTGGAGCTATTATGAGTTAATGACCAAAATAAAATACAAGGCTGAGAAAGCAGGCATTGAAATTATTATAGATTAACCGATTCGGTTATGAGGGTGCTTGTACACCCGCAAGGTGAGGTGGATATTCACACTCACTAAATGTGAACAGCATATACAACGCGTGGGCTCTCTTATTTTTGTCGCTGAAAAAATACCAAAGTCTTCATTTATGGCAATTCCCTTTCAATACACTTCCGTAACTTTTTGAGAAGCATATTGAAAGGAAATTCTTTTTTTAAGGCTAAAAACAATTTGTTTTATGCACTCTTACTTTTTTCTTTTTGTTTAAAGCGTTCTAATAGATTACTTATATCCTCACTAATTTTTGTTTCTACAACCCTAGCATATATTTGAGTTGTGGATAATTTAGTATGTCCTAATAGTTTAGATACTGTTTCTATGGGTACACCATTAGATAACATAACTGTTGTTGCAAAAGTGTGTCTAGCTACGTGAAATGAAATATTTTTATGAATACCACAATCTTTTATAATTTCCTTCAAATAAGCATTGGTCTTTTGATTGGAACTTATGGGTAACAAATTTGTTTTAACATCCAGTTCCTCCTTAGCTTTATACTTTTCTAATATAGCCCAAGCTTTTGGGAGTATGGGTATTTTTACTTGTTCGTCTGTTTTTTCTCGTTTGGTGTAAATCCAATTAGTATTATCTAACCCTTTTACAATATTATTTTCTGTGAGTTCTTTTACGTCTATATATGAAAGTCCAGTATAACAAGAGAACACAAAACAATCTTTTATTTTTTGTAAGCGGTTACTTGTAAATTCTGTAGTTTCTAACAGCTTTAATTCTCTTTCATTCAAATATGCTCTATCATATTTATCATATTTTAGTTGAAATTGACTAAATGGGTTTTTGTTCATCCATTCTAGTTTTATAGCTAGGTTTATCATTTTTTTGAAACGCTCCAAATGTTTCATAACTCCATTATTGGATAGCATCAATTGTTTTTTTGAATCTTTATAGGTTCTTAGGAAGTGTTCAAAGTCTGTAATGAATCTAAAATTCAATTGTTTTAAATAGATGTCCTTTACTCTTTTTTTCTTCCATAAAAATTTCTGTAAGTACCTTTCTGTGGTATAATAATTTTTCATTGTTCCTGCTTTCAGAACGTGAATCATATTGCCATTGTGGTACGCAATTAATTCTTTTAAGGTTTTACTTTCATCGTCTTCTCCCAAGTATCGAGACTTAATGGCATCGGATGTGACTACTTTGTCCTTTTCAATGAGTTCTTTGTGACACTGGAGTAGTTTGTTATATACTTGGGCTAAATAAGCGTTTAAAACCCGTATGTTTTCTGAATTGCCTCGACCTCTGTTTTTTGAAGAATCCCACCCATTTTGGGAAACACTTCTTTTTACACTCATTTCTGAACGCCTACCGTTTACTGTAATACGTACATAAATGGATAATTGATTAGGATTGCTTCTTGATTTTCTTGTGAAGAAAATAACCGTGAATGTGCTTTTTGTTTTCATTTTAAATGACTTTAGTTAAACATTAATTTGTAAAGACGAAAGTCAAATTATGTCTTAAAGTTCTTTAAAGTTAGCACATTTTCAGTAAACAATTGCACACCGATTTGCACACCTTTTTAATGAGTTTAGTTACCTTTATTTGGCATCAAATAAAATGTGTAAAAACAAAAAACACTGATAATCATACGATTAACAGTGTTTTGATTTGACCTATTACTAGGTTCGTCGGGGTGGCAGGATTCGAACCTGCGGCCTCCACGTCCCAAACGTGGCGCGATAACCGGGCTACGCTACACCCCGAATAAAAAACTATATATTTTAAGTTTTTTTAAATCTAAACTTTTTAGTTTGTAATTAAAATTTTCTGTTTTTATTACGTCCTAATCAATTTCGACTGCAAATATAAAACTAAAAATATATATTACAAGTTTTTATTCAAAAATAAGTTGATAAGGTCTCTTAATTGCATCTTCTAATTCAAAAATACTTATATTTCTACTTCTTCTTATAGTTTCTTTCCCTTCAAAAAAAACTAAGATAGTTGGTTCTACAAAGGCACTAAATTTTGCAGCAATTTTAGCATTGTTATTTAAGTCAATAGAAATAAATTTAATTTTAGGAAATGTAGAAGTAATTAAATTTTGAACTTTTGGTTCTAATGCTTCTCCAACACTACATGAGTTAGTTGAAAAATATAGGAGTACTGCATTATTAGCTTCTAAAAATGTTGAAAGTTTTTCATTTGAATTATTAAGGTTATTAGTTATCATATTTTGTAAGAATATAATTTTTACAAATATAGGGCTTAATTTAATTTAAAAAGTGATGCATGATACACTGGTTTTTATTAATTTTTGGATTAAATTTAATGACTAAATTTAAAATTTAAATAAACTATTAATTATAATTATGTTTTCATTATTAAAAATTATAAACAAAGGTGTTTATTTTGATAATAATGCTATAAATTTGTTTTTATAAAATAATAAAAATATAAAGATGTCTGATACAATTGAAAGAATAAAATGCTTAATTATAGGATCTGGTCCTGCGGGGTATACTGCTGCAATTTATGCAGCTCGTGCAGATTTAAAGCCAGTTATGTACACAGGAATGCAAATGGGAGGACAGTTAACTACAACTACAGAGGTAGATAACTTTCCTGGATATCCAAACGGAACTGATGGTACAGTTTTAATGGAAGATTTAAAAAAACAAGCTGAACGTTTTGGAACCGAAGTTCGTTTTGGAATGGTTACAAAAGTAGATCTTAGTAAGGAAGAAGGAGGTATTCATAAGGTTACTATTGATGATTCTGTAGTAATTGAAGCAAATTCTGTTATAATTTCTACTGGAGCAACTGCAAAATACTTAGGATTAGAAAGTGAACAACGTTTAATAGGTGGTGGTGTTTCTGCGTGTGCAACTTGTGATGGTTTCTTTTATAAAGGACAAGATGTTATTGTTGTTGGAGCTGGAGATACTGCAGCAGAAGAAGCTACTTATTTAGCTAATATTTGTAATAAAGTTACAATTTTAGTAAGAAAAGATTATATGAGAGCCTCTAAAGCAATGCAACATAGAGTTGATAAAACACCTAATATTGAAGTTAAATTTAATACGGAAATTGATGAAGTTTTAGGAAGTAACGTTGTTGAAGGTGTAAGAGCTGTAAATAATAAAACTGGTGAAAAAGAAGTAATTGATGTTACAGGTGTGTTTATTGCTATTGGTCATAAACCGAATACTGATATATTTAAAGGAGTTTTAGATATGGATGAAACAGGTTATTTAATAACTAAAGGAAAATCTACTAAAACAAATTTACCAGGAGTTTTTGCTGCCGGAGATGTACAAGATAAAGAATATAGACAAGCAGTTACTGCTGCTGGTACTGGTTGTATGGCGGCATTAGATACTGAACGTTATTTAGGTTCTTTAGAGTAAATACTTAATTTATAAAACACTAAGGAGGTTGTCTTAAAATTAGATTTTAGGTCAACCTCTTTTTTATTAAATTGTATCTTGTTATATGCAATCGTTTTCGTTAATTAATTTCCAGAATATCTGTATTACTTGTAATAAGTAATTAATTTTGTACAATAAAATTAAATGTAATGGGATTATTTTCGAACAGTTATTTTGTATTATTTTTGATTATAGTAATTGGGTTTATTATAGGTCGAATTAAAGTTAAGGGGATTTCATTAGATGTATCCGCTGTTATTTTTGTAGCATTGGTATTTGGCCATTATGGTATGCAAATTCCTAAAGATTTTCAATATTTAGGTTTGGTACTTTTTATATTTACTATTGGAATACAAGCAGGACCAAGTTTTTTTGAATCTTTTAAAAAGAACGGGCGCGAACTAGCATTATTATCTGCTATTCTTATAGGAAGCTCTGGTTTAATAGCATTTATAGTCTTTTATTTTTTAGGTATTGATAAAAACTTAGTTATTGGTTTGTTAAATGGAGCTTTAACAAGTACACCCGGATTAGCAGCTGCTATTGATACAACTGGATCGCCATTAGCCTCTATTGGTTATGGTATTGGTTATCCTTTTGGGGTTATAGGTGTTATTCTTTTTGTAAGCTTTTTACCTCGTATTTTAAGAGTTAATCTAAAAGAAGAAGAGGAAAAATATAATAGAGAATTATCAGCTGGTTTTCCAGAAATTAATAGAAAACATTTTATTGTTGAAAACGATAATGTAATAGGTAAAACATATGGTGAGTTAAATATTAGATTTATGACCAAAGCTGTTATATCTAGAATAGTGCACAATAATGTTGTAATTGCACCAGAACCTGAAATTGTTTTTCATAGAGGTGATGTTGTAAAAGCTGTTGGAACTGCTGAAGCCTTAGAACGTGTTAAACTTTTAATTGGTTCTGAAACACAACAAGAAATACCACCTTTGGATACTAATTTTGATATCCGGTCTATTTTGGTAACAAATAAAGACGTTGTTAAAAAAACATTAGGACAATTAAACTTATTGGAAACCTACCATGCAACAGTTACTCGTATTAGAAGGTCAGGTATTAATATTTCTCCTAGCCCTTCTACTAAATTACAATTTGGAGATAAACTTATTGTGGTTTGCCATAAAACAAATATGAGACATGTAAGTCGTATTTTTGGAGATGATACTTCAAAACTATCAAATACAGATTTTTTACCAATAGGAGTAGGTATTATTTTAGGTATTTTAGTTGGTAAGTTAAGTATAAATTTTAATTCATTCTCTTTCAGTTTAGGTTTAACTGGTGGGATTTTACTAGTTGCACTTATATTAGGTAGAACAGGTAAAACTGGACCAGTAATGTGGACTATGACAGGAGCAGCAAATCAATTATTACGGCAGTTTGGATTGCTATTCTTTTTAGCAGCCGTTGGTACAAGCGCAGGTTCAAGTATGGTAGCTACGTTTCAAGAATTTGGTTTAGAGTTGTTTGCATATGGTATATTAATAACATTAGTACCTATGATTATTACAACTGTTATTGCTACAACATTTTTTAAATTAAATATGCTTACTTTATTAGGTACATTAACAGGAAGTATGACAAGTACACCTGGGTTGGCTGCGGTAGATAATTTAGTAGATACAGACGCACCTTCAGTAGCTTATGCAACAGTATATCCTATTGCAATGGTATTACTAATTATAGTTGTTCAAATATTAAGTTTACTGTAGTTTAGAATAATTTGTAAACTTTAAATTAAAAGCCCACTCAATAAATTTTTATTGAGTGGGCTTTTGCTTTTTAATAAACTTAAGTTTTATAGTACTTATTTTTTATGAAGAGAAGCTTTGTCAAAAAACTCAGTTAATGTAATTTTAGGATTTGAATATAGATAAACTTCTGCAGAATTTTTTGCACGTATATCTATGTCTTTTTTAGCATTAACATAAGTTTTAGATGCATTTGTAGCATTTACTAAAATGGCATCAGCTTTAAAATCTTTTCCTTTAAAAGAAGTGTTTCCTAAAGTTTCAATTTCAAAAGTACTAGCAGAACCTTCAATATCCATAGAAGCTTTGTCTAGTAAAGTGAAAAATGCTTCTGTTGACGCAAAATTACCTTTTATATCAGACGATTCTAGCGCATTAACCATAATAGATTTACTTGAAATCTCAAGATTTAAATCGCTCGATTTGCTACTGTTTAAACGTACTATGTTTGAGCTAAGTTTTAAATCAACATTAGAGTTGTCAAAAGTATTTACAGTTAAAGTGTCAATAGCTAAAGAAGTTTTAGATGTAATTTTAGATTTATTATAACTGTTAATCTCTTTTAATTGTTTATTTACATGGATATGAACTGCTAATTCTTTTTTTCTAACAATCTTATCGTTTAATTTAATGCTAAGTAAACCGTTAGAAACTTGAGTTAAAACAGCATCTTGTAAATTAGAGTCTGTTTCTACTTTTACAGATTGTACATCGTTGTAAGTAAGATAAACATCGAGATTGTCAATAACTTCAATTCTATTAAAGTCAGAGATATCTCTGTTTTGTGTTATAACATCTTTATTTCCTTTTAATTTTTCTTGTGAATTAACTGTTAATGTTAATAGACATAATAATAGTGCAATTTTCTTTGATAACTTCATATTGTTTTTGTTACAAAATTAATAAAATATTTTTTATAGAATTGTTTGCTTATTTAAAAATGAATGCTAAATTTGTGCCATAAATGAAACAAAATACATTAAATAACAATTGGTGGTGGAACTCTCTTAGTAATTAAGCGAGAAGCACTCTATTATATTTAATTAACAATATATAACAAAAAGGACTTATCTCGCGATAAGTCCTTTTTTATTTTAAAAATATGCAAGAATTAAAGTTTACAACAATTTCAAAAAAACAGTTAGCAGATACAGTAACACCTGTTGGTTTATACTCAAAAATTAGAGATAAATATGCTAATAGTTTATTATTAGAAGGTTCAGATTATCATACCAAAGAAGATAGTTACACATTTATCTGCGCCGAACCAATAATTACTTTAAAAGCAGATAAAAATAATTTTACGTACAATTATAAAAATGAAGAGACGGTTGTTAAAGAAATTAATCGCGATTTTTATTCAATTTTTGAAACTTATAAAAGTACCGTAAATGTTGATTGTAATGAAAATGTAAAGTCTTTCAATGGTTTTTACGGGTATATGTCTTATAATTCAATTCAATATTTTGAAACTATAAAATTAAATGCCAAAAAAGCAGCTTCAGAAATTCCAGATTTACAATTCAGTTTTTTTCGTTTTATTATAGCAATTAATCATTTTAAAGATGAGTTAACATTAATAGAAAATGTTGAAGATGGTGAAGAATCTAGAATGCACGAAATTGAAACTTTAATAAATGCACGTACTTTTGGGCTATATAACTTTAAAGTTGAAGGAAAAGAGTCATCAAACTGTACAGATGAATATTTTAAAAATAATGTAGCCAAGGCAAAAGAACATTGTAAACGTGGAGATGTTTTTCAATTGGTACTATCTCGTCAATTTCAACAATCTTTTTCGGGTGATGAATTTAATGTTTATAGGGCATTACGTTCTATTAATCCTTCACCATATTTATTTTATTTCGATTATGGAAGTTTTAAATTAATGGGGTCTTCTCCAGAAGCACAAATTAAAATAGATAATGGAAGTGCTGTTATCAATCCAATTGCCGGTACTTTTAGAAGAACTGGAGATATGAAAAAAGATGTTTTATTAGGCGAAAAATTATCTAAAGATAAAAAAGAGACTGCAGAACACGTAATGTTAGTAGATTTGGCACGAAACGATTTAAGTAAACATGCCAGTAATGTTTTTGTTGATGTTTTTAAAGAAGTACAATATTTTAGTCACGTTATCCATTTAGTTTCTAGAGTTGAAGGAAAACCAAAAGGAAAAGCCATTAAAATTGTTGGAGATACTTTTCCTGCAGGAACTTTAAGTGGAGCTCCAAAATATAAAGCGATGGAATTGATAGATACTTATGAAAATCAAACCCGAGGTTTTTATGGTGGAGCAGTTGGTTTTATCGGGTTAGATGATACTGTAAATCTAGCCATAGCAATCCGCTCTTTTGTTAGTAAAAATAATACGTTATTTTATCAAGCAGGTGCTGGAATTGTAATGAAATCTACAGAAGAAGGTGAATTACAAGAAGTAAATAACAAATTAGCAGCTTTAAAAAAGGCATTAATTTTAGCAGAAAATATATAACATTAAAAGATTGAAAACTTAAAGATTTAATAATTTTTAAATCGTTCAATCATTCAATTTTTAAATAAAATATGAAAATATTAATAATAGATAATTACGATTCATTCACCTATAATTTGGTGCATATGGTTCAAGATATTACAGGTACATATCCAGCTGTTTTTAGAAACGATAAAATTTCAATTGAAGCTATAAACGAGTACGATTTAATTTTTTTATCGCCAGGGCCAGGTATTCCAGACGAAGCAGGAATTTTAAAAGAAGCAATAAAAACATATGCTGGGAAAAAACCAATTTTTGGTGTATGTCTAGGGTTACAAGCAATAACAGAAGTTTTTGGAGGGAGTTTAGAAAATTTAGATTCTGTTTTTCATGGAGTAGCAACTACAATGAAAGTGACAGATGCAAATGCACAGATTTATAAAGATGTTCCTACTGAATTTGAAGCTGCAAGATACCATTCGTGGATTGCTTCAAAAACCGATTTTCCAGAAGAATTAAAAATTACATCTGTAGATGAATTTGGTGATATTATGAGTATTCAACACAAAGAATATGCTATAAGTGCAGTTCAATTTCACCCAGAATCTATTTTAACATCAATTGGAGAACAATTAGTAAGAAATTTTATTGATGCTAATAAATAATGAAAATGGTCACTGAATATGGAAGTAAACTAAATTGAAATAGCATTTAGTTTAAATTTCAAATTCATAAAAAATATAAAATGAAAAAAATACTAAATAAATTATTTGAGCAACAACAATTAACTAAAGCTGAAGCTAAAGAAGTACTTATTCAAATGGCAAATGAGCAGTACAATGCGTCTCAAATGGCATCTTTTTTAACAGTCTATTTAATGCGTCCAATTTCAGTAAAAGAATTGGCAGGTTTTAGAGAAGCTTTATTAGAATTGGCTATAAAAATAGATTTATCAGAATTTAATACCATAGATTTATGTGGAACAGGTGGAGATGGTAAAAACACATTTAATATTTCAACATTAACCTCTTTTATTGTTGCAGGAACTGGAAATAAAGTCGCAAAACACGGTAATTATGGCGTTTCTTCGGTAAGTGGTTCTTCTAATATGTTAGAATATTTAGGCTATAAATTTACTAATAATGAAGATGAATTAAAAAGACAAATAGATAAGGCCAATATTTGTTTTTTACACGCTCCGTTATTTCACCCAGCAATGAAAGCTGTTGGACCAATTAGAAGAGAATTAGGTGTGAAAACATTTTTTAATATGCTGGGACCATTGGTAAATCCTAGTAGACCACAAAATCAATTAGTAGGAGTTTTTAATTTAGAAGTAGCTAGAATTTATAATTATTTATTGCAAGAAACTTCTCAAAATTATGGAATTGTATTTAGTTTAGATGGTTATGATGAAGTTTCATTAACTAGTAATTTTAAACTTTTAACAAAAGGAAATGAGCAGTTAATTGCTCCACAAGATCTAGGCTTAAAGCGTTTAGAGCAGTCAGAAATTTTTGGAGGAGATTCTGTTGAAGAAGCTGCAAAAATATTTATTTCAATTCTAGATGGAAAAGGTACAGAAGCTCAAAATAATGTTGTTTTAGCAAATGCAGCTTACGCCTTAAAAACGTTTGATGCTAGTAAATCTTTTGAAACAGCTTTTGAAGAAGCTAAAGATTCTTTATTAGGATTAAAGGCAAAAGAAAGCTTGACTAAATTAATTAGGGGTTAATAATTAGTATTTTACAAGTCATGCTGAACTGGTTTCAGCATCACATTAAAATGAGAAATAAAATTAAGCAATGTTTACATTCTAACAAATAAATATAGAGCAACATTTTATATAGCTCTAACAGTAATTTAAATAAAATAATTATTGAGTATTTCGAAGGGAAAGGATCAAAGTTTACTTCTAAATATAATATTAAAGATTTAATTTATATTGAAGAGTATTCAGATATAAATGAAGCAATAAAAAGAGAAAAACAATTATAAAACTGGCATAACGATTGGAAGGTGAATATAATTAAGGAGAAAAATCCAAACTTAAAAACCTTAGAATTGTGATGCGACCCTAAAACAAGTTCAGGGTGACGAAATAAAATTATTAAGAGTAAAATGACAATACTAGATAAAATAATAGCACATAAAAAGCAAGAAGTAGCTTTATTAAGAAAAGAAGTTCAAATAGAGAAATTAGTAAAAAGTCCTAATTTTCAGCGTACACCATTGTCTTTAAAAAAGAGTTTATTAAGCGTTGGTTCAACAGGTATAATTGCAGAGTTTAAACGTCAATCTCCTTCAAAAGGTATTATTAACGATAAGGCCACAATTGAAGAAGTAACCAACGGATATTTAGATGCTAAAGTAGCGGCGCAATCAATTTTAACCGATACAGAATTTTTTGGTGGTAATATTTTAGATCTTATAAAAGCACGTTCTATACAAGAAACAACTCCAATTTTAAGAAAAGATTTTATTGTTGATGGTTTTCAAATTGTTGAAGCAAAAGCAATAGGAGCAGATGTAATTTTGTTAATTGCAGCTTATTTAACTAAAGAAGAACTTAAAAATTATGGGAAACTAGCCGAAGATTTAGGCTTAGATGTTTTGTATGAAGTGCATAGTCAAGAAGATTTAGATAAGATTGATTTAGACAATAAAATTATAGGTGTCAACAACAGAAACCTTAAAACTTTTGAGGTAGATTTGGAACATTCTATCAAGTTGGCAAGTCAAATACCAGACACTTGTATAAAAGTTTCTGAAAGTGGGTTGAACGATCCAAGAGTTATAACAGGATTAAAAGAATATGGGTTTCAAGGATTTTTAATTGGTGAAAATTTTATGAAAACTGAAAATCCAGGCGAATCTTGTAAAGAGTTTATTGATCAAATAGGATAGAGATGAAAATTAAAGTATGTGGAATGCGAGATGCCGAAAATATTTCGGAATTGATACAATTAAAACCAGATTATTTGGGTTTTATATTTTATGGTAAATCGAAGCGTTTTGTAACTAATTTTCCGAAGCTAGAAATTCCTTCAACTATAAAAAAAGTAGGTGTTTTTGTAAATGAAACTGTTGACAATATTATAGAAATAGTTGAAGAAAATAAACTGGATGCTGTTCAATTACACGGAAATGAAAGTCCAGAATATATTGAAGAACTTAAAGTTTTATTGATTAAAAAAGTTGAAATTTTCAAAGCTTTTTCAGTAGATGATAATTTTGATTTCTCTAAAACTGAACCTTATCAAAAAGTATGTGATTATTTACTTTTTGATACAAAAGGAAAAGATTACGGAGGAAATGGAGTAAAATTTAATTGGCAAGTTTTAGACAATTACAAAGGAAATTTACCTTATTTATTAAGTGGTGGAATTTCTAAAAAAGATGCACAAGCATTATTGTTATTTCTTAGTAAACAGGAAGCTGAAAAATGTATAGGAGTTGATATAAATAGTGGTTTTGAAATTGAACCAGCATTAAAAAATATAAATGACATTAAAGAATTTAAACAAAATTTAAAATGAATTATTTTGTAGATGAAAATGGGTATTACGGACAGTTTGGTGGAGCATACATTCCAGAGATGTTATATCCAAATGTAGAAGAATTACGTCAGAATTACTTAAAAATAATGCAAGAAGCTTCTTTTAAAAAAGAGTTTGATGCATTATTGAAAGAATATGTTGGACGACCAACTCCCTTGTATTTTGCCAAAAGATTATCAGAAAAATATAAAACAAAAATATATTTAAAACGTGAAGATTTATGCCATACAGGAGCTCATAAAGTAAATAATACTATTGGGCAAATTTTAATGGCAAAACGTTTAGGTAAAAACCGAATTATTGCCGAAACAGGGGCAGGGCAACATGGAGTTGCAACAGCAACAGTTTGTGCACTAATGGGCTTAGAATGTATTGTGTATATGGGAGAAATAGACATTGCACGTCAGGCTCCAAATGTAGCACGTATGAAAATGTTAGGTGCAACAGTTGTACCAGCATTATCGGGTAGTAGAACTTTAAAAGATGCAACAAACGAGGCTATTAGAGATTGGATTAATAACCCGGTAGATACACATTATATTATTGGTTCTGTAGTTGGTCCACATCCTTATCCAGATATGGTAGCGCGTTTTCAATCTGTTATTTCTGAAGAAATGAAATGGCAATTAAAAGAAAAAGAAGGAAAAGAAAATCCGGATTATGTTATTGCTTGTGTTGGTGGTGGAAGTAATGCTGCAGGAGCTTTTTATTATTATTTAGATGAAGAACAAGTAAAATTAATAGCTGTTGAAGCAGCTGGTTTAGGAGTTGATTCTGGAGAAAGTGCTGCAACTAGTGTTTTAGGAAATGAAGGTGTTATTCACGGAAGTAAAACATTATTAATGCAAACGGAAGATGGTCAAATTACTGAGCCTTATTCAATTTCAGCAGGGTTAGATTATCCTGGAGTTGGACCCTTACACGCACATTTATGTGAAAGTAAAAGAGCAGAGTTTGTTTCAATTACAGACGATGAAGCAATGCAAGCTGGTTTAGAATTATGCGAATTAGAAGGAATTATTCCTGCAATTGAAAGTTCACATGCATTGGCTGTTTTTGCCCAAAAAGAGTTTAAAAAAGACGATGTTGTAATATTGAATTTATCGGGTAGAGGAGATAAGGATTTAGATACCTATATTAAATATTTTAAGTTTTAAAATTAGATGTGAGAATCTAGATTTTAGTATTGAGAATTGAACAATTATTGAAAATCTCATTACTTAATACTCACTACTTAATACTAAATAAAATGAACAGAATTAATAAAAAAATACAAGAAGATAAAAAATTATTATCTATATACTTTACAGCAGGTTATCCTAAATTAAATGATACAGTTGAAGTTATTGAGAGCTTAGAAAAAAGTGGTGTAGATTTTATTGAAATTGGTTTACCTTTTAGTGATCCTTTGGCAGATGGACCAACCATACAAGCCAGTTCTACAAAGGCTTTAGAAAATGGAATGACTACAAAAGTATTGTTTAATCAGTTAAAAGATATTAGAAAAACAGTTTCAATTCCTTTACTTATTATGGGTTATTTTAATCCTATAATGCAGTATGGAGTTGAAGCATTTTGTAAAAAATGTGCAGAAATTGGTATTGATGGATTAATAATTCCAGATTTGCCAGTACACGATTACAATAAAAATTATAAAGCTATTTTTGAAACATATGGTTTAATTAATGTGTTTTTAATTACACCTCAAACTTCAGATGAGCGTATTAAATTTATTGATAATATTTCCAGTGGATTTATTTATATGGTAAGTTCAGCGGGTGTAACTGGAGCTAAAAATAGTTTTGGAAATACACAGCAAACATATTTTGAAAGAATAGCAGCAATGAATTTAAAAGCACCACAAGTAATAGGATTTGGAATTTCTAACGCTGAAACGTTTAAAATGGCAACTTCAAAAGCTAAAGGGGCAATTATTGGATCTGCATTTGTAAATTATATTACTAAAAATGGAGTAGCAGAAATACCAAAATTTATTGCTGAAATACGATAAAAAAAAGAGCTTGAAATTTAAAATTTCAAGCTCTTTTTTATTTTTATAAGTACAAAATTAAAGAATTTCAAACTCAAAGATTACAATAGCATTTCTTGGAATTGTTCCATCATAAGAACCGTTTTCACCATATGCTAAACTTGGAGGTATAATAAGTGTACCTTTACCACCTTCTTTAAAAAGTGAAATTCCTTCAGAAAAACCTGGAATTGTATTTTGAAGGTAAAAATAACTACCAGAATCACTACTTTGATCAAATATAGTTCCGTTTGTTAAAGTTCCTGTATATTTAATTGTTACTGCAGAGTTTTCTGTAATACTATTTCCATCACCTAAGGTTTCAACAATATAATATAAACCAGAATCTGTGCGTTCAGCTTCTAAATCATTTTCTAAAAGATATTCTAATATATCATCTTCATTTTGGGCATTTATTACAGAAGCTATTTCAATATTAAAAATTAATACTGCACCACCTGGAATTATATCTGAAGCTCCTGAATCTCCAAAAGCTAAGCTTGGTGGAATTAAAATGGTACCTTTAGAACCTTCATTAAAATAAGTAAGTCCTTCTGAAAATCCTGGAATAGTGTATAAAAGATCTAAAGAAACTTCTTCATCATTCGTAGATTCAAATTGGGTTCCATCTAAAAGGTAACCTTCATATTTTAAGGTAACATAAGAATCTGTATTTGGTTTATCTCCAGTACCTTCTTCATCTATAATATAGTATACACCTGAAGTTGTTTTTTGTGCGTTTAAGTTATTGCTGTCTAGATATCGAATAATATCTGCATCTGTTTGATTAAGATTAATTGTAGAAGAATCATCATCATTACAAGAAATAAATGATACTAATACTAATAGTGTAATAAAATACTTCATAATTATTTTTTTAATTTTTAGTCTGCAAATATAGTACTAATTGGAAGAATTTAAAGTTAATTCTTATGATGTTTTTTTATTTTAACCACGTTATATAAAAAACTCTTTATATTGTAAAACTCGGAAGTCAAATGTATTGAAACTAGGATTTTTCTTTTTTAAGAGTTTATATGTTGGATTACTTCCAACAGCTCTATTTGCTGCTCCAGATGGAGCTGTAAGTGAAACACTTTTAATGATTCTTTTTTTTAATTGAAATTGATGAATTCTTGGCGTTTCAAAATTAATAGGAGTTAATTCAATATTTAAATTTTTTAGTAATTTGCGTAAATGATATTCTGGACCGTTTTTACTATTGCCACCAGTTAAAAGTAATGTGTCTATTTTTGGTGATTTTTGTAAATAAAAAATTAAGTTTCTTAATTTGACTTGTTGCATACCTATATCAGACGCTTCTATTTTTTTACGTATACAGGATTCAACAATATCACAAATACCAATATTATTTGCTTCCAAAAAACTTTTTCGTTGTTGAATGGCAAATTCAGTAGTTTCAAATTTTAAATTTAAGTTAAAAATTTTATTTAAAATTTTCCATAGTTGTCCATCAATACTTCCATAACAAAAATCAACATCTCCTTTTTTTAAAATTCCATTAGAAAATCTTGGAGGCGGTAAGGTGCCAACAATTAATTTTGTGGCATTTTTAGGTATAAAAGGTTGGTATGGATGTTTGTGTATAAAGTTCAAAAAAGTGAAATTATATTTTTTTCTTTAATGTGATTAAAATAACACCATTGGAGCCTCGTACACCATAAATAGCCGTTTCAGGTCCTTTTAAAACAGAAATTTTATCAACAAATTGAGGAGAAATATTATCAATACTTGAAACAGGAGTTCCATTAACAACAAATAAAGGAGCCGTACTTCCATTAAAAGATGTGGTTCCTCTAATAAGAATTGTATTATCAGATTGAACTCTTACACCTGGTACTTTTGCTCGTATCATTTCAAAAACATCTTTGTATTCAAAAGTATCACTATCTCTTTTTTCAACAACTTTTGGAGTTGCAGAAGGACTGTAATTATTGTAAATAAAATCAATTTTTTTTTGCCCTTTATAATCAATTTCAATAATTCCTCTTGAATATGAAAAAGCCTTAATTTTTTTAGTATCAGAATTGACTTTTAATTTATAAGATCCATAATTATTAATGGTTGCTTTAGTTTTAACTTCATCTGTAAAAAAGACCGCATCTTTAATTATATTTCCATTTGAATCTTTAATATAACCTGATATTTTAGTTTTCTTTACTTTAGTTTGACTAAAAATAGGAGTAGAGTATATTGCAAAAACTAACAGAATTGTTATTATTTTTAAAGGGTTTTTCATAATTTTTTAATTAATGATTTTAGCATAATAATACACAGTAAATTTAATAAATTATATCAAATATGGTACCAATAATAAATTATAATCTGTTTCAGTTTTAAGTGAGAATTGCTATATAATAATAAAATTCACTATAAAATCTACAAATAAATAAATACTACTTAAATTTGTTTACTAATTTATGGAAATGTTAGGTAAAATAAATAGATTTATTAAAAGTTTTAGTTTTTTAAAAGCATTTGTATTAGCTTTTTCAATGCTTATTCCAATACTAATCTCAAATGCAGTTTTAGGTGATATTACAGTTGGGTTTAGTATAGCTTTAGGTGTTTTGTTTTGCTCTCCAACCGATGTTCCTGGAAGTTTAAGACATAAGTTTTATGGGATTTTAATAGCTGTATTTTTATCGTTTTGCTTTACTTTTTTATTTGGTTTAATTGGTCAAACTAACTGGATAATAATTCCAGTTTTAGGAATTGCTGTTTTCTTAGTATCCTATCTTTCAGTTTTTGGTTTTAGAGCTTCACTTATATCATTTTCAGGTTTAATGTCAATTATATTAAGTTTTGCTTATGATGGAACTAAAATTTCTTTAATTAATCACGCTTTATTAGTTGCATCGGGTGGTATTTGGTATTTAATTTTATCAATGTCGGCTTCATTGCTGCTTCCAAAAATACAAACAGATCAATTATTTGTAAGTTTAATTGAAAAAACAGCTGCTTTTTTAAAAGTTAGAGGATCATTGTTAGTATGTAAAACAAATAGAGATGAATTGTATCACAAACTATTTAAATTACAGACTGAAATAAATGAAGATCACGAATCTATAAGAGAAATTATTTTAAGTAAACGAACTAATTCTGGATTTTCACATAGAACAAGAAGACAGCAATTATTATTTTCAGAATTAATGGATATTTTAGAATTAGCAGTTTCTAATCCTGTTAATTATGAAGAATTTGATAAGGTTTTTAAAAAACATACAGAAAAAATAGAAACTTTTAAAGAGCTTACTTTTGAACTTGCAGATCAGTTAGAACACATTTCAAAGGTAATTAGAAAAGAAGAAAAATTAAAACCGAATACGAAAATCCCAGAAATTTTAAAAGATATTCAAAGAAATATAGATTATTATACTATTTTAGTTGGGTTGCCAAAAGCTAGAGTAGGGAGTTTAATGTTGATAAATCTTAAACACTATCAAGAAAAGCAAATACAAAGCCTTATTGGTATAGAGCGTATATTAGGAAATTATATTTCTAATAATAAAATTATAGATATTAAAGATGCTAATAGATTTATAACACCTCAAGATTACGACTTTAAAAAGCTTATAGAAAATTTTAGTTTTAAATCTCCAATTTTTAAACATTCTTTACGCCTTTCAATAATTGTTATTATTGGTTTTTTAGTAGGAAGTTTTTTTTCAATGCAAAACCCATATTGGATTTTAATTACAATTGTGGTAATTATGCGCCCAAGTTATGGGTTAACAAGAGAGCGTTCTATACAGCGGGTTATTGGTACTTTAATTGGCGCAGCAATAGCAACCGCTATAATTTTTATCACTCAAAATACGGTAGTTTACAGCGTAATAGCAATATCGTCTTTGCTATTGGCATTTTCAATAATTCAATCTAATTATAGAAATGCAGCAATTTTTATTACACTAGAGGTTGTTTTTGTATATGCAATTATAGATCCGAATGTTTTATCGGTTATAAAGTTTAGAATTATAGATACGTTAATTGGTGCTACTTTGGCATTTTTAGCAAATTATTTTTTATTACCTGCTTGGCAATTTCAAAGTATTCAAGAGTCTTTTAAAGAAGCTATTGAGGCAAATTGTGCTTTTTTAAAACAAATTGATATTTTTTATCATAAAAAAGGAGAGGTTCCAACGGTTTATAAATTGTCTAGAAAAGAGGCTTTTTTAGCCATTGGAAATTTAAATGCAGCTTTTCAACGCATGAGTCAAGATCCTAAATCTAAGCAAAAGGAATATGCGGTTATTTATAAATTAATTACTTTAAATAATACATTTTTATCTTCGTTAACAGCTTTGGGTATGTTTATTAGAAATAATAAAACTACTATAGTTCCTGTTCACTTTGAAGTAATTGTAAGTCATATTATAACCAGGTTAAAACTTGCAGTAGCCCTTTTAGATGATAAAGAAAGACTTATAGATATAGAACGTTCTGAAGTTGAAATTGCTCAAAAAAAGTATGAAGCTTATTTTAAGAATTTATCTAAGCAAAGTGATAAAGAGCTAGAAGAAGGGTTAGAGATCTCTAAAGAAATGCGTGCTCAATTAAAAGAAACTCAGTTAGTTTCTGAACAGATAAATTGGTTATTTAACTTGTCAGAAAAATTAATTAGTTCTATTAAAAAAATTAAAGCTAATAGAGAAAATAAGGTGTAAAAAAATTAAAAAACTATTTTACACGTTCTCCTCCAATAAAAGTTTCTTCAACTTGTATGTACGGAATTTTTTCAGCTGTAACAGTCATAATATCTTTGTTTAGAATGATGAAATCTGCCATTTTACCTATTTCAATACTTCCTTTTTCCATTTCTTCAAAATTAGAATAAGCTGCCCAAATTGTCATTCCTTTTAATGTTTCTTCACGCGTTAAAGCATTTTCCATTTGAAAACCATTTTCTGGGTAATTGTTTAAATCTTTTCGTGCAACAGCAGCATAAAAAGTTAAAAAAGGGCTCACTTTTTCAACAGGAAAATCGGTTCCTAGAGCTACTTTTCCGTAGGTGTTCAATAAATCTTTAAACGCATAAGCTCCTTTAATTCTATCAGCTCCAATTCTGTCTTCTGCCCAATACATATCAGATGTTGCGTGTGTTGGTTGTACAGATGGTAAAATATTATTAAAGTAGCTAAAGTCTGATTTATCAATAATTTGTGCATGTTCAATTCTCCAACGTCTATCTTTTTTACCTTTTAAAACTTTTTTATAGGTTTTTAACATTACAAAATTTGCAGAATCGCCAATTGCATGTGTATTCATTTGAAAATCTGATGCAGCAATTTTTTCAGCGTAACGTCCTAAATCTTCTAAAGGAGTAACTAATGCTCCAAAATGATTGTGTTTATCGCTATAAGATTGTTTCATAGCCGCGCCGCGAGAACCCAAAGCACCATCAGCATATACTTTAAATGAACGCACATTTAAACGGTCTGTTTTTAATATGCCTTTTTTTGTAAAATAATCTATATTAGCATTACTAGCAGACACCATTGCATAGATTCTCATTTTAAGTTCTCCAGTTTGTTGTAAACTATCAATTATTTCAATAGTTTCTTTCGACAGTCCGGCATCGTCTACAGTTGTTAATCCTAAATCAATACAGATTTTTTCAGCATCTTTTAATGCTTTTACAATTTCTTTTTTTGAAGGTTTTGGAATTATGGCTTCAATTAATTCCATTGGACCATCAATAAAGACACCCGTTAATTTTCCATTTTCTTTTAGAATATAACCACCTTCAGCTTTTGTATTTACAGTAACACCTGCTAGATCTATTGCAGCCTGATTTGCCAATAATGCATGACCATCAATTCTTGATATAGCAACTGGTGTTTTTGGAAATAATTCATCTAATTTTTCTTTTGTTGGAAATTCTTTAGTTTCCCAATCATTTTGATCCCAACCGCGACCAGTTATAAAAGAAACGTTATTTTTCTTTTGAAATTGGGAAATTTTAGATAAAACTTCTTCAAAATTTTTTGTTCCAGATACATCAACTTTTTGTTGTTGTAAGCCTAGACCTAAAAAATGGCAATGAGCATCTATAAAACCAGGTAAAATGGTTTTTCCTTTTACATCATTTATAAAGGTTGGCGCATATTTAACTTGTATTTCAAGTGTTGATCCAACGTCTACAATTTTGCCCTTATTTATGGCAAAAGCTTCAGCTTTATCAAAATTTTGATTAACTGTATAAATGTTTGCATTAATAATAATGCTATCTATTGCTTCTTTTTTTTCACAAGAAGAAATTAGAATACTTAAAATTAAAATGGCCAGCTTTTTCATAATGTAGGTTTTATAGTTGTTAAAACTACATAAAAAAGCTAGAACAATAGATAATTTATTTTACAAATCAAATTTGTAGGTGATACCTGCTAAAATTTGTAACGGTTGTACTTGGTAATTTACAAAAGGTTCGTATTTTTCACCAAGAGCATTGTTTAGTTTTGCAAAAGCTGTTAGTCTGTCAGAGAAAATATAACCACCATTTATGTTTAAATCCATATACGATTTATTTTTTACAACAGTTCCTTCCTCAGGAATTTGACCGTATGAGATTACAAAGTCTTTTGTTGCTCCGCTATAAAATAATTTTGCACCTGCAAACCATTTATTTTTTTGAAAATCGGCAGAAATAGTTGCAGTAATTTCTGGTAAATTCCAAGCTTCTGCTTCATTTTCTGTAGAATAATTATTGTAATTAATAGTACTTCCAAAATTAAATTCTTTTGAAGCATCGATGGTTAATTCTCCAAAAAAGCCAAGAGTTTTAACATTGTCGTAAATTACATTAAAAGAATTTCCTGCTTCATAAGCGTTTGTAACTTCAAATGTACCATCTGTTTTGGATGCATTTTGAAGAAACAACGGTTTATTTTGTTCGTTTGTATGGCTCACATTAAAATTATAAGCAATATTTGAAGCGAGTTTTCCTTTTGCTCCTGCGAAAGCTTTGTATTGTTTATCGGTTTGTTGAATGTCTAAAGTTGGTGAAACATATGGATTTAAGAGTGTATAATCTTGATAAGTATTTTGCACTAAATCTCCTGTAGCACCAGCAACCAAAATAAAAATTTCATCAATTAACTTTAAAGAAGCTGTTACATTTGGGTATGCATAAAATTCATTTGTTTTATTGTCTAGGTCGCTAGAATAGTAAATTTTAGCACCTAAGTTAATGGTTAAATTATCTCTTAATACTTCAAAATTAGGACTTACTCCTAAGTTTAAATAGCTATATTTAAGATCATCTGTTGTAAGGTAATTTTGTTTAAACTTTCCTTTTACTAAGTCAACTAAAAACTCAGCATTTATTAATTCTGTAGAAATTGGAAATTCTAATTTAGGAGCTATTTTAAATCTAAACTCGTTACTTTTATAGTTATCTGAAAAATTCATTAATTCTGCAGTGGCTCCTTTAAAAAAGGAATCATTAAATTCAATGTTTCCACCTACATAAATATTTTTATATATTTGTTTTTCATCAATAGTATTTAAAATTGTTTCATCAAAATTTACAGCCGTTCCATAATAATTATAGAGCTTACGTTGTACGCCAGCATTAATTTGCCAGTTATAATATTTGTCGAAAAATTTATAAAAACCATCTATACGCGTATCAGCAAAATTATCATCTAATTGTAAATCTTTAATTCCACCTTCAGAAGAATGATGGTTAATAAATACACCTAAATCGTTATATCTTGGATCTCCAGTGTGTATATATGCTTCAAAAAGCGGACTGGTAAAGTTTCCAAAACCAGCAGAAATGTAATTTTCGAATAAACGTTCTTTTGGCGCTCTTTGTACACTTTTAGCTTTACCTTTTGAAGGTGTAAAAGTAGATGCTACTGGAATAGAAAAAATACTATAGGTTACCTTTTCTTTTTCTATTGTGGTTGTGGTGTCTATATTTGGATTTGACTTTACCTTAAAAGCGTCAGAAATTTTTGGAGTGTAGGGTTTTACTACTAAAATTTCTTCAGTACTTAAAGTATCTTTTTTAGTTTCTTGAGAAAAAGCACTATTAATTGTAAAAATAGCTAGTGTTATTATAAATAGCTTTCGCATAGGTTTTATTTTAAATGTTGAAAGTTTATAAAGTTTGTGAGTTGTATTGAATAAACTTGCCATTATTTTAATTTTTTACAGATTCGTTAGTTTTTGCGGCTTCAGTTTTAATTTTAGCTAAAGCTGTTTCGGCTTCTTCAACTACATCGTCGAATTGGGCAAAGTTTTTTATGACACTTTCTAATATATATGTTGCTTGGTAAGCGTCTTTTAATTCGTAATAATTCTTTGCCATTGTTATTAAGCCTTTTGCAGCCCAATATTTATATGCTGAATAATCTGAAGCAATTTTTTGAATAATCTGATTTGAAACACGGTAACTTCCATCTTTATTTTCAAAATATGCGCTGTAATATAATGCTTCAGCTTTTAGTTCTCCAGTAGCAATTGTTTCTACTTGAGCATATGCATTTCTTGCTTTAGTTTCATTGTTGGTTTTAATAGCTGAACGCGCAATTATTATATGCGCATCAGATTTTACACGGTTTTCTAATTTAGAATTTTTTAGTACTGTTTCAGCATATGCAACAGCATTGTTATAATCTTTGTTTTCGTAATAACCTTTCATTAAGTTAGATTGTGCAAACGTAATATTTTGAGGTAATTCGGCTTCTTTTTCTAAGCGTTCTAAAACAGGTGTTGCCTTTTGCCAATTGTTATTTTCTAAATATACCAGTGCTAATCTCGATAGAGCATTTTCGGTAAATTCATTTTGTTGTTGCTCTATTACATACGTGTAATGTGGAATAGTTTCTTGATGTTTATCTTCAGAAAATAATGACTGTGCTAAATAAAAATGTGATTGTAAGGCGTGTAATCCTTTAGGGAAATTTAATAAGTATTTTTTAAAACTTGAAATTGCTTTGCTGTGGTTGTTTTGTAAATATTGTTTTTCGGCAGACTCAAACATGTCATTATCTAAATCGGCATCAGATACTTCAACAAAATCAACTGTTTGTATCCATCTAGCATATTCGTCTACATTTCCTAAATCTACATAAATTTGACGAGCATCTTTTACGGCTTGTCTAGCTTCAGCAGTATTTGGAAAATTTGTTACAACAGATTTATACGTTGTTAATGCTTCTTCGTTTTTATCGGTATTGTAATAAATTAATCCTTTTTTTAATAGCGCTTTAGAAACTAACGGACTTCTTTTATAATCCTTAATTAAATTATTAAAACTAGTAATTGCTTGTTGATTTTGTCCTTTTTTAATGTACGAATTTCCTAAAACATAAAAAGCATCATCTCTATAAGTTGATCTAGCATGTGAGTTTAAAAACGAATTTAAAGTTTCAATTTTAGCGTTTTCGTTTCCTGTTAAACCGTAACAAATGGCCTTTTGAAATTGTGCATAATCTCTATCTATTCCATTAATTTCAATAGCTTTATTGTAATAGTTAATAGCATTTGTATAGTCGCTATTTACAAAGTAACCATCAGCAATTCTTAAGTAACTATCATTTGTTCTAATTTTATCTCCGGTATTATTAGAAATGTATTTTTTAAATGTTTTAATAGCATTTGTATAGTCTTTTTGCTTAAAATAAGCATAGGCAATATTGTAATCTATATGTTCAAATTCTGGAGTATTATAAGCTTTAGAATTTGCTTTAAACATATTAAAATCGGTTAAAGCATCTTTAAAATTGTTTAACCTATGGTTGGTTTCACCTTTCCAAAAAGTAGCTTTTGCGGTAATAGTTTCATCTAAAGCTACCGTTAAAGAATTTTCAAAATTTTCTTTAGCTTGGTTGTATGCTCCTTCAGAAAAAAGTTCTGAACCTCTGTAAAATGCAACTTTTTGAAATAAGGCTTGTTCTTTAGTTCCTTTTTTGTTTTTCAAAAATTCTAAAGCTCCTTTATAATCTTTTGATGTAATATAGGCGCTAATTATTAGGTTATCAATTTCTTCTTTGTGAACAGATTTTGGATACAATTCTATATATTCTTGTAAAACTTCAGGTACACTTTTATAAGGATTCCCTATTTGGTAACTAAGTTTTGCATAATTTAACCAAGCATCTTTTTGAATTTCTGGCTCATATTTCATTTGTGCTGCATTTCTAAATGCATTTAAAGCCTCATTTTTTTGATCTAGTTTTAGATAACATTCGGCTAAATGATAGAAAGCATTTTGAGCTACACCATTATTTCCATCAATTATTTTATTGAAATTGTTGATGGCATTTTCATAATCGTTTTGTTTGTAGTACGAATATCCCAATAAATAATAATCGGTATTATTCCATTTTCCGCGTTTACCTTTGTAATTTTTTAAATGCGGAATAGCCTCATCATATTTTTGGAGGTTAAAATAACTTTCACCTACAATTTTAGAAATTTCAGAATGTTCTAATCCTCTAGCTCTTTCTAATAATGGTTCACCTTTTTCAATGGCAATTTCAAATTTTCCTAATTTAAAATTCATATCAGCCAAATAGTAAGAAACATCTTTTTTAAACGAGGTATCTTCTTCAACTTCACCTAAATACTTACCAGCGGTATCATAATCGTCTTGATTGTAAGCGATAAAACCGTAGTAATATTTAGCTTGCGCTCCATATTCTTGCGAGTCTAATAAATTTAAGAAGTAATTTTTAGCTTTGCTATAATTTTTAGTTGCAAACAAAGAATACGCATATTTAAAATTATAGGTTTCTTCTTGTTTTATAGATAGATTTGTAGTGTTAACTTTTTTATACCATTTTGCAGCATAAGAATATTTACCAACTTTATAGTAATAATCTGCCACATCTATAAAAGCGCCATTTCTTTTGTTACTTGTTGGATATTTATCAACAAATTCTTGCATTAAATCGTCCGAATTTCGTTGGCCTAATACAATGGCACAATTTGCAGCGTAATATTCGCAATTAGCTTTAAGCTCTGAAGTGGTGTCGAATTCACTTTTTAGCGCATTAAATTTGTGCTGCGCGGCAACATAAGCTTTGTTTTGATATAATTCAACTGCGTGGTTATATTCTTTAAGTGGATTTGTGTAAATGGCTGATTTTTGTGCAGAAACAGCTCCGAAGATAAAAAATATAATGAAAGGTAATACACTATTTTTATAATTCATTCTAATAAAAATTGAAAGTTTAAAACTATAATCTAATAACGCAATTTTTTTTCAAAATTGCATATACTATTCGTTTTTTTATCAAAATATTATAACAAAAACTATACCTTATATTTAAAATTGAATTGTAGAATTTTAAATTAATTAATTATTAGTTGTTTAGATGTTGAAAATTTATAATTAAATATTTAGATTTGTTAAAAATCATTATTAGATGTCAGAAGCAATACTTTCTTTACAAAATGCTGAAATTTTTCAACGCGAAAATTTAGTCTTATCCAATGTAAACCTTACAATTAATACAGGAGAATTTGTGTATTTAATTGGTAAAACAGGAAGTGGAAAAAGTAGTTTAATGAAAACATTATACGGCGATTTAAACTTACAGAAAGGTACAGGCAGTATTGTGGGTTTTAATTTAAATACCTTAAAAGAGAAGGAAATTCCATTTTTAAGAAGAAAACTAGGGATTGTTTTTCAAGATTTTAAATTGTTGAACGATAGAAATGTATTTGAAAATTTAAAATTTGTTTTAAAAGCAACTGGTTGGAAAGATGCTTCTAAAATTGAATCTAAAATTAATGAGGTTTTAGGTAAAGTAGGTATGGAAACCAAAGGATTTAAAATGGCTTTTCAGTTATCTGGAGGAGAACAACAACGTGTTGCAATTGCCAGAGCTTTATTAAATGATCCCGACTTAATTTTAGCAGATGAACCAACTGGAAATTTAGACCCAGCGACTTCTGTAGGTGTTATGAATGTTTTAAATGAAATACACAATGCCGGAAAAACTATTTTAATGGCAACACACGATTATGCACTTATTTTAAAATATCCACATAAAACTATTAAATGTGAAGGTGGTGAGTTATTTGAAGTTGTGCAGCAGCAGGGAGCTTCTTAAGAATGATTTCTATATTAATTCCAATATTTAACTACAATACAACACCTCTTGTTGAAATTATTCATAAACAATTAGAATTATTACATATTAATTATGAAATTATTTGTGTTTGTGATGCTTCAACTGAATTTAGAGAAAAAAATAAGGCGATTAATAGTTATTCAAATACTCAATTAATTTTATTAAAAACGAATATTGGAAGAAGTAAGATAAGAAACTTATTGGTTGAAAAATCTAACTATAATTGGTTGTTGTTTTTAGATGCAGACGTACTTCCTCAAAGCGATTTTTTTATTAAAATATATCTCGATTTAATTAAGAATTCAAGTGATAAAGTATTTTGTGGAGGTTTAGTTTATAAAAATGAATATCCTGAAAAAGAAAAATGTTTACGGTGGATTTATGGTAAAAAACGCGAACAAATTTCTGTTGAAAGAAGAAAACAAAATCCGTATCAATTTGTTACTGGAGCTAATATTTTAATTCATAAATCAATTTTTAATACAATAAAATTTAATGAAGCAATAGTTAATTATGGTTATGAAGACGTGCTGTTTATTGAAGATTTAAAATTAAAAGAAATTGCTATTTTACATGCTCAAAACCCTGTTTTTCACCTTGGAATAGAACGTAGTTTGGTTTTTTTAAATAAGACTAAAGAAGCTTTAGAAAATTTACATAACTTAAATTCAAAAGGAGTTTTAATAGGAAGCAATTTAAAAATAATAAAGTTTTTTAAACTATTGAGCAATTTAAAATTGATTTGGTTTGTATCTATGTTGTTTAAGATTTTTAAAAGAGTATTAGAATGTAATTTATTAAGTAAAATGCCTTCTTTATTTTTATTTGATATCTATAAAATTGGATATTATTGCTCTGTTGATTTGGTAAAAAGAGGAAAGTAGGGTATTAAGTGTTTTTTGGTAATTTTACTAATTATCATTTTAAATTAGTATAAAATTTTTTTAAATGTTCACTTTCATTTTCCCAAGTAAGTGTTTTTTTAGCTGTTTCTAAATTAGAATTATAAAATTCTTTTCCTTTTTGTAGCATTGTTGAAATTTGAATTGCTAATTTTTCTGGATTTCTATCTTGTATAATTTCTCCAACAGAAAATTGCTGAATAATTTTTTTCATTTCAGGTAAATCTGAAACTAAAACAGGAACTTTGGCTTGTATATAATCAAATAGTTTATTGGGTAAGGCAAATTTATAACTTAGGCCAAAGTCTTCTTCAAAACTAATACCTAGATCTGCTAAAGGTGTTATTTTTTGAAGTTCATTTGGTGACTGTTTTGGAATTAGTTTTACTTTTTCTTTTAAATTTAAAACTTTTATTTGTTGAAGTAACTCTTTTTCAATATCTCCATTACCAATAATTACAAAAATAGAATTTTCAATAAATTGCATTGTTGTAATCATTAACTCCAATCCACGTGCTTTATTGATGGCGCCTTGGTATAAAATAATTTTATTATTTTTTATATCAAAAGGGAGTTCATCTTTTAGAATTTTATTAGTTGCAATGGGTAAATTTCTAATTGTTATAAAATTGGTTTTATATTTTAAGTTATAATAATTAGCAATTGAGTTGCTTACCGTATAACAATTTTTAATTTTTGGAAGTATATTTTTTTCAATAGTTAACCAAAATTTTTGAACAAATAGTCTGTTAATTAATTCTGGAACTTCGGTAAAAAGTTCGTGACTATCATAAACCAATTTTAATTTAAAAATTTTACTGATTAAAAAGTTGGGAAGTAATGTGTCTAAATCGTTACTTAATAAAATATCTTTTTTTAAAAAAAGTAATTTAAAGAATAAACGCAAATTATATTCGGCATAAAATAAAAAGCCTTTTTTAAATAAAAGTTTAAATCGAAATGTTTTATAGTTTCTATTTAGATTTTGACTGTTTTTAAGTTTTCTACCAATTACTAAAACATCAAATCCCATTTGAGTTAACGTAATACATACTTTATGAACTCGTTGGTCTGTTGTTAAATCGTTGGTTACAGAAACTAATATACGTTTCAATAGAGTATTTTTAAATGTTTTCTTTTACAGTTTGTTTTCTTTTTATGGTTAAATAATAAATATTAGCCATTAAAATAAAAGTATTAGTTATAATTATTGGCCAAGAAATTGCAAGCATAAAGCCATAAATTACAAATAGTATTGCGCCAATTGAATTAATAATTCTTAATGTTGAAAGGTTTTTCATTAAAAATGAAATAATTAGAGCAACAGAAGCTAAATAGCCAATCCATTCAGTATAAGTAATGTTAAATATCATATTTTTTTATTTATTGCAAAGGTATAAGAAAAAAGGGAAGGTCTCTAAAAAAAGAAACCTCACTCAAAAATGAGTGAGGAAAATTGCTATGAAAAAGATTGATAAGTCTTTCAACTTATCGATACAAATATACGAATTAATTTAAATAAAATCAGAGTATTTTGTTAAAAAAATCACAAAATAATTTTAATATTAAAAGTATGTCTATTCTTCTTTTATTGCTTCGTATATTAAGTTGTGAATATTTGATCTAATGTCTTTTTCTCCAAGTTTATTATTAGTCATTGTAGGATAGACTCTATTAGATAAAAATACATATAAAATACCATTGTCCGGATCGGCCCATGCAAATGTTCCTGTAAAACCACTATGTCCAAAACTGTTATCAGAAGCATATTTACTACTAGCTTTAATTTCAGGGTCTAAGCTAGGTTTATCAAAAGCAAGTCCTCTTCTAATACTATCTTTTTCGTAATATCTATGATTGAATTTATCAATTGTTTTACTTTCAAAATACCTTTTGCCTCCATAAGTCCCTTTTTGTAAATACATTTGCATAATCTTAGCAATATCATTGGAGTTTGAAAATAAACCTGCATTTCCGCTTACGCCGTTCATCATTCCTGCTCCCATATCGTGTACATAACCTCTTATTGTTTGGTGCCTAAAATAATCATCTATTTCGGTAGGTGCAATTTCAGAAGCATCGAACTTTTCTAAAGGATTGTATGTTAATGTGTTTGAACCTAAAGGTTTATAGAAATATTCAGTATTTAATTCATCCATTTCTTTATGAAAGGTATCTTTAATGTATTTTTTAAATAAATAAAATAAAAGACCACTATATTTATAACCTTTAGTTTTTCTTTGTGGAACTTCTGCAATCTTTTTATAAATAGAATCTGTATATGAATTTGCTAAAAATAAGTTTTCGGCTACTTTAATAGAAAAGTCTTTACTTTTAGAAGTTCTGTATAAATTATCAAATGGTTTTTTTGTTATACTGTCAACTGTTTCTAAGTAATAAGGAATCCAAGGAGCTATTTTTCCAACATGAGATAAAGCTTCTTTCATAGTTATGGTATCTTTATTAGAACCTTTTAGATATGGTAAAAACTCACCAAGTGTGGTTTCTAAGTCAAACAATCCCATTTCTTCACTTTTCATAATCATAGGAAGTCCTCCCAAAATTTTTGTAACTGAAGCTAAATCGTATAAATCGGTGATTTTTACTTTTTGTTTTTTATCGTACGTATGATAACCGAAACTTTTATGATATACAACTTTTCCATAGCGCGCTACTAAAACTTGTCCGCCAGGCGCCATTGCAGAATCTACCACCATTGTTGTTAAAGAATCAATTTTAGAAAGTAATTTACTATCCATATCAACTTCTTCTGGAATGGTATAAGACAATCTCATTAAGTTTGGAGTTGTTAGTCCTGTTCCTTCAGGAAAAAATTTATGAATTGAAACAGGTAATTTTCCTTTAGCACTTAATGCGCCAAAAACTATTTGTGCTGAAATTTCTTGAGATTCTTTACTGTTTTGATAAGAAACTAAAACAGCTTCTATATTGCTGAAATCTTTTATATCTAAAAGAGCGTAAGGACTAGCAAAAACGTTAAAAATTACATTGTTGTTTTTAGAAATGCTTTGCAGCCAACTAAGTTCTTGTTCACTCATTTTAAAACTTTTCCAAGGGTTTTCGTTAGATTTATGATAACCAACAATAACAGTGTTGTACGGTTTTAGTTTTGTAAGCAATTCATTTAGGTTATCTGCCGAAATTATATCAACTTGTGTGTATTTTTTTAGAGTATTTGTATAATCAAAGTTGTCTGAATCTCCCAATTTAACATACGCAATTTTATTATTTACTAAATCTTCAATTGGTAAAATAGCTTTTTTATTTTGAACAAGTGTTATAGCTTCTTTCATTAAAGAATTGTATAAAACTTTGTCTTTTGGAGTAATAATATCTTCTTGAATTCCTGTTTCTTTAATAGGTTGAAAGTTGTGTAAACCCGCCCAATATTTAGCTTTTAGTATTTTTTTAACCGATTCGTTTAATCGTTCTTCGGTAAAAAGGTTGTTTTTAAGCGCAGCTTTTATCTTTTTAACAGCAGCTTTTACATCTTCAGGAATTAAAAGCATATCATTTCCAGCTAAAAAAGCTGCTAAATCTATATCTCCTGGTTTAGCATAATTTGCAGCACCTTTCATATTTAAGGCATCTGTAAAAATTAAACCATTATAACCCATTTTTTCTTTTAAAAGTTCTGTTATTACTTTATAAGATATAGATGTTGGTACACCTGGTTTTGTTTCTAAAGCAGGAACATTTAAATGCGCCACCATTACACTGGCTAATTTTGTTTTAAATAATTCTTTGTACGGAAATAATTCAAGAGACTCTAAACGTTCTAAAGTAAAATCTAAAAAAGGAAGTGTTTTATGAGAGTCTGTTGAGGTGTCTCCATGACCTGGAAAATGTTTGGCATTAGCTAAAACTCCAGCGCGTTGCATACCATTGGTAAAAGCAATAGCTTTTTCGCTAACATTGTGTTTGTTTTCTCCAAAAGAACGATTTCCAATAATAGGGTTTTCTGGGTTTGTATTAATGTCTACTACTGGTGCAAAATTTATATGAATTCCAATTCTTTTACAGTGTTCACCTAATTGTTCTCCAAATTGTTCAATTAATTTATTGTTTTGAACTGCACCTAGGGTCATGTTCCAAGGGTAACGAAACGAATTTTTTAAACGCATATTTAATCCCCATTCTCCGTCAAAACCAATTAGTAAAGGGATTTTAGAGGTTTCTTGAAATAGGTTTGTTAATTCTGCTTGTTTTTCAGGAGTTCCTTGCATAAATATAAGACCACCAACATGGTATTTTTTAATCATTTTGTTGATGTATGCTTTGTGTTTTCTGTCTTTATTAGAATATGCTTGAATCATAAAAAGTTGACCAATTTTTTCGTCTAAAGTTAGCTCACTCATTATGTTTTCAACCCATTTTTCTTGGTTCTCTATGTCAGGTGTTACTAAAGGATCAATTTGTTGTCCATAACTTTTAATTAATAATAAGAAAAGACTTACAGCTATTATTTTTTTCATTTTTAATTGGGTTTTATTCGTTTAGCAGAACACCAGTTCCGTTTAATTTAGAAAATTCAATATTTCCATTTTTTAAAGTTACACCTTTGGCAATATCATCTTTTAACAATAAAGCGCCATCCATATCTACATAATCTAATAGAGGGGTTAAATGTGCTATTGCTGAAATTCCTACGGAAGATTCTGTCATACAGCCAACCATAGTTTTTAAACCTAAAGATTTTGCTTTGGCTAACATTCTTTTTGCAGGGGTTAAGCCACCACATTTCATTAGCTTTATATTTACACCATGAAAGTGTTTGTAACATTTTTGTATATCACTTTCAACAATACAACTTTCATCTGCAATTATAGGTAAATGTGAATTTTCATAAACAATTCTTGAGCCACTCCAGTCGTCTGCAGGAATTGGTTGTTCTATAAATTCGACACCTAATTTTTTTAATTCTATTGAGTTTTTAATGGTTTCTGTTGCATTCCATCCGCAATTGGCATCAATTCTAAATATTGAATTAGAATGTTTTCTTAACTCAGTAACTATTTTAATATCTTCTTGTGTTCCTAACTTAATTTTATAGATAGGCCAAGGCGTTTCTTTCATTTTTGAAACCATTTTTTCTACAGTATCTATGCCAATTGTATAATTTGACTGAGGAAGGTTTTCAAGGTTTAAATTCCAATATTGATATAGTTTTAATTCTTTTAAACGCGCATATAAATCTGTGTAGGCTTCATCAATAGCACACAATAAAAACATATTATTTGCAAAGTGAGGTTGTAAATAATTCCAATATTCTTCGGGTGTTTTATCAGAAAAAATTTCAATAATATTTCTTTTTTCTATAAGCTCAGCATTAAACTGTTCTGTTGTTGTATGGTAGTATGGATTGGCAGTTGCTTCTCCAAAACCAGAAACTCCATTGTGTTTTAATTCTACAATTATTGAAGGAATTTGGGTTCTGGTTCCTCTAGATAATGTAAATGGATGTTTTAATTTTAAATTATATGTACGAATAATTAATTTCATTATAATAGTGCTTCTCTTAAAATTGATATTGGATGTTTTGATAGTACTTGAGTTCCATCTTTTATCTGATGTCTGCAACTTGTTCCAGCAGCAGCAATAATTGTTTCACTATCATTATTTCTAATTTTTGGAAATAAAGTGTCTTCACCAACTTGCATACTTATTTTGTAATGTTCTTTTTCATAACCAAAAGAGCCAGCCATACCACAACAGCCTGTGTTTAAAATAGTGACTTTATAATTTTGAGGAATAGAGAGCATTTTAAATGTTGGCTCTGTACTACTCAACGATTTTTGCTGACAATGGCCGTGAATTTTTAAGGTTGCCTCTTTGTTTGTAAAACTGCTGGATTTAATATTGTTTTTTTCGAATTCTTGTTTTATAAATTCTTCAATAGTAAATGTGTGTTTAGCAATTTTTTTAGCAGCTTCTTTGTCATCAGCAAGCCTTAAATATTCATCTCTAAAAGATAAAATTGCAGATGGCTCAATACCTACTAAAGGTGTTTCTTTTGAAATGCTATTTTTGAAAAATTTCACGTTAAAATCAGCTATTTTTTTAGCTTTATCTAAAACTCCTTTTGAAATAAAACTCCTACCACTTTCTAGGTGTTTTGTTATATTTACTTTGTAACCTAGTTTTGTTAATAGTTCTATAGTATCAATACCAATATTGGCATCGTAAAGGTTGGTGAACTCATCAACAAATAAATATAATTCACCAAATTTTGTAGGTTGTGCTAATAATCGGGCTTTATTTTTTTTGTACCAGCTATAAACAGTTCTTTTGGCTAAATTAGGAATGCTTCTTTTTGGGGCAATACCCATTATTTTTTTGGTAATTGTTGTGTTTAAAATAAAGTTAGTAAGTGTAGGAGTGAGGCTACCTAAAGTATTCCATTTTACGTTTTCTGCAAACATTTTGGTTCTAAAAGGAATACCATTTTCTTTATAATATTGGTGAAGAAATTCAGCTTTTAAAGCGGCTATATCTACATTACTAGGGCATTCGCTAGCACAAGCTTTACAGCTTAGGCATAAATCGAAAACATCGTATAATTCTTTATGATTGAATTTATTTTTTTTGTCAGAATTTGTCAAAAATTCACGAAGCGTATTGGCTCTAGCACGTGTTGTGTCTTTTTCGTTTCTAGTAGCTCTGTAGCTTGGGCACATTGTTCCGCCTGCTTCTGGTAGTTTTCTACAATCTCCAGAACCATTACATTTTTCGGTAGCTCTTAAAATACCTAAACTATCGGTAAAATCTTGAATTGTATTAATTTCAGGTTCTTTTCTATCTGCAGAATAACGTAAGCTTTTATCCATTGGAAATGGATTAACTATTTTTCCTTTATTAAATACATTGTTAGGATCGAATGTATTTTTTATACGTTTTAAAAGTTCATAATTTTTAGCGCCAATCATTTGAGGAATAAATTCAGCTCTCACAATTCCATCTCCGTGTTCTCCACTAAAGGAACCTCCATATTTTTTTACTAATTGTGCTGTTTTTGTAGTAATTTCTCTAAATAAAACTATGTCTTCTTGCTTTTTTAAATTTAAAATAGGTCTTAAATGTAATTCACCGGCACCAGCGTGTGCATAATACACTGCTTCTTGATCGAAATCTTTCATCATTTTGGTGAATTCAGCAATATAATTTGGTAGGTCTGTAACTTCTACGGCGGTGTCTTCAATACAAGCTACAGCTTTATTATCTCCAACAATATTTCCTAATAGTCCCAATCCTGCTTTTCGAAGGTTTACGGCTTTATCAATATCGCTATTTACTAATTTAGGATATGCATATCCGAATTTTTTCGATTGTAAATCTTCGATTAAAGCATCGGCTAATTTGTTAGATTCATCGTTAGAATCTGTACAAATTTCAAGCATTAATATTGCTTTTGGATCGCCTTCAACAAAAAATCTATTTTTTAATTGCTCTCTATTGTTTTTTGTACAATCTAAAATGGTTTTATCCATTAGTTCGCAGGTATACAAATTGTGTTTCATTGCAATTACAACAGCTTCCATGCTTTCTTGTATACTGTTAAAATGCGCTGCCACCATTATGTTTTTTGTTGGAGGAAGTGTATCTAATTGTAATGTGATTTCGGTTGTAAAAGCTAATGTACCTTCACTTCCAGTTAATAATGTAGCTAAATTTAATTGTTGATTTGTACCTCCAAAACCTTCATAATTTAAAAGTTTATCTATGGCATATCCGTTATTTCTTCTGTGGATACTATTTTTAGGAAATTCTTTTTTTATTTCTTGTTGGATTTCTTCATTTGTTAATTCATTAAAAATTTTAGTGTAAATTTTGCTTTCTAATGAATTTTCTTTCATTTTATTTGAAAACTGTTCAGTGTTTAAACTGTTGAAAACAGCTTCGGTACCATCACTTAAAATGGCGTTTAATTCAAGTACTTTATCTCTAGTTACTCCATACTTTATTGATGTTGTACCGGAAGAGTTGTTGCCAACCATACCACCAATAGTACATCTATTACTTGTTGAGGTATTTGGACCAAAAAACAATCCATAAGGTTTTAAAAAATCGTTTAGTTGGTCTCTAACAACACCCGGCTGAACAGTTACAGTTTTATTATGTTTGTTAAAATCTATAATCTTAGTAAAATGCTTAGATATATCTACAACTAAACCATCACCAACACATTGGCCTGCAAGTGAAGTTCCTGCGGCTCTAGGAATTAGTGTAATATTATTTTGGGTAGCAAAATTAATGAGTTTTTTTATGTCCTCGTTATTTTTAGGATAGGCAACAGCTAATGGTATTTTTTTATATACAGACGCATCTGTTGCATAGATACTTTTATGTAAATTATCAAAAAAAACTTCTCCAGTTAATAAATTAGATAAGTTGTTTAAATCTATTTTTTTGGAAGACATAATTTAATGATTTAAGCATTGTATATAATTCCGCTACTGTGATTTTTACTTGCTCCAGTAACACTTTTTAAACAGTTATTTTTTTCTTCATTTTTTAAATAGCCCAATAATGCAAATACCAAAGCTTCTTTGTAATTAATAATTTCATCAGTTGGTATTATTAATTGTGTTTTGGTATAAGATTGTAATCTATCTATAAGAAAACCGTTGTAAGCGCCACCTCCAGCAATAAGCATTTTTTTAGAAGGGTTAGAGTCAATTTTTTTAGCTATTTGTATAGCAATATGTTCTACAAATGTTCTTAAAATATCTTTTGTTTCAAGGTTGTATTTGTTAATTATAGGGAAAATAGTTTCAACAATAAATTCATACCCTAAAGATTTAGGTTTAATAGCGTTATAAAAAGGTAGTTCGTTTAATTCTTTTAATAAGTTTGTTTCAATGCTTCCAGTTGATGCAATTTCGCCATTATTGTCATATTCAAGGTTTAAAGAATTTACATAATGATTTAATACAATATTAACAGGGCAAATGTCATAAGCAATACGTAATTTGTTTTCTCTCATAGAAATGTTAGAAAAGCCACCTAAGTTTAAGCAATAATCATATTCAGAAAATAATAATGCATCACCAATAGGAACTAATGGAGCACCTTGCCCACCAAGAGCAACATCTTGTACTCTAAAATTACAAATAGTTTTAACACCTGTAATTGTATTTATATAAGGTCCATTTCCAATTTGAAGCGTGTAATGTTCGCTAGGGTTGTGGTAAATTGTATGTCCGTGAGAAGCTATAAAATCTAATTTTTCAATATTATTCTCAGCAATAAAATTTTTTAATATAGTTCCTAAGAAAATACCATAATCCGCATCGAGTTTAGTTAATGCTTCACCAGATAAATGAAATCCATTTTTTAATGCCTTTTTCCAATCTGGGTGGTATGGAATTGTAACTGCTTTAATAATTTTAAATTGAAATGAAGCTTCAGAAGTAAGTTTAATATAAGCGATATCTATACCGTCTAGAGAAGTACCACTCATAACTCCAATACAGTATTTTGTTTTATGTTCCATTTAAATAATTTTTAACAACCCAATGGTTTTTAGCGAATTGAGTTTGGCTTTAATAAAGTTTTATTGAATGAGCTTATTTTTATAAGCATCTAAAGCATTTTTAACACTTTTATGTTCTTTAAGTAATTCAGAGGCTAATTCTTGGTTTATATGTAATTCATCCATTAGCATTAAAATACCACGGTTTACTAATTTAGCATTAGATAATTGCATATGAACCATTTTATTGTCTTTAACACGACCAAGTTTTATCATAACAGAAGTTGTTATCATATTTAAAGCTAACTTTTGGGCTGTTCCAGATTTCATACGGGTGCTTCCGGTTACAAATTCAGGTCCAACAACTATTTCTACAGGTAAATCTGCCGCTTTAGCAACGGGGCTATCGGTATTACAAACAATACAGCCTGTACTAATACCATGTAATTTAGCAGTCTTAAGTCCGCCAATTACATAAGGGGTTGTTCCTGAAGCCGCAATTCCAACTAAAACATCTTTGTCTGTTATATTATATTTTTGTAGGTCATGCCAAGCTAATTCAGTGTCATCTTCGGCATTTTCAACAGCTTTTCTAAGTGCAAAATCGCCACCTGCAATTAACCCTATTACCCAATTATCTGGAACACCAAAAGTTGGAGGGCATTCAGAAGCATCTAAAACACCTAATCTTCCGCTTGTTCCGGCTCCAATATAAAAAAGGCGACCACCTTCTTTCATTTTAGAATGAATTAAATTTACTAATTTTTCAATTGAAGGGAGGGCCTTTTCAATTGCGTTTGGTACTGTTTTATCTTCATTATTTATATTTGAGAGTAATTCTAAAGTACTCATTTTTTCAAGATTATTATAATTTGAAGATTGTTCTGTGGTTGGTTTATTTTTCATTTTTAGTTGATACAATAATTAAACATAATATTGTTAAAAGTGCGTTTACTAGTATATTCATAAATCCTAAATCAAAAGAGAATTTAGTAATAAATAGATAGTTTAAGTAATAGGTGAGAAGCGGCATAAGAACGCATATATACGGAACTGCAGCATCTTTTATTTTTATTTTTGTAAAAATACCAAGTAGATAAAGTCCTAATAAAGGACCGTACGTATAACCTGCTACTTTAAATATTGTAGAAATTACATCTCCTTTACTTTCAGAGAATAGCATTATAATAGTAAATATTACAATAGAAAAACCTAATAAAACTTTGTTTTTTAATTGTTTCTTTTCTTTAGAGTTTTTATGTTGGATGTCTAGAAAATCATGTGTAAAAGAAGTAGTTAAAGCTGTTAAAGAAGAATCTACGCTTGAAAATGAAGCGGCTGTAATACCTAAAATAAAACTAACACTAGCTATAATTCCAAAATGATTTAAAGATAACATCGGAAATAAATCATCGGTATTAATAAATTTTCCGTTTAAAGTATCTAGTTGAATTCCGAAGTTTTCAGCATATAAATACAACATTACACCTAGACCTAAAAACAAAAATTGAGCTACAGCTAAAAATAAACTAAAGGTTAGAATATTGCTTTGAGCTTCTTTTTTATTTTTACAAGTAAGCGTTTTTTGCATCATATTCTGATCTAACCCAACCATTGCAATTGCAATTAAAAAACCTGAAATAAATTGTTTAAAGAAATTTGAACCAGAATTAAAATCCCAATCAAAAACTTTAAAGTATTTATGGTTTGTTACAGATGTAATAGTTTCTGAAATATCAAGATTTAAAGAGCTTTTTACTACATATATTGATACAACTGCGGCTAAAAGTAAAAAGAATGTTTGCAGTGTATCTGTCCAAACAATAGTTTTAATACCAGATTTATGGGTGTAAAACCAAATAAGTACAAGTATAATAATTACTGTAACATAAAAAGGAATGTTAAAAGAATCAAATACCGCAAATTGTAAAATTTTTGCAGCAAGCAATAAACGAAGTGCAGCTCCAAAAGATTGTGAAATTAAAAAAAACAGCGATCCTGTTTTGTATGTTTTAGTTCCAAATCTAGTTTCTAGGTAAGTATATATTGAAACTAGTTTTAAATCATAATAAATAGGTAAAAGAATATAAGTAATAAATACATAACCTACTACGTTTCCAAAAACAAATTGTAGGTAATAAAAATAATTTGTTCCAACCATACCAGGAATAGAAACAAATGTTACCCCAGACATTACAGCTCCAATCATACCAAAAGCAACAACTTGCCAAGGAGATTTTCTGTCACCTGTATAAAAAGAAGCGTCGCTAGAATTTTTTGAAGTAAAATAAGAGATTAACATTAGTATTCCGAAGTAGGAAGCAATGATGATTAAAATTAGTGTTGCACTCATTCGTGTAATTTATGGGTTTAGTATATAAGGTTCGTTTTTTTAGGTCCTAACATTTAAATTTCAAGTTCAATAATCAGTTAAATTTTAGAGTATATTAAATTTTTTAAAATTTGAATAAGTACCAAATTTAGATTTTTTATTCTAAAAGTACTAATAATAGATTGTAAAAATGCAAAATTTAATAGTAAAAACCGCAAAAAACCGCAAAAAACATTTATAAAATTGTAATTCCTTGATCTTTAAAATCGTTAAATATAGTATCGTTGGGGTCTATATCGGTAACTATTGTATGTATTTTTTGAATAGGAACAGCAGTGTATCTTTTTATTTCGTTTATTTTATTTTTAGTACAGAGAGCAATAACTTTGTTGCTAACAGAGATCATACACTTTTTAATATGAGATACTTCCCAATCGGGTTCGGTCATTCCATTAGAAACATTAATTCCACCTGTTCCCATAAAACATAGGTCGGCTCTTAATTCTGATATAGATGAAACTACATCAAGACCAACAGTTACTTGTGCGGCTTTATGAAGTTTTCCACCAATAAAAATGATTTCAATTGAGGGGTGTTCCGTTAATTGCAAGGCAATAGGAAGGCTATATGTGTAAATAGTTGCATTTATGTTTGATGGAATTATTTTTGCTAATTGTAAGTTGGTAGTACTACCGCTCATTATAATAACTTGACCTTCTTTAATTAATTTAACTGCTTTTTTTGCAATAATATTTTTTTCTTCTAGATTGTGATTGCTTCTTTCTTCATATGAAGGTGCTTTAGGATCTATTGGAAGTGCTCCACCATGTACTTTTTTTATTAAGCCATTTATAGATAGTTCATTAAGGTCTCTTCTTATTGTGTCTTCAGAAACTTTTAACTCTTGGCTAAGGTTAGAAGATAGTACTTTTCTATTTAATTTTATTTGATCTAGTATATAGTTTTGTCTTTCTTCTTTGAGCATGGCGTTTTTTTTGGTTTAGTTATAATTACAAATATGCAATTTTTTATTAATATGAATTTCGTAATTCAATATTAGTAAATCTTAAACAATTTAAGGGGTTTTTTGCTTTTATTTTCTAATTTTTATTATTTTTTTGAATTTATTTGCGTTTTTTAAGCGTGTTTATGCATTTTTATTCAAAAAATTAAATATATTTGTTATTAAATTGATTTTAAATTAACTCATTATGAAAAAAAACTATTATCATTTTTTAACTATTCTAGCATTATTTTTTGTTCAAATTTCTTTTGCGCAAACTATAACTGTAACAGGTGTAGTTAAATCTAACGCTGACAATCTTCCCTTACCAGGAGTTAGTGTATTAATCAAAGGTACAAACATGGGAGGTACAACTGATTTCGATGGGAAATACGAAATAAAAGCTTCTGAAGGAGCTGTTTTGGTGTTCTCATATGTTGGTTTTGCAACTCAAGAAATTGAGGTGACGTCAAGTACTATTAATGTTTCATTAAACGCAGGTGAAAGTTTAGATGAAATTGTTATTACTGCATTGGGTATTAAAAAAGAGCGAAAATCTCTTGGGTATGCTGTGCAAGCAGTACAAGCTGAAGCCCTTTTAGAAGGGAATCAAACAAGTATGGTTAATGGATTACAAGGGAAAGTTTCAGGGGTTACCGTAGTGAACTCTGGTGGAGCGCCTGGTGCATCAGCTATTATTATGATTAGAGGTGGATCTTCTATTACAGGAAACAATCAACCTTTATTTATTGTAGATGGACTTCCAATTGACAATTCTACAAGTTCTAGTTTAGAAGTTGCAAGTGCAAATAGAGCTTCTGATATTAACCCAGAAGATATTGAAAGTATATCTGTTTTAAAAGGACCAGCAGCAGCTGCACTTTATGGTATTCAGGCTGCAGAAGGTGCAGTTATTATTACAACGAAAAAAGGAAAAGATGGTGCTAGTGTAATTTCGTATTCTGGTTCACTTTCTGTTGATAATATTATTGGAACACCAAATGTACAAACACAATATGGTCAAGGAGAACAAATTGTAGAAGCAACTGGTACAACTATTAATACTGATTCTCCACTTTCTTGGGGAAATAGTACTGCTGGATCTCCAGTTTTTAATAATATAGATGATTTTTACGATACAGCTATTACATCAAACCATACTTTAAGTTATTCAGGTGGTAATGCAAAAAGTAATATTTATTTTTCTATTGGAGATGTTTCTCAAGAAGGTGTAATTGAAAGTACAAGTTATGATAAAACATCTTTTAGAATTAATACTTCTTCAAATATTAATGATAATTTAACTTTAGGTGTTTCAGCAAATTATATAACTACAAAAACCAATAGTACAAAGCAAGGTAATGCTACTGGAAGTAGTTTTTTAAGTTTATTAAAATATCCTGCTAATGTTAATGCTTCGGATTATTTAAATACTGATAACTCTCAGAAAAGTTTCTTTTTAGATCAACAATTTGATAATCCTTATTGGAGTATTGATAATAGTCCTAATACAGATGAGGTTAATCGTTTAATTGGAGCTATAAGTTTAAATTATAGCTTTTTAGAAAATTTTAATGTATCGTATAAATTAGGTATTGATAATTTTACACAATTTAATAAAAAAATTACTGGAGACGGTTCTTTAGTAGATAACAGAGAAGATGGTTATATAAGTCAGTACGATAGAGAAAATAAGCGTTTAAATTCAAATTTATTAGTAACTTTTGAAAAAAATATTACAGAAGATTTTTCTATAAATGCTTTATTAGGTAATTCTGTTGATGAATTAGATATTAGAACAACTTATACAAGTGGAGATGGTTTTCAAGCTCCAGGAATATATAGTGTTGGTAATGTATTGGTTGAAGATCAATATATTAGTGAGGGTATTTCTAGAAAGCGTATGGTTGGTGTTTTTGGTGAATTAAAATTAGGTTGGCAAAATGCATTATTTTTAACAGCTACAGGAAGAAATGACTGGTCTTCTACGTTACCAAAAGATAAAAGATCTTTCTTTTACCCTTCAGTTGGTGCTTCAGCAGTAATTACAGATTTATTTAAAAATGCAGGTAACGATATTACATCTTCAAACGGATTGAGTTACTTACAATTGAGATCTACTTGGGCTAAAGTTGGTAAAGATGCGCCAATTGGAGCATTAGAAAGCTCACTTTCAACTAATATAAATTCATTAGCAAGCTCCGGATATACTTGGAACGGTGTTGATGTTGGTAATCCAAACCTTGAACCAGAATTTACAAATAGTTTTGAAATAGGTGTAGATATGCGTTTGTTTGAAAGTAGAATAGGGTTAGACTTTACCTATTACACTAGTAAATCAGACAATCAAATATTAAGAGATATAAGGGTTCCTCCAACAACAGGTACATTTTATGCAACACTTAATGGAGGATCTATTACAAATAGTGGTCTAGAAGCGTTACTTTCAATTAAAGTATTGCCTTATACATCAGAATTTAAATGGAATGTTGACTTAAACTTTGGAATGAACGAAAGTAAGGTTAATGAACTTCCTGGTTTCCTAAACGAAGTTTATTTATCGGATTCTTGGACGTTTAATTCAACAGCAGCAGGTGCAGCGATATTAGATGGTTCATTATTTGGTTTAAGAGGTTATAGACCTCAAAAAAATGATAATGGTGATGTAGTTATTAATTCAAATGGTTTACCAACGTTAGTTCAAGAAACATATGATGATGTAACTCGTATGCCAGATTGGACTTTAGGTTTTTCAAGTACAATGAATTACAAAAATTTCCAACTATCATTTTTATTAGATTTAGTTCAAGGTGTTGATGTATATAATGCAACAGAATCTGCTTTAGTTTATTATGGTTTAAGCGAGCAAACACTTAATAGAAATGAAACAATAGTTTTACCAGGTGTTGATGCTAATGGAGCAGTAAATACAGTTCCAGTAGCTATGGATCAAGCATTTTATACAGATTATTACTATAAAAATTCAGAAAATTTTATTGAAGATGGTTCGTTTGCAAGGCTTAGATATGTTACATTAAGTTATAAACTACCAAGTAAACTACTAGATAAAATAGCGTTATCTTCTGTAGAGTTTTTTGCTACAGGAAGAAATCTATTTACAATAACAGACTATAGTGGAGTTGATCCAGAGGTTAATACTTTTGGAGCAGGAGTTTCTGGAGCAGGATCCATGTCTATAGATAATTTAGGAACACCTAACATGAAAGGGTTTGATTTAGGTTTAAAAGTTAAATTCTAAAAATAAAAGAAAATTATGAAATTATATAAATATTTAATAGTGTTTTTAGCAGTCATAGCCACTTCATGTGATGATGACTATTTTGATGTAAATGGTTCTGAAACAAAGCCAACAACATCTTCATTGCCTCCTCAATTTAGAATTCAAGGAGCAATAGAGAATACAACAGCTCAAGCTCAGTATAGAGGGAGTAGAGAGGTTCTTGGAATTACGCAATATGGTGCGCAAAATGCGACAAATTATTATTCTGAAACTTGGAGTTCTTCTTTAACTACTGGTCGTTACTTTTTATGGCAAAATGCTTATGTGTATTCATTGCCAAATACAGCAGATTTAATTGTTTTAGGTGAAAGATATGCTTCTCCTAATTTTGTAGCAGTAGGTAAAATTTTACGAGCTTATGTTTTAGGAATGACTACAGATCAATATGGAGATATTGTGTTAGACGAAACCTATGATGGTGTGTCTTCAATGAATATTACACCAAAATTTAGTACTCAAGAAGAAGTTTATGAAACTATTTTAAGTTATTTAGATGAAGCAATAGTTGCTTTAGACGAACCAAGTGCTATAGATTTAAATGAAGAAGGTGGAGATGTTCTTTATGGAGGAGATCATGAAAAATGGAAAAAATTTGCGTATGCTATTAAGGCACGTTATTTAAACCATTTAGCTAAAAAATCTTCTTATGATGCAGATGCTGTAATAGCTGCTTGTCAGTTAGCAATAAATTCAAATGAATTAAACGCTCAGAAACTTTATGGTGGTGGACCAGTTTCAAATGATATTCAACCTTTTTCAACAGATGGTTATGGTTCTTCAAGAATGGATTATTTTTCTGACTTTTTTGTGAACTTATTAAAGAACCCATTAAATTTAGATGATGCAGAATGGGATCCTAGATTAACTATTATTGTTCCTGAAGCTGTTAATGGTGGTTATGAAGGTGTTGTAATAGGTAGAGGATTAAATGGGGAAGATGGAGATAATTTTTCATTAGGTAATGGAGGATTTTATACGAGTCTTAACTCTGCAACTGACATGATTACTTTTAGTGAAGTAAAGTTTATTGAAGCTGAAGCTAGGTTAAGAAAAGGAGATAAATCAGGTGCTTATACAGCTTTTAAAATTGGTGTTCAAGCAGATTTTGAAAAATTAGGAGTTGATGCCGCTGCTACAAGCGCTTATTTAAGTTTATTAGATACTGAGATTGGTGAAAGTAATATAGAATTATCGCACATTATGGTTCAAAAATATATTGCAAATGTTCTAAACCCTGAAACTTGGGTAGATATGAGAAGAATGGATTATAGCTCAGATATTTATCATGGGTTACAACGTCCTGAAAATGTAAATTTAGATATTTTTCCAAATGAGAATGATTGGATTCAAGCAATGATGTATGAGTACAATGAAGAAGATAGAAATTACGTTAATATGCCAACGAACGATCCTTACGTTAGATTAACCACTCCATTATGGTGGAATACAGCAGATTAATTTGAATTAATACTTGTAAACTAAAAAACCGTCTAAAATATTATTTTAGACGGTTTTTTAGTTTAATATTTAATTTAACGTAATAAAGTAATGTTTGTATTCTTTTAGTTAAGTATACTAGAAATCAATTATTTTTTGTGTAAGAAATTTGATGTGATTTTTTACTTAAACGTTAAATTTATTCATATTTTAAATATGTAGCAACTTCAATTTTTACTTCACTCCAAGTTTTAGAAATACCATCGCTACCAGTATGTAATTCTTTACAAACTTCATTTAAAGAATCAATAGCACTTTGTGCTTGCCAATTGTCTAAATCCATTACGGCTTCTAAAGTAATCATTTGATCACTAACAATAAATGTTATTGGTAAAGCTTGTGTTATACCATTCATAAGAATATCAACTGTACCAGATGTTTCGTTATTAATGTGTATAGTTCCAGAGATTAACGTTGTGTTTTTTAATGCACCAAAAAAGAATTTTTTTAATTTGTTATCTCTAATTGTATCATTGGTAAATAAACTGCTTACTGGAATGCTAAATTTTAAATTATCAAGTGCTTCTAAAGCTGTTTTAGATTTAGAAGAGTTTTCTAAATTTAGTTCTGTAAATTGTCCTTTTACAGGGATTTTATCGTTAGTTTTATAAGCTATCCAATTAACTGTAGTGGTTTTTTGATCTACAGTATATCCTTTTTCTTCTGTACTTATTTGTTCTTTTTTAGGTGTGTTTTTACATGACACAACTAACGTAAGTGTCAAAACAAATAGTAGTTTTAAATAATTATTTTTCATCATTTTAAAAATTTATTTACAAGTTTAATATATTCTTTTTTAGCTTCTTTTTCTGTAAGATGACTTAGTTGAAACCAGGCATTTAACTTAAAAGCGTTTCTTAATTGCACATCTCCAGATGGATTTTCATAGTTATTACCTTTAGTTGCCTGTTTATAATATGCATAGAATTGCAGCATAATATCGGGAGGTAATTTAATAGTTGTAGTTGATGCTTTATGGTATGCAGCTTCAAACTCTTTATTTAAATCGTCTTCCATGTTTTAAAATTAAAGTACTATAATTCAGCAATTGTTTGTATTCCTCCTTTAACTTTATCGTTTAGTTTTACCTTAATTTTAGTGTTTAAAGGTAAAAAAACATCAACTCTAGAGCCAAATTTAATAAAACCAGCATCTTCTCCTTGTATTACTTGCATAGCAGGTTTAGCGTAATTTACAATACGTTTTGCTACGGCCCCTGCAATTTGTCTATATAATACATCTCCAAATGCTTTATTTTCTACTACAATTGTAGTTCTTTCATTTTCTTCAGAAGATTTAGGGTGCCAAGCAACTAAAAATTTTCCTGGATGGTATTTGCTATATTTTACAACTCCACTTAAAGGATATCTAGTTATATGTACGTTTAAAGGCGACATAAATATAGATATTTGCATGCGTTTATCTTTAAAATATTCTTTTTCAAATACTTCTTCTATAACAACTACTTTACCATCAACAGGAGCAATAATAGCTTGCTCATTTAATGGTGTTTCTCTTTTCGGATTTCTAAAAAACTGTAGAATTAGTACATAAAAAATTAATAGTAATATGGCTAAAAGTTTATTTAACCAAACTAAACTTACTAAATTTTCAATAAGTATTATTCCAACTCCCATTATAAAAGTTGCAGCTAATATTATTTTATAACCTTCTTTATGAAACATAATTTAATGAACTAATTGTAAATAAATAAAAATAAATGGAGCCGCAAAAATTGCACTATCAAATCTGTCTAAAAAACCTCCATGACCAGGTATAAAATTACTACTATCTTTAACTGCAGCTTGTCTTTTAAACATGGATTCAATTAAATCTCCTAATACTCCAAAGATACTAACAATTCCGGCAATAACAGCCCATTGTATTTGGGTAAGACTTGGAAATTGTTCTGTTGCTACAAATAAAATGCTAGCAATAAAGGTAAAAATCATTCCGCCTATAAAACCTTCAATAGTTTTATTAGGTGAAATTCGTTCTAAAAGTTTATGTTTTCCTAATGCATTTCCAACTAAATAAGCAAAAGTATCATTTACCCAAATTAAAATAAAAACGCCTAAAATAGTAGTGTTAACATAGTTAAATGATGCATTTAAAAATGGAATTTGAACCATTAAAGTAAATGGAACTACAATATAAATTATGGATAAAAATATTTTTCCAAGATGACTTATAACTTCTTCTTTATTTGCAAATAGTATAGAGGCAAAAGTTATAAATATTGTTAGAAATAATGCTACACCTACATATTCAAAAATTATTCTTGAAGGAATGTCTTCAACATTTAAAATATTTCCAAAAACAAAAAAAAGGCATCCTATTGTATAAGGAAATACGCTTTTTAATGCAATCATTCTTTTAAATTCATATAAACATAACATCATTAGAGTAAAAAATAAACATATAAATGTAATTTTACTGTATAATATTGAAAATATTAATACACCAGCAAAAACAAATCCTGATAGTGCACGTTTTAAAAATTTTCCCATAAATTATAAATCTTCAAAAAGCAGTAAATATAAGTTTTTTGAATTGGTATTCCCATAATTCAAAAAGTCTTCATCTTTACTGTTTAGAGTGTAATTTTTAATAGCACTAATGTTACTAGGTATGTTACCTTGGTAACGTGTTTTTATTCCGGTTAAACTTTCACCTTTAGTTTTTACTAGTTGGCTGGTGGTTGCATAAACAATGAAATGTTCTGATAATTCGGAAATTTTATGCTCTTTTAACTGGTTTGAAGAGAATAAAATACTTCCGTTTTCGGCAATTAAATGCTCGCAACTTAAAAAAGTTGGAAATTTGTTCGATAGTTTATTGGTAGTTTTAATAGCTAACGACTTCATTAATTTTAATAAATCATTATCGTTACAATTAATTATTTCCCAAGAATTTTCTTGAATAATATTGTTTAAATTTAAAACTACTTCTTGTAATGTAGTACAATACAAAAACTTACCATTATTCTTGATGAAATTTTCTACAAAAATTTGATCAAGTGGTAAGTTGTGTAATTCTGAAGATGGTTCTTCAGATACTTTTTCTTTTGGCGTACTAAATAATTTTTTGAATAAATTCATTTCTTGCTTTGAATAAATTCAAAATTATGAAAAAGTTATTAAATTATTCTGATGTTTCAGATGAATTTTCAACATTTGATGCTTCTGAAGAATTATTTTCCTCAATTGCTTCATCTTTATCAAAAGGTCTACTACCAAAAATTACTTCTAAGTCCTTTTTAAAGATGACTTCTTTTTCAAGTAAAAGTTCTGCAAGTGTTACCAATTTATCTTTATTTTCAGTTAATATAGTTATTGCTCGTTGGTATTGTTCTTCAATAATTAAAGAAATTTCTTTATCAATTGTTTGAGCTGTTTCTTCACTATAAGGTTTTGTAAAATTATAATCAGACTGTCCGCTAGAGTCGTAATAAGTAATGTTACCAATCTTGTCATTTAAACCATATACAGTAACCATTGCCTTGGCTTGTCTAGTAACTTTTTCTAAATCGTTTAATGCACCAGTTGAAATTTTATTAAACATTATTTTTTCTGCAGCTCTACCGGCTAAAGTAGCACACATTTCGTCTAACATTTGTTCTGCTTGAACTATTTGACGTTCTTCAGGTAAATACCAAGCAGCACCTAAAGATTGTCCTCTAGGTACAATAGTTACTTTTACAAGTGGTGCAGCGTGTTCTAACATCCAACTAGCTGTTGCGTGTCCTGCTTCATGAAAAGCAATTGTTTTCTTTTCTTTAGGTGAAATTAATTTGTTTTTCTTTTCTAAACCTCCAACAATTCTATCAACAGCATCTAAAAAATCTTGATGATGAACAGATTTTTTACCTTTTCTGGCAGCAATTAAAGCAGCTTCATTACATAAGTTTGCAATGTCTGCACCTGAAAAACCAGGTGTTTGTTGCGATAAAAATTCTACATCTGCATCTTTGTCGGTTTTAATAGGCTTAAGGTGTACTTTAAATATAGCTTCACGTTCTTTTAAATCTGGTAAATCTACATAAATTTGACGGTCGAATCTACCTGCTCTTAAAAGTGCTTTATCTAAAACATCGGCTCTATTTGTAGCAGCAATTACAATTACATTTGTATCTGTTCCAAAACCATCCATTTCAGTTAATAACTGATTTAAGGTATTTTCTCTTTCGTCATTTCCACCGGTCATATTACTTTTTCCTCTTGCTCTACCAACGGCATCAATTTCATCAATAAAAATAATTGAAGGTGCTTTTTGTTGTGCTTGTTTAAATAAATCTCTTACACGAGAAGCTCCTACACCCACAAACATTTCAACAAAATCTGAACCTGATAAAGAGAAAAATGGCACACCTGCTTCTCCAGCAACTGCTTTAGCTAATAATGTTTTACCTGTTCCTGGAGGGCCTACAAGTAAGGCTCCTTTTGGTATTTTACCTCCAAGAGAAGTGTATCTATCTGGGTTTTTTAAGAAATCTACAATTTCTTGTACTTCTTCTTTTGCACCTAATAAACCAGCAACATCTTTAAAAGAAGTTTTAACTTTTTGGTCTTGATCAAATAATTTAGCTTTAGATTTTCCAATGCTAAATATTTGGCCACCGCCACCACCTGAGCCACCGCCCGACATTCTACGCATAAAATAAATCCATAAACCAATTAAAAATATAAAAGGTAAATACATAAATAATGTATCTATGAAATCTGTTTTAGCTTCAAATTTAACGTCAAACGATAAATCATATTCTTCTTTTGTTGTTTCTAAATTTTCTTGAAATTTATTTAAATCACCAAATTTGTAATAATACATTGGTGAATTAGCAGAATAAAGAGAGCCTTTATTCTTTTTATGTTGTTCTTTGTCTGAAGCTTCATTTTTAATAAAAACATTAGCAACGCTATTATTAATAATTAAAATGCGCTCAATATCATTTTCTTTAAGAATGTTTTCAAATTCATTCTGACTTAAATTTTTAGTAGATAAGCTATCGCTGTTAAAGATTTGATATCCTATAAAAAGTGCAAAAACAATTCCATAAATCCAATAAAAATTGAATTTAGGCGGTTTTATATTTTTATTTTTTGATGTATTTTTTTTCTCTTGACTCATTTAGTTTTTTTCAAAAAGGTGAAGTATTTATTTAGTTAGATGTAGGTATTGATGTAATTTTTGCATCACCCCACAAACTTTCAATGTCATAATATTCGCGTACATTTTTTTGGAAAACATGTACAACTACGTTCGTGTAATCTAGTAAAACCCACTCGGCGTTAGCTTCTCCTTCAACATGCCAAGGTTTTTCTTTACATAATTTACCAACTTGTTTTTGAACAATTCCAGAAATGGCATTTACGTGTGTATTTGAATTACCTGTAGCTATTATAAAATAATCGCAAACAGTATTTTCTATATTTCTTAAATCTAAAATTTGAATATCAAGACCTTTAATTTCATCTATTGCCTTTATAATCACCGCAATTAATTCGTCTGCGCTTACATTTTTTCTTGTCATTAATTTTTTTTTAATTGGTTGCAAAGTTATTATTTTTTTATCATAAATTGTCAATTAAATAACTTTGTTGAAATTATAAACTATAAATGAATATTATCAAACTTAATGCCATTGATTCTACCAATTCTTACTTAAAGGAACTAGCACAAAAAAGTGCAGTAGAAACATTTACTGTAATTGTGGCAAACCATCAAAATTTAGGAAGAGGTCAATTAGGTACTACTTGGGTTTCTGATGATGGTAAAAATCTGACTTTTAGTGTTTTAATTAATTTGTGTAATTTTAAAATTCAAGATCAATTTTATTTAAGTATGGCTGTTTCTTTAGGTTTAATTTCAGCTTTAAGGCGTTTTATTAGTGTGTCATTGAAAATTAAATGGCCAAACGACATATTGGCAGAGAAAGATAAAATAGCCGGAATTTTAATCGAAAATATTTTAAGAGGTGCATCTATTAATTATTCAATTGTTGGAATTGGTTTAAATGTGAATCAAGAAATTTTTCCGAGTGATATTGAAAATGTAAGTTCTTTAAAAAGCATATCAGGTGTAGTTTTTAATAAAGATGAATTATTACTTGAAATTCTTAATTCTATTAAAAAGTATGTTAGATTTATTGAAAATGGAGCTTTTGAAGATCTGAAAAAAATGTATTTAGCAGAGCTTTATAAAATAAATATACCTACAATGTTTGAAGATAATAAAGGTGTAATTTTTTTAGGTAAAATAATTACTGTAGATGTGAATGGGCGACTTGTAGTTGAGTTAGAAAATGAAACGACTCGCAAATTTGATTTAAAAGAAATTAAATTTGCGAGTCGTTAAAATATTATTTTTTGTATAATTTATAGATTAGCAGCGTTCTCTGTTAAAGTATTAATGAATTTTTGAAGAGGTCCTTTTACCATCATAGCCATCATAGGATTAAAGTCACCTTCAAACAATAATTGTGTTTCACAAGAATTTTCAGAAACTTTATCAATAGTTACAGTAAGTGAAAAATCTAATTTACTACTTGCAGCACCTAAAACAATTTTATCGAATTCTTGTTTTTCTTTTACAACCAATCTAATTTCTGGCATTCCTTTTAACCCAAAAACAAACGATTCACCCTCAACTTCAAATTTGGTATTATTTTCAGGCATTAAATGCTCAAAATTATTTAGATCTGTTAAATACTCAAAAAAATCTTTTTGAGATTTATTAATAATCGTTTTTTTAGTTTCTAAATTCATAAATATGTTTTTATTGATTCCACTCACTTGGGTTTTCTCTCCAAAGTGAAAGTGTTTCTAAATCTTTTGTTGAAATATAACTGTTATCTAAAGATAGTTCTAATAAATGATGATAATCACTTAATGTGGTTAGTTTTACATCCGCTTCTTTAAAGTTTTCTTCAGCAACTTTAAAACCATAATTAAAAATAGCAACCATACCTTTAACATTAGCACCTTCTTCTTTTAATGCTTTAACTGCGTTTAAGCTACTTTTTCCGGTACTTATTAAATCTTCAACAACTACTACATTTTTATTTTTCTCTAAAAAGCCTTCAACTTGGTTTTTTCTTCCGTGGCTTTTAGGTTCAGGTCTAACATACACAAATGGTACATTTAAATGCTGGGCAACTAAAACTCCAATAGCTATTGCACCAGTTGCAACACCTGCTATAACATCGGGTTTTCCGTATTCTTGTTCAATTATGTTAGCTAAGTTTTCTCTTAAGTAATTTCTTATTTTAGGAAAAGAAAGCGTTGTTCTATTATCACAATAAATAGGAGATTTCCAACCAGAAGCCCATAAAAAAGGTTCATTTGGTTGTAACTTTATAGCTTTTATTTGTAATAAAAGCTCAGCTGTTTTTTTTGCTGTATCTTTGTTCATAATCATAATGCAAATGTATAAAGTTTTTGTGAATGACTGTCCAATTATTTTGACAGAAAATAAGAAAATATCAACAAAATATAAAAAAGTAAGCTTTAATAGTTCTAAAATTAATTCGGTGTTAACTGATTTATTTGAGAAAAAACTACTTGGAATATGTTTTGTAAGTAATGATATAGAGGCTGACTGGCAGCAGTTTATGTCTTTTTTTAAAATTGAAAAAGCTGCTGGAGGTAAAGTTTTTAATAAAAAAAATGAAGTTTTATTTATTTATAGGTTAGATAAATGGGACTTGCCAAAAGGAAAATTAGAAAAAGGAGAATGTATTAAAAATTGTGCGGTTAGAGAAGTTGAAGAAGAATGTGGTATTGAAAACCTTACAATAAAAAATTTTATAACAGATACTTATCATGTTTTTGAAAAAAAGGGAAAACTTATATTAAAAATTACGTCATGGTTTTTAATGTATACCGATTTTGAAGGAGAACTAACACCACAAACGGAAGAAGATATTGAAAAAGCGATTTTTAAAACCGAAGATGAAATTAAAGTTGCCTTAGAAAATACGTATGGAAATATAAAATTATTGTTTTAAACGATGGCTTTGATTGAGACTGAGGTTGATACTAAAATTATCCTAAAAAATATTTACTTATCTTTGCCGCTTTTTTAAAACAATATTCAATGACAAAATTTATAACTAAAAGAGTATCAAACGTTAGAAACGATGTATTATCTGGAGTCACCGTTGCTTTAGCTTTAGTACCTGAAGCTGTTGCATTTGCTTTTGTTGCAGGTGTTGATCCGTTAGTAGGGTTGTATGCTGCTTTTATGGTAGGATTAATTACTTCAATTTTTGGAGGTAGGCCAGGTATGATTTCTGGGGCAACTGGAGCTTTGGCTGTTGTTATGGTTAGTTTGGTTTCCGAAGGAAATGCATTGGGTAATCCAGGTGAGAATTTAGGATTGTATTATTTATTTGCAACCGTAATTTTAATGGGGATATTTCAGGTTTTAGCTGGCCTTTTAAAGCTCGGTAAATTTGTGCGTTTAATTCCGCATCCTGTAATGATGGGGTTTGTAAACGGATTGGCAATTGTAATATTTCTTTCACAATTAGGAATGTTTAAAAGAACGGTAGGTGGTGAAAAAGTTTGGCTAGAAGGTAGTCAATTATATGTAATGATTGGTTTGGTGGCTTTAACAATGCTTATAATGTGGGGATTGCCAAAAATTAAAAAAGCCCAAAAATTGCCAGAAGCTTTAATAGCTATTTTAATTGTAACTGGAGTTGCTATATTTATAAATTTTGATGTTGCAACTGTAGGTTCTTTTATTAGAGATGGTGGAGGAACTGGTTTAAAAGGTGGTTTTCCTACCTTAAAGTTAGAAACTTTTGCAAAAGTTCCTTTTACTTGGGATTCTATTGTATTTATATTACCATACGCTTTAATTTTAGCTGCAATTGGTTTAATAGAATCATTAATGACCCTAAATTTAGTTGATGATTTAACAGAAACTCGTGGAGATGGAAATAGAGAATGTTTAGCACAAGGTGGTGCTAATATTGTTACAGGTTTATTTGGTGGAATGGGTGGTTGTGCTATGATTGGTCAATCTATTATAAACATAAAAGGTGGAGGTAGAGGTAGATTATCTGGAATTGTAGCAGCTGTAATGTTATTGTTATTCATATTATTTGGTTCTTCATATATAGAAGAAGTTCCAATTGCAGCCTTAGTAGGTGTAATGTTTATGGTGGTTATTGGTACATTTGCTTGGAGTAGTTTTAGAATTATTAATAAAATTCCAAGAGCAGATTTATTTGTTTTAATTTTAGTTTCTGCATTAACCGTTATTTTCGATTTAGCCATCGCAGTAATTGCAGGTGTAATTTTTAGTGCCTTAGTATTTTCTTGGGAAAATGCAACTAGAATTAGAGCAAGAAAAAGAATGAAAGATGATGGAACAAAAATTTATGAAATTTGGGGACCTTTATTTTTTGGTTCAATTTCAACTTTTATGGAAAAATTTGATGTGAAAAATGATCCTGACCGTGTAGAAATTGATTTTGTTGAATCTAGAGTTTCAGACCATTCAGCAGTAGAAGCTATTTTTAATTTGGTTGAAAAATATGAAACAGCTGGCAAAAAAATTTATTTAAAGCATTTAAGTGAAGAATGTAAAGTATTATTACATAAATCTAGTTCGAAATTTAAAGAGGTTATTATTGAAGCCATTGACGATCCACGTTACCATTTAGCAGCAAATCCAGAAAAATTCACCAAAGGTTTATTTGAAAAATAATTAGCTTCTCTAACTGGAAGAAGTTAAATCTCTATTGGTTTAACTTCTCCAGGAAGCATATTTTGAAGTTTAAAGTTGCCAATTCTAACTCTAACTAGGCGTAAAGTTGGAAATCCAACTACAGCAGTCATTTTACGAACTTGCCTAAATTTTCCTTCGGTTAAAGTGATAGATATCCAACTTGTTGGTCCGTGACGATCGTCTCTAATTTTTTTATTTCTTTTTGGTAATAAAGGAGTTTCTATTTTTTTTACGGTGCATTTTTTAGTTAAATATTTCCCGTTTTCAGTATTAATTTCAACTCCATTTTTTAAGGTTTCAACGGCTTCAAAAGAGATAATACCATCAACTTGGGCATAATATTCTTTTTCTATTTTAGAACTTCTAATATATTCACTTGTTTTTCCATTGGTAGTTAATAATAATAAGCCTTCAGAAGGTTCGTCTAAACGGCCTATTGCCATTGTGTTTTCAGGAAAATCAAATAAATCGCCTAGCATTTTTTTATTGGTACGCTTGGTTTGGTTATTTATAAACTGACTTAAATAACCATCGGGTTTGTAAATTGCAAAATGTTGGTGTTTAATGTTTTCCATTTAAAATTTGATATACTAATTCTTTAGTTAACTCTTGTCCAGCGGCTTTTTTTCTAATATCATCAAAACTAAAAATAAAATGGCAATCATTTTTATATTCGCTACAGCCGTAAGCAGTTTTTCCTTTTAAAATAGTACCTTTTTTACATTTAGGGCAATTGATTTTTTCAGGTGTATTTTTAGTGTTGTTTTGAGGGCGAGTAGCCTGTTTCTCTTCTAATTTTAAATTGAAATTTTCATCAAAACGAATTAAGCCTTCAACAGTGCCTTTTTCGGTTTTAAATCCTTTTAAATTTACAGTACATCCTTTTTTTAATAATCTAGTATATTGGTTTTCAGATATTTTTTTATTTAAAAAACTAAACGGAAGTTTTAAATCACAACCATTTTTATAGTTGCTACATCCGTAAGCAGTTTTTCCTTTTAGAAGATAACCGTTATTACATTTAGGGCATTTTTCGTTAGTAATTCCCTTTTTGTTTTTTGAAGTTTTTTTAGAGTTGGAAGAAGTTGTGTTTTTTGATGCTGCTACTGCTGAAATATTTGCTCTCACTTTTTCAGAACGGACTTCGTATACTAGGTTATCCACCATTTTTTTCATATTTTTTATAAAAGTTCCGGCATTAAAAGTTCCTTGTTCAATTTCTTTTAATTTTTTTTCCCATCTTCCTGTAAGTTCAGCAGATTTTAGTAATTCATTTTGAATGGTATCAATTAATTGAATTCCAGTTTCAGTAGGTTGTAATTGTTTTTTATTTCTAACAATATATTTACGTTTAAAAAGTGTTTCAATAATATTTGCACGTGTAGACGGTCTACCAATACCATTTTCTTTCATCAATTCTCTTAAATCATCATCATCTACTTGTTTGCCAGCAGTTTCCATAGAGCGTAAAAGCGTAGCTTCTGTAAAATGTTTTGGAGGATTTGTTTCTTTTTCTAAAAATGAAGGAATATGAGGTCCTTTTTCACCTTTAACAAAGGTTGGTAAAATACCGGCTTCTTTTTTAGGAGTATTTGGAGTTTCAAAAACAACTCTCCATCCTTTTTTTAAAATTTCTTTTCCAGTTGTTTTAAAAGAAACCGTATCTGCTTTTCCAATTACAGTTGTGTTAGAAACTGCACATTCATCATAAAAAACAGCAATAAATCGTTTGGTAATAATGTCATATACCTGTTTTTGATTGTATTGTAAACTAATTTGAACACCTGTAGGAATTATAGCATGGTGATCGGTAACTTTTTTATCGTTAAAAACTCTAGATGATTTTTTTAATTTTTTTTCTAGTAAAGGAGCTGTTAAGTTTTGGTAATCTGTAAGGTTTTTTAGAATTGCAGGAACTTTAGGATATACATCATTTGGTAAAAAAGTGGTATCAACTCTTGGGTAGGTTACTGCTTTTTGTTCGTATAATTTTTGAACAATTTTTAAGGTTTCATCCGCAGAAAAACCAAATTTATTATTGCAATAGACCTGTAAACCTGTTAAATCGAATAATTTTGGAGCGTATTCTTTACCTTTCTTTTTAGTAATTGAAACAATTTCAAAATCGCTTTCTTTTACTTTATTCGCAAAAATTTCACCTTCTTCTTTCTTTAAAAACCGACCTTCTTCACAATTAAATTGAGTTTCTCGGTATAAGGTTTGTAATTCCCAATAGGGTTGTGGTTTAAAATTTTCAATTTCTTTATACCTATTTACTAACATTGCCAAAGTTGGAGTTTGCACACGACCAACAGATAGCATTTGTTTGTAACCACCGTGTTTTACGGTGTATAAACGGGTAGCATTCATACCTAAAAGCCAATCTCCAATGGCTCTAGAAAAACCAGCATAATATAAACTATCGTAATTTTTTGAAGGTTTTAAATTTTGAAAACCTTCTTTTATAGCTTCTGTAGTTAATGATGAAATCCATAAACGTTGTACTTCACCTTTATAATTAGCTTGTTTAATTACCCAACGTTGAATTAGTTCTCCTTCTTGTCCTGCATCACCACAATTTATAATTACTTCAGCCTTATCAAATAAACTTTTTACTATGTTAAATTGCTTTTGTATACCATCATTTGAAACCACTTTTGTTTTAAATTTTTCAGGTAACATTGGTAAGTTGTTCAAATCCCAACTTTTCCAATGGGGTTTATAATCGCTAGGTTCAAATAGAGTGCATAAATGTCCGAAAGTATATGTAACAGCATAACCATTTCCTTCAAAATACCCATCGCGTTTTGTTGTTGCTCCTAGAACAGTAGCAATTTCACGAGCAACACTTGGTTTTTCGGCAATACAAACTTTCATGTGTCTTTTTTTATAGTTTTTTATAGGTCACACTTCAATTCCGGTCAGTGCAGGTATGCTGTTCGCTATTAATCATTCTGTTATGTGATTAAATTTTGAACATGTTCGTTTTATTTATTACTAAATTTTGGAGGTGCAAAGTACTAAATTTTAATAGAATTTGTAATTAAGATTTTTAAATTAAATATGAAATTTTGCATGTAAATAGTTTCTTATTTAATAATTAGAATTTAGTTTTAGAAGAAAAGTTGGTTATTGTTAAAATTAAAAAGAATATATTTATTGCCTAAACACCAAACTATCAATGAAATCATACTCAATTCAAGAAATCAACTCAATTTTAAATGGAGAATTATTAGGAACAACTTCTCATAAAATAACAGGGCCAGAACACTTAAGTAAAGCAACTGAAAATCAAATTAGTTTTATAGGAAATAAAAAATTTGTCCACTTATGGAAGTCTTCTAAAGCAAGTGTAGCTATTGTAAATCTAAACTTATTGGTAGAACCTACTGAAAATAGAGCGATTATAAAAGTTAAAGATGCCGATTTAGCAATGGCTAAATTATTAGAGGTTTTTAATCCTGATTTACCTAAATTAGAACAAGACATTCATCCAACTGCAGTAATAGACGAAACTGCAAAAATTGGTGCACATTGTAAAATTGGCGCAAATTGTTATGTTGGAAAAAATGTTGAATTAGGAGATAATGTGCATTTATATCCAAATGTTGTAATTTTTGAAGCTTCTAAAATTGGACATAGAACAGTAATATGGTCTGGAACCGTAATACGTGAACGAACCGAAATTGGAAATGATTGTATTTTTCATTTAAATGTAAGTATTGGAGCCGACGGCTTTGGTTACCGACCAAAAGAAGACGGAAGCGGTTTGTTAAAAGTACCACATATTGGTAATGTTATTATTGGTAATAATGTTGAAATTGGTGCAAATTCTTCTGTTGATCGTGCTAAATTTAGTGCAACAATAATTGGTGATGGTTGTAAAATTGATAATTTGGTACAAATAGCGCACAATTGTGTGTTAGGGCGTTCTTGTATTATGGCAGGAAGTAGTGGTTTGGCTGGCTCTGTAACTTTAGGTGATGGTGTAATAATTGGAGGAGCATCTTCAATTAAAGATCATGTAACTATTGGTTCAGGGGCTGTTGTTGGTGGTGGTTCAGGTGTAATGAGTGATGTGCCGGCAGGTAAAACAGTTGTTGGATATCCTGCTACAGATGCAAGGGATACCTTTAGACAATGGGTGGCAATAAAAAAACTTGGAAAAGGGTAGTTTAAATTTAAAAATGCTATTTTTAGATTGAAATAAAAATTATATTTGTTTTACAATAGTTAATTAAAATTTTATAATGTTAAAAGAATTAAAAGAGATTAAACCTGGTATTGGATTGGGATTTCTAAAGTTTGGAATGTCTAGAGCACAAGTAAAAGAATTGCTTGGTGAACCTACATTTATTGATAAATATTCGCATTCTGAAGCAGCTAATGATGCAACAGAATCTTGGGAGTATGACGAATTATTTTTATCTATTAGTTTTGATGAAGCCGAAGACTGGAAACTAATGATGATTTCTGTTAGTTCAGATTATTATGAGTTAGAAGAAGTATCGTTAATTGGGTTAAGCGAAAGCAAATTGGTAGATCAATTAGATGAGATTGATTATGGAAATGTATATGTTGAAGATTGTTCTGAGAGTGACGATGAAGATAATAAAGTAATTGAAATTGATGAAAAATCAATTAACTTTTGGTTGACAAATGGAGTATTAGATGAAATTCAATGGTCTCCTTTATTTATTAATGACGATACTATAAAATGGCCTAAATAAAGGTTAAATATTTTAGTAAAAAGATTATTAAAAAATATACTACCTGTCATTTTAAATCGGTTGTTTAACAGAATAGAAGTGCAGGTAGTATATTTTTTAAATTTATTTAGTATTGTTTTTTCCATTGTTGGTGTTTTTTACCAACAATTTAATGTATAAATTAATTTTATTATCTAATTTATTGATTTTCAATAAACTGAATTGATTGTTGGTTGAATACTTGAGCTTGCTCAATATTTACAACATGACCACAATTTTCTATTACAAATAAAGTAGATTTTAAATGAGTTTCTACTACTTCTTTTATCGAAGGTAAAAACAAATGATCTTCTTCACCCATAATATAAAAAGTAGGAATATTAATAGCTGTTGTTCTAAAAAAACGTAATAAAGGATTTATTTCTGAAGTTAGTTTAAACCATCGAATAAATTCTTTTTGATATAATTTTTTAGCTTCGTTAACAAAAATTAAACGCGATTTTTTATGATTTTTACGAGGCATTATAATAAATGCAAATAACTTATATAAAAGTAAATACGGAACAATCGATTTAAAAAGTACACCAATACGTATTAATAATTGAGATTTTAGATTGAGTTTCATAATAGCTCCACCCATAATCATACTTTTTACACGTTCAGGATGTTTTTCAGCTAAATTTCTAATTAAAATTGTACCCAAAGAAATACCAGCAAAATGCGATTGTTTTATATTTAAATGATCAATTACTTCAACAATATCATGTGTAATAGCATCAAAAGTATATTTTTCTTTAAAAGCTTCTTGTAATACTTTTTTACTGTTTCCATGCCCTCTTAAATCTAATATTAAAACATTGTAAATAGCACTAAAGCTTCTAATTTGTTTAAACCAAATGGACGAGCTTCCTCCAGCTCCGTGTACAAATGTTACCCATTCTTTTGAAGTTTTATGTTTGTACGTAGTATAATTTAACATGTTTTATTTTTAGATAGTAATGGCTGCTAAAATACTGAAAACTATTTTATAAATCATAGTTTATTTTTTAGAGTAAATAAATATTGATTTTTACCACCAAACAACAAAGAATTTTTCAGTTTCGCCATTAGATTTTTTTAACCAGCAGAGTGGAGCTGTTTTTTGTTGAATAAAAACTGTTAACTTTTGTAAAAATACTTCAAAAGGCAACCATTTGGTTTGTGTTTCAATTTCTTGTAACCAATTTATTTTTGTTGGAATGTAAAATTTACAAGTATTAAATTGTTGTAATTCATTAAAATGAATGTAAAATCCTTTCACACAATTTTTATTTAACAATTCAAAATTGATTTTAGTTGTCTGGTACGGAATAAATAATTGGGCTTTAAAAAGTACTTTTTGTTGAATGTTTTCTGGGGAGAGTTTTAATTTTTTTAGTAATGGTTTGGTAAACGGATTGTACAAAAGAGGTAGTTGTTTATCTTTTAATTTACGCAATTTTTCAACCAAACTATCTTTTCTGTTAGGGCCAATCCAATGGTCTAATGTTGTTTTTCCAACAGAAGCATCATACAAGTAAAATTTATAAATAACTTCTAAATGGACAGGAGTGTTATTTTGCTTTAAAATACAATCTAGTTCACCTACAGTAGTTTTGTCATTTTGAATTTGAGTATTTTCTGTTAAAATTTTAATAGAAGTATTTTGTCGCAATTGATGACTTAAAAAACGTTCAACACGCTTTCCTAATCGCTGATTTTTAACAATGTTTCCGTTAAACTGTGTGATGTTTTCTTTTTGAAGAATAAATTGTTCTAAGCCAAAAACAGCATTGTTAATCCATAGTTGAGGTGTTTTTAAAAAACCTTCGTATTGTAATTGTATTTCTTTGGTGTTTAAATTCATAAAATAATGATTTAAAACACTTTGTGTATTGGTAGTTTTAAATGAGCAGCTTCATAATAAGGAGATTTTTTATAAATAAAATCTAATTGAGCTCTTGTATTTTTTGCAAAGTCAACATCGGTGGCTATTTTTTTAACTAATTCTTTTTTTACATCTGGATTGTCTTTTAAAAACTGTTCGGCAATATCTTCAAAAACATAAGCAGAATATCCTTCTTTTTGTTGTAAAACACTATCAAAATAATTCCAGTTAAAAAACGAATCTGTTGCAGAGGCTTCTAAAGTTTCTATAATATAACGTGCCCCAAATTGATTTACAGGAATATAAATAGCACCTTTATTAAATTTAATTTCTTTGGTTGAAGTTGAAACGGTAGTGTTGTAATGCAAGTAATGCCCTTCATAAGCAGTAGTTCTAGTTTTATAATCTGCTATATACTGTTCTTCAGCAGTAATTATTGTATCGTTTTTAAAAACGGTATATGCTATATTGTTTTCATTTAATCGTTCTATAACTTTCCACCAACCTTGATTTAAAATATAAGCTTTTGGAATGGTGATTTCTTTTGTAACTTTATAATTATTGTAATATTTAACAGGTTTAGTATATGGCTTTGTTCTATCGTAAAATAGGCGTTTTCCGTTGGTTATTTTACTATCTATATAACTTCCTTCATAACCTTTAAATTGAAGTGTTGTAAATGTATCTTTAGCAATTTCAAAAGTGATTGGATATGTTTTTTTTGCTAAAATTTTTGCTACTGCATTTTTACGTAATTTTTTAATTTTTGAACTGTTTTTTATAGTAAAATCTATAGCGCTTTCAAGTAAACTGTAGGTTTGTTCTACACGTTGTTTGTAAGGTTTTAGCATATGTGTTTCTACCATAAAACCTAAAGAATTGAATAGACTTGTATAACCTGTAGAATACCTTGGAGAATCAAAAAACTGACTAAAACCAGCTTCTGGAGTAGTACCCCAAACATTTACATAAGGTGTAATTATAATGTCTTTTTTTAGTAAATCGGCTTCAATTACAGGTCTCATAGTGGTTTCTAAAAACAGCCCTAAATCATTACCTAATTTGTTATGTTGTGTAAATAAATGTGTAATTGCATATTGGTAATCTGCGCCATTGCTAACGTGATTGTCAATAAAAACATCTGGATTTACTAGATGAAAAACTTCAGCAAAAGCACGTGCATTTTTTGTGTCGGCTTTTATAAAATCTCTATTTAAATCAAAGTTTCTGGTATTTCCTCTAAAACCGTATTCTTTTGGCCCGTTTTGGTTTGCTCTAGAATGCGTGCTTCTATTTAAAGCGCCACCAATATTATAAATTGGAATTACAGCTAAAACAATATTCTCTAAGGTTTTTATTTTATCTGGATTTTGAGCAATATCTCGTAAAAGTAACATAGAAGCATCTACACCGTCTGGTTCTCCAGGGTGAATGGCATTATTTATTAGAATAACATTTTTAGAATTTTTATTAATTTTAGCGAAATCAAATTCTTTTGTACTATTAAAAACTATTAAATGAAGTGGGTTTCCACTATCGGTTGTACCAATTTCTTTAATGTCAATTTCAGGAAATTCAGCTGCTAATTGTTTAAAATAGGTGATTGTTTCTGTATAAGTTGTGGTTTCTAAACCATTAGTTTTTTCAAATTTAGTAGTGAAATCTGGAGAATTTTGTTTAGGAGTTTTAGAGCAAGAAATAGAGATAACTAAAAGTAAGAGTGTTATTTTTTTCATATATATTTATTCTTTTTGTAAACTTACAATTGTATGTGTTTTTGTTGTTTAAAAGGTTAAAGTTATTCTATTTTAATAGTGAAGCTAGCCAGTATAATTACTTAAGAAATAATATATAAGCTAGCTTATATATTATTTGAATTATTTTTTACTAACGCTTTCTGGCACAAAGCTAGAAATATCTCCTCCGTGTCTGTAAACATCTCTAACAATACTTGAACTGATAAAAGCAGTATCTGAAGAGGTTAATAAAAATACAGTTTCAATATTAGAAAGTTTTCTATTGGTTTGTGCAATAGCTTTTTCAAATTCAAAATCGGCAGGATTTCTTAAACCACGTAAAATAAAATCTACATTCATTTTTTTGCAAAAATCTGTAGTTAAACCAGAATAGGTTAGCACTTTAATTTTAGGTTCGTTTTTGTAGTTTTCTTTTATAAAATTTTCTCGATCTTCTAGAGAAAACATATATTTTTTATCAGAATTTACTCCAATTGCAATTATAATCTCATCAAATAAAGGTAAGGCTCTATTTATAATATCTACGTGACCAAGTGTTATTGGGTCAAACGAGCCAGGAAAAATTGCTTTTTTCATAATTAATTTTTTAAAGCCATTTCTACGGCATTATCAAAAAGTTGTTGTAAACTAATGCCTGCAATTGCAGCTTGCTGCGGTATTAAGCTTGCAGCTGTTAAACCAGGAACTGTATTCATTTCTAAAAAATGAGGTTCATTGTTTACTATAATGTATTCAGAACGCGAAAAGCCGCTCATATTTAATGCTTTATAAGTTTTAATGGCTGTTTTTTCTAATTTTTTATGAAGTTCTTCAGAAACTCGTGCTGGCGTAATTTCCTCAGCTTTACCTTCGTATTTAGCTTCATAATCAAAAAAGTCGTTTTCTGTTACAATTTCTGTCATTGGTAAAACCGTAATTTTATTGTTATAATTTATTACACCAATAGAAACTTCGCTTCCGTCTAAAAAGGCTTCAATTAAAATTTGAGAATCTTCATTATAGGCTTTTTCAATAGCAGGTAACATTTCGTCTTTAGTTTTAACTTTAGAAATTCCAAAACTAGAACCAGCATTATTTGGTTTTACAAAACATGGTAAGCCAACTTTAGCAATTATTGTATCAATATCAATTGCATCTCCTTTGTCTAAATAATAAGAGGTAGCTGTTTTTATGCCGTATTGTTTAATAGCACTTAAACAATCTCGTTTATTAAAAGTTAATGCCATTTGATAGAATGGGGCAGAGGTGTGTTTTAAACCAATTAATTCTAGATAGGCTAAAATGCTTCCGTTTTCACCAGGACTTCCGTGTATTGCATTAAAAACACAGTCGAAAGTGATTTTTTTACCATCAATTTCTGCAGAAAAATCGTGTTTGTTTATTGGATATTCTTTGTTAGAATCATCAACTAAAACCCATTTATTTTTTAAAATATGAATTTTGTAAGGGTTATATTTATCTTTAGAAATATGTTGATATACTACAGCTCCGCTATTAAGTGAAATATCAACTTCAGAGGAGTAACCCCCCATAATAATGGCAATATTTTTTTTCATTTTAAGTTTATTGTATTAGCATAAGTACAAACTTACATAAATATAGTTGAAATTTGTTAGCTTAAAAGTTGGAAAGTTTAGAAGATTTTAAGGAAATTCTATCGTATATTTATTTATGAATTGAAGCGCTTAATTTTTTTGCAATTAACAACTAAACAAATCAATTCAAAAAAAAGTATCTTTGCAAAATTAAAATATAAAAAATGAGTCTGATTAAATTTATAAAGTCCAAAATGTTTTTAAAACAATTAGTTATTGCTTTTGTTGGTTTGGTTGTATTTATTTTTGTTGTGATGAAATGGTTGAATATATCAACAAATCACAATCAAAAAATTGAAGTTCCAAATTTGGAGAAAATGAGTTTAAATGAAGTAGAAAGAACATTAGAAGAGTTAGATTTAAGACTTTTTGTAATTGATTCTGCAAGTTATAACCCAGAATATCCTGCAAAATCGGTAATAGATCAAGATCCAGAACCTGGAGATTTTGTAAAAGAAAATAGAAAAATATACCTCACTTTAAATCCGTCTGGTTATAGAAATATAGAAGTGCCAAGTGTTTTTGGAAAAACAAAAAGACAAGTAACATCTCACCTTAGTTCTATTGGTTTTAAAATAAGTGCAGAACCTGTTTACGTTTCAGATATTGCAAAAGATGTGGTAAGAGGGTTAATATTTAAAGGTAAAGCCCTAAAATCAGGTGAAAAAATTCCAAAAAACTCTGTTATTACACTTAAGTTAGGTGACGGTGAAGGAACAGGAAGATATACAGAAAACTAATGAGTTTAGAAGAAATTAGCGCAGAAAACGAAGAATTTTACGAGCATTTTAATTATGTAGCACATGTTGGGCAAGAACCTTTACGTGTAGATAAATTTTTAATGAATTTTATTGAAAATGCTACTCGAAATAAAATTCAACAAGCAGCAAAAGCTGGCAATGTTTTAGTAAATGATGTTGCAGTTAAACCAAATTATAAGGTAAAACCAAACGATGTGGTGCGTGTTGTTTTATCGCATCCACCACACGAAAATTTATTGGTTGCAGAAGATATCCCTTTGGATATTGTATTTGAAGACGACCAAGTTATGGTTGTAAATAAACCTGCCGGAATGGTGGTGCACCCAGGTCATGGTAATTATAGCGGAACCTTGGTAAATGCATTAATTCATCATATAGAAAATCTACCAACAAATTCTAACGAACGCCCAGGATTGGTACATAGAATAGATAAAGATACAAGTGGTTTATTGGTTGTTGCTAAAACAGAATTTGCAATGGCACATTTATCTAAACAATTTTTCGATAGAACAACAGAGCGTTTGTATTATGCCCTTGTTTGGGGAAATATTGAAGAAGATGAAGGTAGAATTGAAGGGAATATTGGTAGAAGTCTAAAGAATAGGTTACAAATGAGTGTTTTTCCTGAAGGCGATTTTGGAAAACACGCAGTAACACATTATAAAGTAATTGAGCGTTTTAGCTATGTTACCTTGGTGCAATGTAAGTTAGAAACAGGTAGAACACATCAAATTAGAGCACATTTTAAGCATATTGGTCATACACTTTTTAACGATGAACGTTATGGAGGAAATGATATTTTAAAAGGCACCACTTTTACAAAATATAAGCAATTTGTAGATAACTGTTTTAAAGTATTACCGCGCCAAGCTTTACATGCCAAAACCTTAGGTTTTGAACATCCAACTACCAAAGAGTATTTGCGTTTTAATTCTGAAATTCCAGAAGATATTCTAGCTTGTTTAGAAAAATGGAGAACTTATACTGTAAATCAGAAGGAATAATGATGAAAGAATTTTCTGTTGAAAATTGGAAGAGAAAAGAACAATTCGAGTTTTTTAAAGATTATGAAGATCCTTTTTTTAATATTACCGTAAATTTAGAGGTAACTAAACTTTATGATTTTAGTAAAAAGAATGAGCTATCGTTTTCATTAGCTTGTATTTATGTTGCTTTAAAAAGTATAAATGAAATTCCAGAATTTAAGTTACGCATCAATAATAACAAAGTTTATATTTTTGATGAAGTAAATATTGGTTCAACGGTTTTAAATGAAGATAATACATTTTCGTTTTGTAATTTCCCTATAAAACCAACAATTTTTGAATTTGATACCAGTGGTGAAAAGGTAATGGAAGCACATAAAAAAGGAGTAGCTTTAGGTGCGCAAGAAAATGAATTAGGTATAATACACTGCTCAACATTGCCTTGGTTTACCTTTACTAGTGTAAAACATGCAAGAAAGGGAGACGAAAAAAATAAGGGAATTCCTAAAATTGTTTTTGGAGGATTGTTTACTGAAAACGATCAACGTAAAATTCCGTTTTCAGTAGAAGTGCATCATGCATTATTAGACGGATTTCATGTATCTCAATTAATAACTAAAATGAAAAGTTTTATAGATGAGCTAGAGTAATTCTTGAGTTGCAGGTTTATTTAGGTAAAACACAAAAGACCGTTTAAATAGTCTTTTGTGTTTGCTAGTATTTTAAATTTCAAGGTTTATTTTGTATAAGCGCCTGAAGAATATGTTAATTCGTAACTATGCGTATAAATTTCAAAAACAATTCCAAAAGAATCTTCTACATAACACATTTTAAATGGTTTTTCTTCTGGATAGTATTCTCTAATTGGCATTCTTTGTTTACCGCCGTAAGCAACAATTTTTTCAATTAAATCCTCTATGTTTGGGTCTTGAATGCAAAAATGAAATAAACCAGTGTTAAAAGGATTAAATTCTGGAGCTTCTTTTATGCCTTGAGGAAATGAAAACATTTCAACTCCAACACCATCAGATGTAGATAAATGCGCAATTTCAAATTCGGTCCAATCTTCACCAAAAACATCAATACACATTTGTCCAATTACTGTTTCTCTTTCTTTTTTTATTGTTGAAGGCTCCATAATTACATACCATCCCATTACTTCGGTATAAAACTCTACAGCCTTATTAATATCAGGAACTGTAATACCAATATGAGAAAATGATTTCGGATAATTCTTAGTTGTGGTCATATATTATATTTTAGATTGCAAAAATAGTTTATATTTGCATATTAGGCAATAACTTACTAAAAAGTAGTATAGTTTCCTAAAAGAGTAAAATTATGATTATCAGTAAAATAAATTTTAATTTTGATTAAAAATATTAACTGTCCATTAAATTATACAATGAATTTAATAGGAACAAAATGGAAGCCTTTAATATTATTTCATTTATTAGAAGGTAATTTACGTTCTGGTGTATTGCAAAAGAAAATTCAAGGTATTTCAAATAAAATGTTTACGCAAACGGTTCGTGAATTAGAAAAAGATGGCCTTATTTCTAGAAAGGTATACCCTGTAGTTCCTCCTAAAGTAGAATATGGTTTAACTGAAAGAGGGAAATCTCTCGAGAATATTTTAAGAAGCCTCGATAATTGGGGAGCGAAAGATTGTAATAATTAATTGTATATATCTTTTTATTTTATTGATTATAGAGTTTTTTTAGAGAAAAATTTGTGTAGTTAATAAGTTTGAAGTATATATTTAGTTAATATTTTTTAAAATAAAATCAATAATTGGTTTAGGGTCTTTTAAGCTATGAGGATGATGACCAATACCTTTTTTTCTTATAAGTTTTATTGTACCACCTGCTTTTCTGAATTTTTCTGCTAATAGTAATGTGTTTTCTTTATAGGGAACTACAGTATCTGCATCACCATAAACATGTAAAATAAGAATATTTGCTTTTGCAATGTTTACAGAATTATTTATTGGAATATTAGTATATGTTTTAATAGTGATTGTATCTAAATCATATTTTTTTAAACAAAGTTTCCAAGCTTCTAGATCTCCCTTTCCTTCATACATACCACCTGGCCAACTTTTTATGTCACATACAGGAGCATCTGCATAAATACAAAAAACTTTGTCTGTATTTTTTGAAGCCCAATTGTAAATAATTAAGCCACCACGACTCATTCCTTCTAATACAACTTTATTGTTGAGTTTGAATTTAGAAGTACAATATTTGTAAAATTCATTCCATAATTCTACAGCTTTATTATTTCCAAACATATTAGAAACATCAACATATACCACATGGAATCCTTTTTTTAACAAAGCCTTGTCAACCTGTGGTTGATGTCCCCAAAATCTTGCTCTCCAAATCCAATAATTATTTTCATTTTTATTGTTTGGAAAACTATTTTTGCTTTATGACCTTTAAAAGAAAACTTTTTAACGTCATATTCTGTAAATATTTTATCCTGTCCAAATGACGCTACTGTAATTAATATGGTTAGTAAAGTTAGAATGGTTGATTTTTTATAGTTCATTTGTTGTTTTTAAATGAAGTTAGGTGAAATTATATGCGAATCCAAATTCACTTTTTTGAAGTTAAGAAGCAAACTAAATAATTAATCTTTTTTAGAGCATTGAAAATAAAACCTGACCTAGAATTAGTTAAAATGTCAATTAGCTTTGGCCTATCGATAGGCAGAACATTTAGTTGTTTAGAATGTTTTTTTATCTATTTCAATTAGTATTAAAGATTTCTTTTTTATCCAGTAATATACAGGATGTAAAATTAATATTGCTAATAAAAAATAATAGTATTTTAAGTCAAGATTTAGGGTGTCTTTTCCAAGTATATAAAGTAACTGAAGCCCGAAAGCCATTAGTAAAATTAAAGTTCCATATTTGTATTGAGTTAGTTTTAGGACTGTTATTTTGTTTTTAACAATATTCAGTTCAATTATTTGGCTATGATCCCAACCGAATTTTGCATGAATTTTGTGTTTCCCATTTTCAACTTCATACTCTTGAGTTTCACGGGTATTAATAGTTCCAACTTTTTCACCGTCAATATAAATCTCGATTCTTGCTAATTGACCAACCCATCCAGTATTTCTTTCTATTCTAATTTTACTCATCGATTTCGATTTTTTTGCATTTGCTACTGGGTTAGATAAATTTAGCTTTTAGTTAGAGATAATCAAATTTTTAAAGTTAAGAAACAAACTAAACAAAGGTATAAATTATTTTTATTGAAGTATTGTTAAAATCCATTTATTACTTGAGTTATAATAAAAAAATATATTAATTTTATTGAATAATAAGTAGACATATGAAATTAGTAATATCGCCAGCCAAATCATTAGATTTTGAAAAAAAAGTACCTACAACAGCATTTACTGAAGGTGAATTTTTAAAAGAAGCAGCAAAATTAAATGGTGTTTTAAAAAAGAAATCTCCTAAAAATTTGTCAGAATTAATGAGTATTTCACCAAAATTAGGAGAATTAAATTGGCAACGCAATCAAGATTGGCAATTACCGTTTTCGTTAGAAAATGCACGTCAGGCTGTGTATGCATTTAATGGAGATGTTTATTCGGGGTTAGATGTTTATTCCTTACCACTAGAAAAATTAGAACAGCTTCAAAATAAATTGCGAATCTTATCTGGGCAATATGGTATTTTAAAACCTTTAGATTTAATGCAACCGTACCGCTTAGAAATGGGAACTAAATTAAAAGTGGGTGCTAAAGAAAATCTATACCAATTTTGGGATAAAAAAGTGACAGAAAGCTTAAATTCTGAAATGGAAGCAGATGAGGTTTTTGTAAACTTAGCAAGCAATGAATACTTTAAAGTTATCAATACTAAATTGTTAAAAGTGCCAGTAATTACACCAGTTTTTAAAGATTATAAAGGCGAAAAATTAAAAATTATTAGCTTTTATGCTAAAAAAGCAAGAGGCTTAATGGTACGTTATATTATTGATAATAATATAGAAACTGTAGAAGGTTTAAAAGGCTTTAATTCAAAGGGTTATGTGTTTGATTCTAAGCTTTCAAACGAAAAAGAGTTAATTTTTACGCGATAATTAAATTTTTTTTAAAATCGTATTGTTTTTTTATATATGTTTGTCACGTTATTTTTTAGTGACAATGAAAAATATTTGTTTTTTCGGTCGTAACTTTTTTATTAAGAAGTTTTTAGGTTACTATGTGTTTTGGAAGCACAACGAAAAATTAAGGAAAACGACAACTTCTGTTAACTACATTTTTAAAATTTACAGCCAAATTCTGGGTGTAGATAATCAAAACACATATTCAATATTAAGGGTATAGCTATTACTATTTATTTAGAATAGCCTTGAAAACGAGGCTACAATTAAATTTAAATAATTAAATAGAAGTAATGAATACTAAATATATTGATTTAATAAATCAAACTTTTGATTTTCCTCAAGAGGAATTTAAAATAGACAAAAAGAAAAATTTGCATTTTCATGATATTGATACAATGAAACTTGCAGAAGAATTTGGAACACCTTTAAAGTTTACTTATTTACCAAAAATTAGCGAAAATATTCAAAAAGCTAAAGGTTGGTTTAAAACATCTATGCGTAAGCATAAATATAAAGGAAAATACCACTATTGTTATTGTACTAAAAGCTCACATTTTAAGCATGTTTTAAGTGAAGCTTTAAGTAACGATATTCATATAGAAACTTCTTCTGCAGTAGATATTGATATTGTTGAAAACCTAAAAATATCAGGGAAAATAACCGATAAAACCTTTATTTTATGTAATGGTTTTAAAAGAGATGCTTATGTAAAAAACATACAAAGGCTAATAAATAACGGTCATAAAAACTGTTTTCCAATTATAGATAATTACGAAGAAATTGATTTGCTAACAAATGGAATTCGTAAAAAAATTAACATAGGAATTAGAATTGCTTCGGAAGAAGAACCAAAGTTCGAATTTTATACATCTCGTTTAGGAATTGGCTATAAAAACATAGTAGATTTTTATAGGCGAGATATAAAAGATAATAAAAAAGTAAACCTAAAAATGTTGCACTTTTTTATTAATACTGGAATTAAAGACAATGCTTATTATTGGAACGAATTAAGTAAATGTCTAAAAGTTTATATCAATCTAAAACGTATTTGTCCTAGCTTAGATAGCTTAAATATTGGAGGAGGTTTTCCTATTAAAAATTCATTAGCATTTGATTATGATTATGAATATATGATTGATGAAATTATTTCTCAAATTAAAATTGCGTGTGATGAAGCTGAAGTTCAGGTACCACATATTTTTACAGAATTTGGTAGCTTTACAGTAGGTGAAAGTGGAGGTGCTTTGTATAAAGTTTTATATCAAAAAAAGCAAAACGATAGAGAACGTTGGAATATGATAAACTCTTCTTTTATTACAACATTACCAGATAGTTGGGCTATAAATAAACGCTTTGTAATGTTGCCTTTAAATAGATGGAACGATAATTACGAGCGAGTTTTACTTGGAGGTTTAACCTGCGATAGTGATGATTATTACAATTCAGAACAACATATAAATGCTATTTATATGCCAACTTATAAAGAAGAAAAACCTTTATATATTGGATTTTTTAATACTGGTGCATATCAAGAAACAATTGGTGGTTACGGAGGTTTGCAACACTGCTTAATTCCGCAACCAAAACATGTTATTATATCAAAAAACAACGAAGGAAAATTAGAATACAAAGTTTTTAAAGAACAACAAAAACCAAGTGATTTTTTAAAAATATTAGGTTATGAATAAAAAAACTTACGCAGGAATCCCTGAACAAAACAGTAAAATTGAAACTTCAAAAGTAGTTTTAATTCCAGTTCCTTATGATGGAACAAGTACCTGGCAAAAAGGTGCCGATAAAGGTCCAGAAGCTTTTTTAAGTGCTTCAGAAAATATGGAATTGTACGATATAGAAACCGATACAGAAGTGTATAAAAACGGTATTTATTTGGCAGATGCTGTTACTGAAAATACTTCACCAGAAAGTATGGTAGAAGCAGTACATCAAACTACTAAAGAGTATATCAAAAAAAATAAATTTGTAACCTTATTTGGTGGAGAACACTCGATTTCAATTGGTTCAATTAGAGCATTTAACGAGTGTTTTAATAGCTTAACAGTTGTGCAAATTGATGCGCATGCAGATTTACGTAAAGAGTACGAAGGTTCTACATGTAACCACGCTTGCGCAGTTTATGAGGCAAGTCAAACCACAAACTTAATTCAAGTGGGTATTCGAAGTATGGATGCTATTGAAAAAACCGTAATGGATTTAGATAAAGTGTTTTTTGCACACGAAATGGCACAAGACGATTACTGGATGGAAAATGCAATAGATTTAATGACTGAAAATGTGTTTTTAACAATAGATTTAGATGCTTTTGACCCTTCAATAATGCCATCAACTGGAACTCCAGAGCCAGGTGGTTTATTATGGTATGAAACCTTAGAGTTTTTGAATAAAATTTTTAAAGAAAAAAATGTGGTAGGTTTCGATATTGTGGAACTTTGCCCTAATGAAAAAGAAAAATCTTCAGACTTTTTAGCTGCAAAATTGTATTACAAAATGTTAAGCTATAAATTTAATAATTCTGAAGAAGATGATTATGATGATATAAAAGGTTTTAAAGAACCAACAAACAGATTTACTAAATTTAACGACGAAGAAAATGACTACTAATAAAGGAGCAATTTCACAATTTATAGAAAAATATTATTTGCATTTTAATGCAGCATCGGTTGTAGATGCAGCAAAAGAATACGAAAGTCAATTAGCAAAAGGATCTAAAATGTTAGTATCATTAGCAGGTGCAATGAGTACAGCAGAATTAGGTAAAATATTTGCTGAAGTAATTAGACAAGATAAAGTTCAAATAATTTCTTGTACAGGAGCAAATCTTGAAGAAGATGTTATGAATTTGGTAGCACATTCTCATTATAAAAGAGTACCAAATTATAGAGATTTAACGCCACAAGATGAATGGAATTTATTAGAAAAAGGGCTAAATAGAGTTACTGATACTTGTATTCCAGAAGAAGAGGCGTTTAGACGTTTACAAGAACATATATTTAAAATATGGAAAGATGCAGAAGAGGCTGGAGAACGTTATTTCCCACATGAATTTATGTACAAACTTGTACTTTCTGGAGTTTTAGATCAATACCACGAAATAGATCCCAAAAATAGTTGGATGATTGCTGCAGCTGAAGCTAATTTACCAATGGTAGTTCCAGGTTGGGAAGACAGTACAATGGGAAATATTTTTGCTTCGTATGTGTTAAAAGGTGAATTAAAAGCAAGTACCATGAAATCTGGAATTGAATATATGACTTTCTTAGCAGATTGGTATACTGAAAATTCAAAAGACGGTATAGGTTTTTTTCAAATTGGAGGTGGTATTGCAGGAGATTTTCCAATATGTGTAGTGCCAATGTTGTACCAAGATTTGGAAAGAACCGACACACCATTTTGGAGCTATTTTTGTCAAATTTCAGATTCAACAACTAGTTACGGATCTTATTCTGGAGCAGTTCCAAATGAGAAAATTACTTGGGGAAAATTAGATATTAACACTCCAAAATATATTATAGAATCTGATGCTACCATTGTTGCACCATTAATTTTTGCCTACTTATTAGATATGTAGTTATGAAGAGAGTTATTGTAGATTATAGTAAGTTAACAAATGATATTTTAGATTTATTAGTTGAAAAATATCCATCAGGTTATGGTTATAGAGATATAATAACGTTTAAAAATGCCAAAGGTGAAACAATAAGAGCTGTAGAAGTAACTACAGAAGATACTTGTTATTTGGTGAAAATTAGTTTGAAATTAGAAGAAACTATGGAAGATTATGATGCTGATGCAGATAATTTTGATGACGTTTATGATTCAACTAATTTAGAAGATATAGCAGATGAAAGTTCTTATGATTATTAACTAAAAAAAGACTGTTTGAAAAAATATCCATCTTTCTGAAATTAATTCAGATTGACGGTTTTTTAAACAGTCTTTTTATTAAATTTTTTTAAGTCTAGTAAATAGATTCTTTTCCAAATTCTTTCACTAAAATATAATAGAAAATAGCTCTGTATTTATTTCTGTTAGATTTACCCATAGTTTCAACAGCTTTTTCCATAGCGGCATCTAATTCAGGACTATCTGAAAGACCTAATTTTTTTATTAGGAAGTTGTTTTTTACTGTAGCTAATTCTTTAGGATCTGATCCAGATACAGTTTCAGCATCTTTTTTATAAATAGAAGGTCCTAATCCTTTAGTAACCTTAGCTAATAAATCAGCATCAAAACTGATTCCTAACTTTTTCATTTCACTTTCATAAAGTGCTATTTTTTCATCTAATTTACTCATGAGTAACGAATTTTTTTATTAAAGTTAATATTTCTTTTACCAAATATAAAAAATATAATTTGTTTAACGTGAAAATTAGGTTAACAATCTGAAAGATTTACTCCAACCGCCAATCCACCTTCAGAGGTTTCTTTATACTTAGAGTTCATATCTTGTGCAGTTTCCCACATGCTAGAAATTACTTTATCAAGTGGTACTTTGGCATTTAAACTATCTGACTCTAAAGCTAATTCAGCTGCATTAATTGCCTTAATTGCTCCCATTGCATTACGTTCAATACAAGGTATTTGTACTAAACCACCTATGGGATCACAAGTTAACCCTAAATGATGTTCCATTGCAATTTCACTAGCCATTAAAACTTGCTCAGGTGTTCCGCCAAGTAATTCGGTTAAAGCACCTGCAGCCATTGCGGATGAAACACCAATCTCTGCTTGGCAACCACCCATTGCTGCTGATATTGTAGCACCCTTTTTAAATAAGCTGCCAATTTCACTAGCAACTAATAAAAATTGTTTTATGTGTTTAAAGGAAGCTTCGTGATTTTCTATAACTAAATAGTACATTAATACTGCAGGTATTACACCAGCACTTCCATTAGTGGGGGCCGTTACAACTCTACCTAGTGAGGCATTTACTTCGTTTACACTTAAAGCAAAGCAACTTACCCATTTTAATATTTGACGAAATTTAACTTCGGTATTTCTAATAGCTTGTAACCATTCATTTGGTGTACTATAAATTTTATCTTCTTTTAACTTTTGATGCATATCAAAAGCGCGTCTTCTAACTTTTAATCCACCAGGTAAAATACCTTCAGTATGACAACCAATATACATGCTCTCAAGCATGGTATCCCAAATTCGTTTTATTTCAAAGTCAATTTCTTTATCGGTTCTTAAAGAGCGTTCGTTTTCTAAAACAATTTCTGAAATTTTTAATTGTTCTTGTTTGCAATAAAGTTCTAATTCTGTTGCTTTTTGTATAGAATAAGGAAATGTTTTAAAAATTTCAATATTTTCTTTAGCATGAATTAATTCTTCTCTAACAACAAAACCACCACCAATAGAATAGTAAATATCGGTTGATATTTCTTTGGCATTATTAAAGCCTGTAAATTTCATGGCATTTGCATGAAAAGGCAAAAATTCTTTGTTAAAAACAATATCGGTTAATGGATTAAAATCAATGGTAATACTATTTCCAAATTTTAATTGTTGTGTTTCTTTAATTTTAGAAATTAGAGGCGTTATTTCTTCTGTAGGAATATATTCTGGGTCGGCACCTGTTAAACCTAAAATTACAGCTAAATCTGTAGCATGTCCTTTTCCTGTTAAAGATAGCGAACCGTATAAATCTACTTTTACAGAAGTTATTTCAGAAAAAAGATTTTCCTTCTTTAAGTGGTTTATCCAGCGTTCTGCAGCCCTCCATGGGCCTAAGGTATGAGAGCTTGAAGGACCAATGCCAATTTTTAGCATATCAAAAATAGAAATACACTCCATTGTTCAGTTTTTTAACCCGCAAATATATACTATTAGTTTATAGTTTTGTCATTTATAATAAATATTTAAACAGATATACAGACAGAATAATGACATTTAAAAGCTTTCGTATATGAAGTTATGACATATTGACATAGAAATTTGTAATGGCATAAACATTGTTTAATTGTAACTGTAAGTTTAAAAAAAATTAAATAATAAAAATATATAATTATGAGTAAGATTATAGGAATTGATTTAGGAACTACCAACTCTTGTGTTTCTGTAATGGAAGGAAATGAGCCTGTTGTAATTCCTAATGCAGAAGGAAAAAGAACTACACCTTCTATTGTAGCATTTATTGAAGGTGGAGAACGTAAAGTAGGAGATCCAGCAAAAAGGCAAGCGGTTACAAACCCATTAAAAACTATTTATTCTATTAAACGTTTTATGGGTAATAAATATTCTGAATCTAAAATGGAAGCAGAACGTGTACCTTATAAAGTTGTAAAAGGAGATAATGATACACCACGTGTAGATATTGATGGAAGATTATACACACCTCAAGAAATTTCAGCAATGGTGCTTCAAAAAATGAAGAAAACTGCTGAAGATTATTTAGGAGCTGAAGTTAATGAAGCTGTTGTAACTGTACCAGCATATTTTAATGATGCACAACGTCAGGCAACTAAAGAAGCAGGTGAAATTGCAGGTTTAAAAGTGAGTCGTATTATCAACGAACCTACTGCTGCAGCATTGGCGTATGGTATGGACAAAAAAGGAACAGATCAAAAAATTGTTGTTTTTGACTTTGGAGGTGGAACACATGACGTTTCTATCTTAGAATTAGGAGATGGTGTTTTTGAAGTGCTTTCAACCGATGGAGATACACACTTAGGTGGTGATGATGTAGATCAAAAAATTATAGACTGGTTAGCTGAAGAGTTTAAAGCTGACGAAAATATGGATTTACGTGAAGACCCTATGGCTTTACAACGTCTAAAAGAAGCAGCTGAAAAAGCGAAGATAGAATTATCTTCTTCAGCATCAACAGAAATTAATTTACCATATGTAACGGCTACTGCAAGTGGACCAAAACACTTAGTACGTACATTATCTAAATCTAAATTTGAACAATTAATTGATGATTTAGTAAAAAGAACTATAGAGCCTTGTAAAACTGCATTAAATAATGCTGGTTTATCTACAGGAGATATTGATCAAGTTATATTGGTAGGTGGATCAACACGTATTCCAGCTGTTCAAGATGCAGTTGAAAAATTCTTTGGAAAAGCACCTTCAAAAGGAGTAAATCCAGATGAGGTTGTTGCAATTGGAGCAGCTATTCAAGGGGGTGTGTTAACTGGAGATGTAAAAGATGTATTGTTGTTAGATGTTACACCTTTATCTTTAGGTATTGAAACTATGGGGAATGTAATGACTAAGTTAATTGAAGCTAATACAACAATTCCAACTAAAAAGTCGCAAGTATTCTCTACAGCAGCAGACAATCAGCCATCAGTAGAAATTCACGTATTACAAGGTGAAAGAGCAATGGCAGCAGATAATAAAACTATTGGTCGTTTCCATTTAGATGGAATTCCACCAGCACAAAGAGGTGTACCACAAATTGAAGTAACTTTTGATATTGATGCAAATGGTATTATTAAAGTTTCTGCAACAGATAAAGCTACTGGTAAATCTCAAGATATTAGAATTGAAGCTTCTTCTGGTTTAACTGAAGATGAAATCAAAAAAATGAAAGCAGATGCAGAAGCAAATGCAGATGCAGATAAAAATGCTAAAGAAATTGCTGAAAAAATTAATGGTGCAGACTCTATGATTTTCCAAACAGAAAAACAATTAAAAGAGTTTGGTGATAAATTATCAGCAGATAAAAAAGATCCAATTGAAGCAGCTTTAGCAGAACTTAAAAAAGCACACGAATCTAAAGATATTGCACAAATTGATACTGCAATGGAAAAGATAAACGAAGCTTGGAAAGTTGCAAGTGAAGAAATGTACAAAGCACAACAAGAAGGTCAGCCTCAAGGAGCTCCAACAGGAGGTGCTGGTGATGCGCAACCTAAAAATGAAGGTGACGATGTAGAAGATGTAGACTTTGAAGAAGTAAAAGAAGATAAATAAGATTTATTCTTTTAATAAATTAAAAAACTGTCTAAAAGTTAAAACTTTTAGGCAGTTTTTTTATGTTGTAAATTAAGCTTAGTTATAGTTTTAAATTAATATTTAACAAGAAGTAAGAGTATATATAAGTTATAGAAAAACTAAATTAGAAGTTATTGATATTTGATACATTGTTTTAGTATGTATGCATAACAAACTATTTCTTATATTTGAAAAAACCAGATATATGAAATCAGCAAAACTTACACAGCTTTTAAATATAACCTACCCAATAATTCAAGCGCCTATGTTTTTAGTTTCAAATACAGCTATGGTAATAGAAGCTATGAAAGGAGGGATTGCGGGTTGTATTCCTGCATTAAATTATAGAACTTTAGAAGAATTAAGAACTGCAATAAAAGAATTAAAAGCGGCTAAAGTTTCTGGTGGAGCGTTTGGTTTTAACCTAATTGTAAACAAGTCTAATATTAAATATAAAGATCAATTAGAAGTTATTTGTGAAGAAGGAGTTGATTTTATTATAACTTCTTTAGGAAATCCTGAAGAAACTATTAAAAAAGCACATAAGCATAATATCAAAGTTTTATGTGATGTAACTGATTTAAAATTTGCAAAAAAGGTAGAGAAATTAGGTGCCAATGCCATTATTGCCGTAAATAATTTAGCTGGAGGTCATAGAGGTAATACTTCTCCAGAAGTGTTAATTCCAGAATTAATTCAAAATTGTACAATTCCTATTATTTCAGCAGGTGGAGTAGGGTGTACTAACGATATTTATAAAATGTTAAGTTTAGGTGCTGGAGGAGTTTCTGTAGGGAGCCCTTTTATTGCTTCAGTTGAAGCTGGTGTTACCGAAGAATATAAAAAAGCCTGTGTCACTTATGGTTCAAAAGATATTGTAATGACAGAACGTATATCCGGAACACCTTGCACAGTAATAAACACTTCGTATGTTCAAAAAATTGGAACGAAACAAACTTGGATAGAACGTATTCTAAATAAAAACAAAAAGTTGAAAAAATGGGTAAAAATGATTCGATTTTCAATAGGAATGCGAGCAACCGAAAAAGCAGCAACTAAAGCAACTTATAAAACGGTATGGGTTGCAGGTCCAAGTATAGAACATACAACTACAATTTTACCTGTTAAAGATATAATTTCTAAGCTTATTAATTAGTATTTTTGAAAATCTATTGATTTAATACATTTTAATTTAAAATACGCATTGAAGAATTTTCATAAATTTAATTTTTTTAAGCATACCTACTGTGAATTTGAAATAAAATCGCTCAATTTTTTTAAACAACGAGAAATTCATTACAAAAGTAAATCAGGAAGTTTATATTTTTATACCGAAAAAGGCGTTTACCGCTATTCAAATCATTGGGGAAGAGTAGCCAATTGTAAATGGAAAATTAAAGGTGTTGAAGCTTATAAAAATCAAATTTATTATGTTGGTTATGCAAATTGGTCTGATTTTTATCCCTTAAATTCAAAAGAAAAATATTTTTATATAGCTGTTGAAGCTAAAACAAATGAGCCAAAAATTTATAGATTTAAAGGAGAAGATAAAACTACACCTTTTTTAATGACATTAGAGTTTGCGCTTTTACGACTCAAAGAAATTAAAAAGTTGTATAAAGATTATAAATGGGCAACGTATTATAATGAAAGTGTTGAGGTAGTTAGAAATAAGTTAATTTATAAACTAATTAATTC
>NZ_CP092487.1:450000-707500 GCF_022429565.1 Lutibacter sp. A64
ACCCAAGTAACGGAGTTTGTTTTGATGGTGTTACAGGTCAAAATGAAGTGAATAAAAACTCTGGGGCTGAATCAACCATAGAAAGTTTATTGATTTTACTGGAACTAGAAAAAGTTAAATAATTCTTTAAAAATAAATTAGAATTACAATTAAAAAAATTAATTAATATAAAATAGGAATATGGCAAATATTGCAAAAAGATATAAACACAATCCTTTATTAGCTCCAAAAGATTTGAAACCTAGTAATAAAAGCATGATTATTGAGTGTTTATTAAATCCTGGTGTGTTTGAATTTAACGGGAAAATAGGACTTCTTGTTCGTGTCGCAGAACGAACAATTCAAAAAGAAGGAATGTTATCTGTTCCTATTTATAATAGTAAAGGAACTGTTGAAATTATAGATTTTAAACTAAATGATCCCAAATTAGATGCCTCAGATGCTAGAGTGATTAATTATGATGGAATGGATTATTTAACAACAATTTCTCATTTAAGATTGCTTTTTAGTGATGATGGAATAATTTTTAAAGAATCTAAAGAATATCCTTCACTTTTTGGAGAAGGTGAATACGAATCTTATGGGATTGAAGATTGCAGAGTTTCAAAAATTGAAGACATATATCATTTGACTTATACAATGGTTTCTGTTAATGGAGTTGGAGTAGGTTTAAGAACCACAAAGGATTGGAAAAATTTCGAAAAAAAAGGAATGATTTTCAGCCCGCACAATAAAGATTGTGCCATTTTTGAAGAAAAGATAAACGGTAAATATTATGCTTTACATAGACCTAGCAGTCCTGAATTGGGCGGTAATTATATCTGGTTAGCTGAGTCTCCGGATGCTATTCATTGGGGTAATCATAAGTGTATAGCAAAAACACGACAAGGAAAATTTGATAGTAAACGTTTAGGGGCAGGAGCAGCACCTATAAAAACTGAGAAAGGTTGGTTAGAAATTTATCATGGGGCAACAGAAAAAAACAGGTATTGTTTAGGCGTGATTTTATTGGACTTAGAAGATCCTTCTAAGGTGATTTCAAGATCTGAAGAACCAATAATGGAACCATCAGCAGTATATGAATTAACAGGCTTTTTTGGAGAAGTAATTTTTACAAATGGTCATAAAGTTAACGGAGATTTAATTAATATGTATTACGGAGCTGCAGATGAATTTGTAGGATTGGCAACTTTCTCTATTAAAGAAATTTTAAAAACACTAGGACAATAATTATGGATTTAGCTAAAGTAGGTTTAAGAGATTTTACAAGAAGTGCAAAAATATTAATAATTACCAATACAATTTATGCGTTTGTACTACCAGTCATAGATATTTTTGTAGCTTCATATATTATGAGGAATTCAAATGATCCATCAAAAGTTATTTTATATCAATTGGCTATTTATATTGGAATTCCAATTACATTTTTAATTAATGGGTATTTGTTAAATAAAATTAATGTAAAAAGATTGTTTTCATTAGGTATGTTACTTAGCGGAGTTTCAATGGTATTTATGATGTCTCTAGATGAAATTAGTTATTTTGGGTTGATGTCTGCTGGTTTAATTATGGGAATGTCTTTTGGATTGTATTGGGCGAATAGAGATTATTTAGTACTTTCAACTACAAAAGATAGAACCCGGAATTTTTATTATGGGTTAGAAACCTTTATTTATACAATTATTGCATCAACAGTACCTGTTTTAATTGGGTGGTATTTAATGAAAGGTAATAGTGATTCTGGTATTGGTTCAAATGAAGCCGTAAATTCTGGCTACAGAGTTATAACAACTATTGTTTTTATTATTACTATTATTGCTTCCATAGTATTTCATTTTGGAACTTATGAAAAACCAAAGAGCGAGAAGTTTCTATATTTTAAATTTCATAAACTTTGGGGAAAAATGCTTCAACTATCTGTTTTAAAAGGGTTAGCCCAAGGTTTTATAGTAACTGCACCGGCTATGTTAATGATGAAATTTTTTAATTCCGAAGGAGCATTAGGTTCGGCTATTTCGATAGGGGCAGTTATTGCAGCTGTAATAATGCTTATTTTAGGAAAACTATCAAAACCCAAACACAGATTAGTTATTTTTTCAGTTGGTTTAATTTGCTTTTTTATGGCTTCATTTTTTAATGGATTACTTTTTAACTCAACAGGGGTCATCCTTTTTATGTTCCTTTTGTTAATAGCGAGACCAGTTTTAGATATTGCCTATTTTCCAATTCAGTTAAAAGTAATTGATGTATTGTCAAAAATTGAAAATAGAAATGAATTTTCTTATATCTTGAATCATGAATTTGGATTATTTGTCGGGCGTTTTATTGGTGCAGGTACTTTTTTGATAATTGCTTTTTTTATAAATGCAGATATAGCATTAAGGTATGCTTTATTAATTATTGGGGTACTTCAGTTGTTTTCAATAATTATAGCAAAACAACTTTTAAAACAACAAGAAACTTTGGAAAAAGAAATAGTTATAACAGAAAATAAAATCACTCAGTAAAATGTATAAAATAATATATATAGTAATTTTAGTACTTAGTTTAGGTCTTAATTCTTGTACAACTAAAGAGTCTAAATTAAAAATAGAGAATCCAATTCAACAACTTACATTAGATCGTGTTGATGCGATGCCTGACATTCCACAACCTTTTAAAATAATTGACTTTAAAACTTTAGCAAAAGGTTATGATTCTTTGGTCTTCGATGATACTCAGATAGGAGATTATTGGCCATTAATTTGGAGTGATAATACACGAAAAAATTTCAATCAAGAAACTTTTGGAATATACACAGCTATGGGAGATTTAAGACAAGGACCCGAAAATAATAATGGTATTTTTCACGAATCGCTAGCAACTATTGGTTCTGTGTTTGGAGCATCACTTGTTGGAATTGATAAATCAAATCAAAATGGTAAAAATTATGTAGGTATGTTAAAGAATTATTTTAATTCTGAAACAGGTTGGGATATTGTAATGAATAATACCAGTCCAGAAGTAGCTTTATTAGGTGGTGGTTATGCAAGAGATTGGTGGTATGATGTATATCCAAATGTTTTATTTTACGGAGTAGCTAATTTTTATCCTGAAGAAAAAGATTATACAATTATTATGAAATCTGTTGCAGATAAATTTTACAAGGCAGATTCTATTTTAGCTGGTAATTATCAACATTCCTTTTTTGATTATTCAACTTTAGAACCTAAGGATAATTGGATTTGCAAGCAAGAGGATGCAGCAGCAGGTCATGCGTATGTTTTGTATGCAGCGTATCAGAAATTTCAAGATCCTAAATATTTAGAAGGAGCTAAATCATCTTTAGAAGCACTTTTAGCTCAACAAGACAATAGGTTTTATGAAATTTTAATGCCATTTGGAGCTTATGTTGCAGCACGTTTAAATGCTGAGGAGGGAACTAATTATGATTATACCAAAATTATTGAATGGACGTTTAACGGAACGCCAGATTGCAGAGAAGGTTGGGGAGTTTTAGCCGATAATTGGAATGGATATGATGTGTCTGGAATAGTTGGAAGTACAGTTGATCACGGAGGATTTGGTTTTTTAATGAATACGTATGATACCATGTGGCCAGTGGTTCCAATGGTTAGATATGATTCGAGATATGCCAATATTATTGGAAAATGGATGTTAAATGCAAGTAATGCTTTAAAACTTTTTTACCCTTATGAAATTGCAGATGAACATCAATCAATTCCAGAGCTTAAACATCATACAAAAGGTGTAATAGCTTATGAAGGTATAATAAAAGAATCTCATTTTGAAGAATATGAAAATTTGAAAGCTCCAATAGCTATTGGTGATGGGCCTCATTGGGTAGAAGGAAACCCAGATGTTTCTCAATTTAGTGTTTATGGAAGTGGACATGTAGGTATTGCAGGTGCAATAATTGAAACAACTAATGTGCCAGAAATTTTAAAATTAGATTGTTTGGCAACTGATTTTTACCGTAATGATGCCTATCCTACATTTTTACTTTACAATTCTAACCAACAAGAAAAGATAGTAACTTACACAACTAAAAATACTAAAAAAATAGATTTATACGATGCTATATCTCATCAAGTAATTGCTAAAAATGTGTATAAATCTATGGAAATAACAATACCACTAAAATCTTCAAGGTTAATTGTTGAAATTCCAACCGGTTCAAAAGTAGTAGTTAAAAATGGAAAATATTATGTAAATGAAATTATTGTAGCATATATGTAAACATTTTTTCTAAATCATTAAAATTATAAATAAATGAAATCATTAAAATTATCCATATTTACATTGTTCTTATTTATAACATTTTCTTGTAGCACAAAAAAAGCTGAAAGCACTAAAGAAACTTGGTGGAAAGAAACGGTCTTCTATGAAATTTATATGCCGAGTTACAAAGACAGTAACGGAGATGGTTATAGCGATTTTAAAGGAGTAACTTCAAAATTAGATTATATTCAAAATTTGGGAATTAAAGGGATTTGGTTAACACCTTTCTTAAAATCTCCAATGGTAGATAATGGTTATGATATAAGTAGTTATAAGCAAATAAATGAGACGTATGGTGATTTAAATGATTTTAAGAAATTTATTTCTGAAGCGCATAAAAGAGATATTAAAGTAATAATGGATATGGTTGTTAATCATACTTCTACGGAACATAAATGGTTCCAAGAATCCAGAAAATCTAAAGATAATTCTTACAGAGATTATTATATTTGGAAAGATGCACCCAATAATTGGGAATCTTTTTTTGGAGGTTCAGCTTGGCAATTAGACAGTGTTACAAATCAACATTACTACCATCAATTTGATGTAAAAATGGCTGACCTTAATTGGCAAAACCCGAAGGTTGTAGAAGAAATTCAAGATGTTTTTAGGTTCTGGTTAGCGTTGGGTGTTGATGGATTTAGATTGGATGTAATTAATTTTTTAACTACTGAAGGCATTACTCTCGACAATCCAACAGATGAAAATGGAAATCAAAAACACCTGTATGATATTAATCAGAAAGGTGTTAAAGAAGCTATGAAAACCATTAAAAAAACTATTAATGAATTCGATAATCGTTTTATTGTTGGTGAAATTGGAAGTGATAAAATTGAAGTGCTAAAGCAATACCAAGGTACAGAATTATTAGATGTAGTATTCAATTTTAATTTTGGAAGTATTTCTGAATTTTCAGCGCAACGGATATTTGATGAATTACAAAGTATGGAAAATAATATGAGCAATTATCCAACGTTGTTTTTCGGAAGCCATGATATGCCACGTTTAATAAGTCGTTTAGCTAATAATAATTTAGAAAGAGCTAAAACTTTAGCAGCATTAATGCTTACGGCAAAGGGAGTTCCTTTTATATATTATGGAGAAGAAATTGGAATGAAAAGTATTAATGCCAATTCATTAGAAGAAATGATGGATGTTCAAGGTCGTACACACTTTAATTTAGCTATTAATGAAGGGAAAACTAAAGATGAAGCATTGAAAATTGGAAATGAATTCAATAGAGATAAATCTAGAAGTCCAATGCAATGGGGTAGTGAAAAGTATGCTGGATTTTCAATTAATAAACCGTGGATTAAGGTTCATGAAAATTACACTTACTTAAATGTTACTACTTTAGAGAAAAATAGAAATTCGTTGTTAAATGAGTATAAGAAACTAATTTTATTGCGAAATTCAGAGCCAGTTTTACAATACGGTACGTATGAACAATTGTCGTTTTCAAATAATTTGATTTTATTTAAAAGAGCATATAATGGTGAAACTATTAAATGCTATTTCAACTTTAGTGAAAACAACGTGGAAATTAGTTTAGAAAAGAACGAAAAAGTTTTACTTGGAGCAATAACAATTGAGCCTAATAATTATGTAATTATTAAATAGTTAAAAATAATAATTATAGAATTATATGCATTAAAACTAAATAAGTAAATCCTTATTTATTTAGAATTTTAACAAAGTTGAAATAGTTGTAAGCGAGAGGGAAAGAAAATATTAAAGATTTTGATCAATCGATTTAATGAGGAGTTTGTTGTTAATAGGGTATATGAAACCTTCTGTGTTAGTTTTCTGCAATTGATTAAATTTATCTATGCTGATAAATCATTCTAAATTAAATTTCTTAACATCAATGAATTAACAATAACGTTAGAGTTCAATTGGGAGAAATGGAAGTTTGTAGGTTGTGATTACAGAAGGAATTTATCGCTTTTACTGATGGTAAAGGTAAAAGGGTACAATCTAGATTACAAGCTGTTAAACGGAAAATGCCTGAAAAAAATACAAACTATTCAGATGTAGAATTACGATTGAATTTTGAACGAATTTATAGGGAAGTGAACTCTTTATTTGGGTAATTATAATAATGAAAATAGGTGTTTAGTGACAATCAATATCTCATACAGTTAATTTTTTTTATCAACAGTTCTATGTTAAATTTAAGTTACATACCGTAATATGCCTTTTTATTTCTGACTCTTTTTTTAGCATAACAATTTAAATTAACTATCCAGTATCTAATTATTATATTATATTTGATTTATAGAGTTTAAATACTCTATCTTTTTCATAGCAATTTTTTAAAGGCTTTCATTAATTTGAGAGCCTTTATTTGTATAGAAAATAAAGAAATGTTGATTGGATTTTTTATTGTAGCAATCTGTAAAAGTTTTAAAAGGTTGCTCTAATTTTTTTCTTTCTTTTAATGCGTTAAATAAAGTTTTGGTTCTTAATTCGAAAATAACATAATATATCTTTGAAAATGTAAATATTATTAGCAATAAGTTAATATATTTACACAATATGCAATTTATATGAGTAAAAAAGTCAATATCAATCGATTAAAAGTTGTACTAGCTGAAAAAAACCTAAGTAGTAAATGGTTAGCTGAACAATTGGAAAAAAATGAAGCTACTGTGTCTAGATGGTGTACTAACGATGTTCAACCACCAATCAAAACTTTTTTAAAAATAGCTGAAGTTTTAGATATTAAACTAACTAATCTATTCAACGAATAAAATGGATAATCAGAACGCAAATAGAATTCCATTTAAAGTTTCTGCAAGAACCGCTAGGTTGATTGGGCGAGAAAATATTGCTAATTCAAAAGGAGCCATTATTGAATTAGTGAAAAATGGATATGACGCAGACAGTAAAATTTGTATCGTATACTTTGACAATAAATATTCCACATTATTAAATGAAATTGATGAAGCACATTTTAATGAGCTTATAAATAAAGGAATAGAAGAATCTTTAATTTCAGATATTTACGAGTTTCAAGAAGATTTTGAATTGTATTCTATAAAAAATGATGTTGATGATAATAAGAAAAGTCAATTCAAAACTTTAATTTCAAAATTCTCCTCTCTTTATATAATTGATGCAGGAGAAGGAATGACTCAAAATATTATACGTGATCATTGGATGACTATTGGTACGGACAATAAGGCAAATAGCATCTTCACTAAATCAGGCAGAGTAAAGGCAGGTGCTAAAGGAATTGGGCGTTTTGCACTAGATAGATTAGGAGGTAAATGTGAAATGACAACCATATTTAATTCAAATCCTGAAATACAAGCACCTGACACTGATATTGATGGAAATCCCACAGATAACAATGGTTATAAATGGATAGTAAACTGGGAAGATTTTGAAGGGGATTATAAAACAATAGACTCAGTAGGAGCAATTTTAATAGGATTGGATACTGACAACTTGAAAGAGGAATTATTAAAAGTGATTCCTGCAGAGTATTTGTCTAAGATTGAATCAGAAGAAGAATTTAAATTCGGAACAATATTAAAAATCAATGACTTAAGAGATAACTGGGAAGATTATTTTGTTGACCAAGTATATTCTGATTTAGAAGTTCTAGTTCCACCAAAAGAAAGTGGAGGTTTTGAAATTTATGTTTTTAGTTCTTTACTTCCTGAAAAATATGGAGAAGTTCTAGGTTCAATTTGTGATGATTTTGATTACAAATTGGTTGCCTCAGCTGATGAAAATCAAAATGTAAAAATAACAGTTTATAGAAATGAGTATAATGTAGAGTTGATTCCAAACGGTTTTTTCCAAAGGGAAGCGATGCTAAAAGAAAATTACAAAAAATCAGATTTTATTAAGGGATTTTGGTCTAAAACAACAACTTTTTCAAATTTACTAAAAGGCTTTAAAGAAATTGATGAGGATAATATCTTTGATAACATTGGTCTTTTTGACTTTACTTTTTATTTTTTAAAAAGAGCAACTAATTCAGTTGATTCCAAACGTTTTTTTAACAGAAACTTTATGTCTCACAATAGAAAAGATTGGCTGAATAAATTCGGAGGAATTAAGCTTTTTAGGGACAATTTCAGAGTAAGACCTTATGGAGAAGTTAATAATGTAGCTTTCGATTGGTTAGGTTTAGGTAATAGAAAATCAACAAGTCCAGCAGGTATAGCAAAAAAAGAAGGCGGATATAAAGTTGAACCAGAAAATGTTGCTGGTGCAATAAGTATTTCTAGACTAACAAATGTAAACTTCGAGGACAAATCAAGTCGTGAAGGGCTTCAAGAAAATAAAACATTTAAAATTTTCACATTATTGATTGCAGAAATTATTTCCGAATTTGAAAAAGACAGGTCATATATTGCGAGAGAAATGGATGAGTATGACAATATTTTATATGGTCCAGAACGAGACAGAGAGAAAGCTGAAAAACTCAAAAATGAAATAATCGCAAAAAGTAGAGCAAAAAAAGAATCAAAAGATAATAACTCTACGGAGAACAAAGCACAGGAAGAACCTCAAACAGAATCAGATAAAGAAAAAGAAATTCTTGCAAGTGAATTAAATAGAAAAGAGGAAGAAATTGAAAAACTAAAAGACGAACAAAAAATTCTAAGAGGATTAGCCAGTAGTGGAATTGTTCTTGCTTCTTTTAGTCACGATTTAAGCAAATTAAATGATGTTTTAGCATCTAGAACAGAAAAGCTTAAAACTCTGATGTTGGAAAAAATATCAGAATCAGATTATACAGAAATTAGAGATAGTAAAAATCCATTCAAACAAATTGAAAGGATAAAAAAACAAGATTTAAAACTCCAAAACTGGTTGAATTTTTCGTTAGGTGCTACGCGGAAAGACAAAAGAAAACGAAAACAATTATTCTTAAAACCTTATTTTTTAAATTTTAAAAATGACTGGGACACAGTTTTAAGTGACAGAGGGATTTCTATGGATATTACCGAAATCGAAGATCTCGATATGCGTGTATTTGAAATTGATATAGATAGTATTTTTAACAATTTGTTTGTGAATTCCATTGACGCATTTATAATATCGAAAGAAGAAAGAAGTAGAGTAATTAAAGTTAAAGTTTCGAGCACGTCAAAAGAAATAATAGTAGATTATTATGATAACGGTCCTGGATTATCAAAGGATATTAGCGAACCTGAAGTTATCTTTGAACCTCTTTATACAACAAGAAGAAATCTACACACTGGAGAAGAAGAAGGAACTGGTTTAGGAATGTGGTTAATAAAATCTATAGTAGAAGAAAATGATGGCAAGACTTAACTTTTATACCCAGAGATAGGGTTTGGCCTTAGAATAACATTTCCAATAAAATATAAAAGATAGATTATGTATAAATTATTGTTTATCGATGAAGAAAAAGAAACTTTGGAGGACTTCGAAGATTTTGTAGAAAATTTTCCAGCGAAAATAGAACTACAAGCTATTACACAACTTCCTTTAGCGGATAAAGAAGAGATGATTGATTATATCATCAAATTAGCACCAGATGCGCTCATTTCGGATTTTCGATTAAACGAAATGAAAACAGATATTGATTACAACGTTCCTTATAACGGTGTTGACTTAGTTGAAGAATTTGAATCAATTAGAAATCATTTTCCTTGTTTTGTTCTAACGGCATTAGATGATGAAGCTGTAAACCAAAGTGATGATGTAAATATTGTATACGTTAAAAACATTCTTTATAAAAAAGAAGAAGGAGAAGGAAAAGCAAAAGCTCAATTTCTAGACAGAGTAATTAGCCAAATAGAACATTATCAGAAGAGAATTGACAATTCAAAAAATGAATTAACGGAGTTAGTAAAAGTAAGAGAAGCAGGCGAAGCTGATATTGAAATCGAAAATAGAATAATTTTTCTTGATGATTTTCTTGAAAAATCAATTGACGCGAGAAATTCAATTCCTAGCGAATTTAAGACATTATCTAACTCAACGAGATTAGATAATATTTTGAATAAAGTAGATACATTATTAAATAAGCTAGGAGACAATGCCAAATAAATTTAGAAATATAAGCCCAAAAAGAACTTGTTCTAAAGTTTATAAAAGCTACAGAAGTTTTAAACCTTTTTTAGCAGATGATTTTAATAAAAGATGTGGTTATACTGATTGTCCAGATTTTTGGTTCGGAGGCAAAAATAACTTTCATATAGACCATTTTAAACCATTTTCTAAAAACCCTAAATTAGCAACTGAATACTCGAATCTTGTATATTGTTGTTCTTATGTTAATATACTAAAATCTGATGATGAAGGTGATTATATCGACCCTTGTGATGTAGATTTTAATGACCATTTTAAAAGAGGCAAAGGTGGCGAAATTTTGCCTAAAGACAGTTCCAAAGAAGCATTATATATGCATTCTAAACTTAATTTAGGCTTATCTAGATATAGCCTAATTTGGAAATTAGACGAAATTTATGACAGGTTATTTAAACTCCAAAATGAAATAAAGAATCCTAAAAATAAAGATATAAAAAACGACCTAAGAATAATACATAGTGAACTAGCAGAAGAGTTTATTACTTATTTGAAATATCTAAAAGTAAACCAATAATTAAGTGAAACAACAAGTTTTTAAATATTTAAAATCCTATTCCACTACTCCAATTGATGTGGACAGGCTTATTGTGTCTGCTTTTTTAAAAATAAATAAAATTAATGTTCTTAAAAATTCATTTATAAAATCATTGATAATAACTAATGAGAACATTGATGAATACAAAAAACTAAACAATTTTATTCTAGTTATAAATACTGAAATTCCAAAATTTGATTTAGAAGCATTGATTGAGTTATTTGAATTTGTGATTTCTCCATCAGACAGAATAATTAATGGAGCTATTTACACTCCAAAATACATAAGGGAATATATTACAAATCGTGCTTTTTACACTTCAAAAAGTAATATTAATAACTTGAAAATTGCTGATATTTCTTGTGGTTGCGGAGGATTTCTTCTTACTGCTGCCAAAAAACTAAAAAAAATCACCAAGTTGTCATATAAATCAATATTTGAAAATAATATTTATGGCTTAGATATTCAAAATTATTCAACTACAAGAACAAAAATTCTTTTGTCTGTTTTGGCTCTTTCTGAGAAAGAAGATGAAGAATTCTCACCAAATCTATTTACTGATGATGCACTAACATTTAATTGGAAAAATCAATTAGAAGATTTTAATGGATTCGATATAATTTTAGGAAATCCTCCATATGTCTGTGCAAAAAATATGACCAGAGAAACAATTGATAAAATTCAAAAATTTGAAGTTAGTAATTCTGGTAATGCCGATTTATATATCCCGTTTTTTCAATTAGGAATAGAAAACTTAAATGAGAATGGAGTTCTTGGTTTAATTACAATGAATACTTTTTACAAGAGTTTAAATGGTAGAAACCTTCGAGAGTACTTTAAAACTAAAAGTTTAAGTTTCAAAATTATTGACTTCGGTACAGAACAAGTTTTTAAGTCCAAAAACACCTATACTTGTGTTTGTCTTATTGAAAATAAGACTAAAAACTATATCAAATATTACAAGGGAGAAAGTAAGTCTCTTCCAACTAGAGAAAAAGAATTTAATAAAATTCCATATTCAGGACTTGAATCAAAAAGTGGTTGGAATCTTAATGATTTTGAAACCATTTCTAAAATAGAATCAACAGGCATTCCATTTGGAAACTTATTCAATACAAGACACGGAATAGCTACACTTAAGAATGACATATTCATATTTAATCCTGTAAGAGAAGATGAGGATTATTATTATCTTCAAAATGGAAGCTTATTTCAGATAGAGAAAGGGATTTGCAAAGATATTATCAATGCTAATAGATTAAGTCGAGCTGTTGAGTTAGAGAATTTAAAAGAAAAGGTGATATTTCCATATGACAATAATACCAAACCAAATTTACTAGATGAAGATTATGTTAAGGAAACCTATCCAAAAGCTTATAATTATCTCGAACAGAAAAAGAAAATTCTAGCTAGTCGAGATAAAGGAAAAGGAAAATATGAAAATTGGTTTGCTTTTGGAAGAACCCAGTCATTAGAAAAAGTTGAAAACAAATTGTTTTTCCCGAAAATGTCAGATAGAATTCCAAGTTTCGTAATGGAATCCGATGAAAATTTACTGTTTTACAATGGACAGGCTGTAATTGGACATACTGGTAGAGAAATGGTTTTTGCAAAAAAAATAATGGAATCAAAACTTTTCTGGTATTACATCAAAACTACCAGCAAACCTTATACTTCGGATTATTATTCATTTAATGGCAATTATATTAAAAATTTTGGTGTTTGTGATTTAAATGAAACGGAATTAGAATTTGTTATCAATGAAAATGACAAAGCTGAATTGGATAAGTTTTTTGAAGAAAAATATGATATTATTATTGCTAAATAAAAAAAGCTAATGCAAGTTCAAGCACATTTAAAGTTTGCTCGTGTTTCACAAATTTAAAAGAGTTTTCACGCCAACTCTTCTTCTGAACTAATTTATAACTTGAATGACAAGTTAATTTATTTATATCAGCTAAAAAAACGTTCATTTAAAATAAATAATTTCTATATAAGTTAATCTATGTTTGGTTTCTCATTTTTTTGACTTCAATTCATTTATAAAAAAATATTTTTCTTCAAGAATTGGTTTGTCTGGCCAAAAATCTTTTGAAGAACATCCAAGCGCCATAGCAATAATGTTTAAATGGATAACGTTGTATTTAGCTTTTTTTGAAGGAGCCTCAATATCAGATATAAATGTAGTTCCTTTGCCAATGGCTAGAGATAAATCAACTTGGGTAAGTCCTTTCTTTTCTCTAGTTTCCCTTACCTTCATTATTATAAATCGTTCTATTTTATCAAGTGAATCATGCATATGAACAAATTGAGTTAAAAAGCAAATAAAAAACTAAGGACTATAGTCCTGTATTTAAAATATTTTATTATATTAGCCTAAGAAATATTAATTTTGCAATTCTTCATATAGAAAATATTTGAAGCTGTTGCTTTGAATCTCGTATCAGAAAATTGGCGTTTTTAAAACCACGAGACGATAAGTAAGATGCTCGCGACCTAGGCGTGGGCTCTCTTATTCGTGGTAAGGTATGCCAATACCTCTGATACAATAAGTTGAGTTCCATGTCTTTTTGTTTTATGAAGGCAACTACTTCGCTTTTATTCTTAGCATTGTTTAAATTGTTTTTATTTTTTGAATTACATGGTTTAAAAATTAATTAGCATGCAACAAGCATTTTGTACATCAAAACATTTAATAACCTATAGGTATATGCATATACTTGAGGTTTCTGTGTTCGACATTCTTTTTATAAAAAAACCAAAGAACCCAATATAGGCACTTTGTTATGAGATTGACGTTATACACAATTTCGGATTACGCAATCATTTTTATCTCATAACCACACGAATCTTCATTTTTAAATTGTATCCGAGCAAATCACGTTTTAAAAGCCTAATATATAGATGCTTTAAGGCAGTCTATTGTCTAATCTGATTATATCAGATAGTACAAATACTAAATAATTAGTAGTAAAAATAGATTGTTAAAAGCTATTTCTAGAGTTAAACTAACAAACAAAATATGCCAATGAATACATAAAATTCATAAATACCACCAAACTAATATAGTTCAAAATCACAAACTAAATACCTGAACTACCTGCTATAAAAAACAGTTGTTTTTCATAGAAATTGAAACAGTCTTTTGCAGTATCAACTACTATAAAAAGGCTGCACAATCCGCTGTACGCTTAATTCAGCGAATTAAAATACTAAAATGAATTGTTAAAAACAACAAAATAGTTACAAATGAAAAATAGATTAATAAATAAACTAATACAAATAGTTGTATATCCCCTTATTTTTGGATGCTACTTATATTTTGGACCAATTCAGGCTCACAATAATAAGTTAGTTTCAAATTTACAACAACAATCCTTAAAAGTAAGTGGTACTGTAACCGATGCAAATGGAGTGTTGTCTGGAGTCTCTATACTTATCAAAGGAAAGGCTATTGGTGTTAGCTCTCATTTTAATGGGAATTATACCATAGAGGTTGCTCCAAATGATACCTTAGTCTTTTCTTTTATGGGGTATAAAACAATAGAAATTCCCGTTGAAGGACGTACCGAAATCAATGTGCAATTACACGAAGATACTACAACTTTACAGGAAGTACAAATAAATGCAGGTTATTATTCCGTAAAGGAAAGTGAGCGTACTGGGAGCATTGCAAAAATAAAAGCTACAGCTATAGAAAAACAACCAGTAACCAATGTGTTAGCTAGCATGCAAGGGCGTATGGCAGGTGTAAATATTACACAAACAACTGGTGTACCTGGTGGAGGTTTTGAAGTTCAAATTCGTGGACAAAATAGTTTAAGATTCGATGGAAACAGACCTTTGTATATTATTGATGGAGTTCCTTATGCTTCAGACCCAATAGGAACTGGAATCAATTCTCCAGTATTACCAACGCAACCTTCACCACTTAGTAGCATTAATCCGAGTCAAATAGAAAGTATAGAAGTATTAAAGGATGCAGATGCAACAGCCATTTACGGTTCTCGAGGTGCTAATGGAGTGGTATTGGTAACAACTAAAAAAGGAAAAGAAGGTGAAATGCGATTTTCAACGAAGTTTTCTCAAGGAGTTGGTAGGGTAACTCAATTTATGGAGCTATTAAAAACCCCAGAATACATTGCAATGCGAGAAGAAGCTTATGCAAATGATGGAGTTACAGAAATCCCTTATTCTGCTTATGATATAAATGGCACTTGGGACAAAACCAGATATACCGATTGGCAAAAAGAGTTATTGGGAGGTACAGCATTAATTACGGATATTCAATCTTCAATTTCTGGAGGTTCAGCCCAAACACAATTTTTATTAAGTGGTAACTATAACAAGCAAACAACAGTTTTCCCAGGGGATTTTGGGTATAAAAAAGGCAATGTATTGCTAAATATAAACCATAAAACCAAAAATGAAAAGTTTACTTCTACAATATCTGTAAGCTATACCTCGCAAAAGAACAATCAGCCAAGAATGGATTTAATGAGAGAAGTGGTAAGTATTCCACCCAATGCTCCAGCATTGTACAATGAAGATGGTACGCTTAACTGGGAAAATAATACGTTTAACAACCCATTAAGAAATCTGGAAGGTTTATATGAAGTAAAATTCAATGATATGGTTGCCAATACCGTGCTGTCATATCAGTTTACCGATGATTGGCGATTAAGAGTAAGTGCTGGATATACAAATCTTATTAATAAAGAAACAACTACTATTCCATCTACTGAATACAATCCTGCCTGGGGTTTAGGATCGGAATACTCAAGCCTTATTGCAAGTCAAGCAACCCGAGAATCATGGATTGTTGAACCTCAATTAAATTGGAGTAAAACAATAGGAAATGGGAAGTTAACAGCCTTGCTAGGAAGTACATTTCAATCACAAAAAGGAGATCAATTAGTACAGTATGCATATGGATTTACAAGTAATAGTTTGATTTATAACCTTGCATCAGCTTCTGATGTGTATTTACTCACAAGTGAAGAATCACAATATAAATACCAAGCCTTTTTTGGGCGATTGAATTACAATTGGAAGGAAAAATATATTGTGAATCTTACTGGAAGAAGAGATGGGTCTAGCCGATTTGGTCCAGGCAAACAATTTGCCAACTTTTGGGCTGTAGGTGCAGCTTGGCTATTTTCAAAAGAAAAGGTTTTAGAAAATAGTAAAATCTTAAGTTTTGGAAAGTTAAGAGCAAGTTATGGAGTTACAGGAAGCGATCAAATTGGTGATTACCAATATTTAAACAACTATGTTTCTACAGGAGTAAATTACAATGGCGCTATTGGATTGCAGCCAGCAAGATTGTTCAATCCTGAATTCGGATGGGAAACAAATAAAAAAATGGAGCTTGCTTTAGAAACAGGGTTTTTCAAAGACCGTATCTTTTTAACCGCAGCATGGTATAATAATCGCTCTTCAAATCAATTGTCAGGAATGCCACTGCCAGGAACTACAGGTTTTTCATCCTTACAATCCAATTTGGATGCAACTGTTCAAAATAGGGGAGTAGAACTCACTCTTCGGACAATAAATATTCAAAAAAATGAATTTAGCTGGATTAGTAATTTCAATAGCACATGGGCGCAAAACAAGCTTATAGAATACCCAGACCTTGAAAGTTCCACGTATGCAAATCAATACGTAATTGGACAACCTTTAAATATTCAAAAAGTGTATCACTTTACAGGTGTAGACCCTCAAACAGGAGTCTATACTTTTAAAGACGTGAATGATGATGGAATGCTCACTGGAATTGAAGATAAAACAACCATCAAAGATTTTAATCCTAAATATTATGGTGGGTTGCAAAATCAACTAAAATACAAACAATGGCAACTAGATTTTTTGTTTCAATTTGTAAAGCAAATTAATTATAATGAAGCAATTTATTTTGGGCTTCCAGGTTCACAAGGGAATCAAACAGTTAATGTGTTAGATCATTGGCAAGAGCCAGGAGATAATGCCTCTTATCCAATTTTTACTGACGGAAGCAACAGTGAAGCTGTAGCCGCATATTACAAGTATTTTGAAAGTGATGGGGCGATTAGTGATGCTTCTTATATACGTCTAAAGAATATTTCAATTTCTTATGAAGTACCACTAAAACAGTGGCAATGCAGATTCTTTTTGGAAGGTCAAAATGTACTAACCTTTACAAAATTTGAGGGTGCTGACCCAGAATTCAAGTCAGCAGGATTTTTACCACCCCTACGTATTCTTTCTGCAGGTGTAAAATTTAGTTTTTAATTTAAAAAAGAAGAAACAATGAAAAATAACAATAAATATAGTCTTAATAAATTATATGATACTAAAGTCATTTGGAGATTAATCATATTGGGAATATTGATAGTAATTGCATTAATATCATTCTACTCATGTGATGATTTTGTAGATGTAGAGTTGCCGAATTCTCAACTTACGGCTCAAGGAGTTTATGAAGAAAAGACAACCGCCAATGCGGCAATGACAGCTATTTATTCGAAAATTAGAGATGAAGGATTGTTGACAGGAGGCTCGACTGGCTTGTCTCATTTATTAGGAAATTATACTGATGAACTAGACTTTTATGGAAGTTCTCAAAATGAAACAACCGCATTTTATAACAATACTCTACTTGTATCAAACACCGATGTAAGGCAATTATGGAATAGCAGTTATAACCAAATTTATGCTGCCAATGCAGTTTTTGAAGGTGTAGAAAATTCGATTCATTTGCCAGTAAAGGATCGTAATCAATTAAAAGGAGAAGCTTTGTTTGTAAGAGCATTAATTCATTTATACCTAGCAAATATATTTGGAGATGTTCCATACATCACTACTACTGATTATGTTAAAAATAAACAAGCTAAAAGAGCACCCTTAAACACTATATACGAACGTATTAAGACTGATTTAGCAGATGCATTATTGCTTTTGCCTGAAGATGATATTTCCTATACGCGAGTGCGTCCTAATAAATATGCCTGTTATGCACTACTTGCAAGGGTAAATTTATATGCTGGATATTGGGAGGAGGCTGTCAATGAAGCATCTATAGTACTCAATAAAACAAGTACGTATGTTTTTGAACAAGACCTCGATAAAGTTTTTCTAAAAGAGAGTACAGCAACAATTTGGCAATTGAGCCCAGCTTTTGACAGTGGGAATACATTGGAAAGTGAGACTTTTAATTTTACAGTAGGTCCACCACCTTTGTCTGCACTAAGTACACATTTTATAGATGCCTTTAATGCCGGTGATCAGAGAAAAACCCATTGGATAAAAACAGTTAGTGATGGTACTACAAATTGGATGCATCCTTATAAATATAAATACTCTAATACAGGTTCATCTGTTGAGAATTCTATTGTGTTCCGTTTAGGAGAATTATATTTAATAAAGGCAGAAGTACTGGCACATTTAGGAGAGTTATCAAGTGCCAAAGAAGCCTTAAATCAAATAAGAAATAGAGCAGGGCTAAATAATACAACAGCACAAACACAAGATGAACTTTTAGAAGCTATTTTACAAGAACGAAGATTTGAATTGTTTACGGAATTCGGACATCGATTTTTTGATTTAAAACGATTTGATAAGATTCAATCTGTTTTGTCTGAAGTTAAGCCAGGTTGGGATGCAAATGACATATTGTTCCCTATACCAGAAATAGAACTCAATCTAAATACAAATTTAACTCCCCAAAACCCAGGTTACTAATGAATTTCATAATAAACAACTGTAAAATTATTTGGATTAATTGTATGTTGTTTTTGTTAGCCTGCCCGGTATCAGGGCGGGTTTTCAAAGCAAAACAAATTAAAATAACATGTAGAATTATGAGTCTCTTACTTTTAATGATAAACATTCAAAGTTGGGCTCAATCATCTACAAATAATAGTCACATTAATAAATTGGAAAAAAAAGCAATTACTGAAAAGGATAGTTTAGAAAAGAAACTATTAACTCCCGAAGATTATAAATTGTGGAGTACAATGCATAGTAGAAATATTTTTATATCAAGCGATGCACGTTGGTACTCCTATAAACTTAACTATGAAAATAACATAGATACAATGTTTGTTGCAGCTGTTAAAAATGATAGAAAATTTAGTTTTCCCTCAGGGTCGAATTCTCAGTTTAGTAATGATGGAAAATGGTTTAGCTGTATTGTTCGGGATAAAGGATTAGCAATTTTGAATTTAAAAAATGGCAATCTGCAATGGGTTAAAGGTATTGAAAGGTTTAATTTTTCTAAGAATAACAAGTTTTTGATAGGTGTTAGAAAGAGTATGGATTCCGATACGAAGAATTCAAGTTTATGGGTGATGGATCTGGAGCAAGGAAAACATGAGATGATTCCAGGAGTAAGTGAATACCTGTTAAACCCCACGAATTCTAATATGGTATATATAATAGATACAGAAGTAAAAAAAGCAGTTGTAGTGCGTACGTTGGAAAAATATCCTGCTTCACATACAATTATAGAGAATGGTTCGAACAGCTATAAAAAATTAATTTGGAGTTCAAAAGGAGCTGATTTGGTTTTTTTAGAGGAGTTGCCATCAAAAGAGGAAAAGCAAAAAAAATATAAGATTATCTATTATACGAATAAAGGAGGCAAGACAAAAATAAGAAGTTTGAATCCTTCTATGGATAGTAACACATTAAAGGGGATGCATATAACTCAAACATTTTGGTTAGATGAGCTAAGAATAACAGATGATGAAGCTGCAATTTATTTTAATGTACAGAGTCAGGAGGAACCCGAAAACATAACAGATAAAGATTCAGAGGTTCCTGTTCAGGTTTGGAAGGCAAGGGATAAAATTATTTATCCAATGCAAAAGTTCACGATGTATAACCCTATAACATTAGCAGTTTGGTGGCCAGAGAAAGATAAAACAATGCTTTTGGAAACCCATGACCTACTTTCAGCAGCACTATTAGGAGATCAAAAACAGTTTTTGTCTTATAATTCTTTAAAAAATGCACCACATTTTAGCAACTCACCAAAAATAGATTTCTATCTCACTGATATGGAAACTGGGGAAAGCAATCTTTTTTTAAAGAATCAAGTAAATAACGAGTCTAATATGGTTAATTCATCCAGTGGAAAGTATATTAGTTATTTCAAAGACAAGAATTGGTGGGTTTATGATTTGAAAAAAAAGACGCATACAAATCTTACCAAGAATATAGGAGTTGGATTCTATCAAAGAGAAGAAGACAATGCCCATTCTGGTGCGATTATGGCTTATGGTTCTCCAGGATGGACAGAGCAAGACAGAGAATTTATAGTTTATGATAAATATGATATTTGGTTGCTTTCTCCAAATGGTACGTCCCCTCAAAAACTGACAAAAGGAAGGCAAAAACAGATACAATATAGAATATATAAACCAACTTCTCATGCATTTAAAGTCAACACATCTAATAGTGAAAAATATAGATTTGAACAGAGTACGCTCAAACCATCTGAAGGCGTTTTAATTAAATCCATAGGTGAAGATATGGCGTCAGGATTTAGTCTTTGGAAGCGAGGAAAAGAACTAAAACATCTGGTTTATAAAGATATGTATGTAAGCAATATGAAAAAAGTCCACAACAAGGACGGATTCATATATCTAGAACAATCATTTAGCACGCCTCCTAGATTACGATATTGGGAAAAGGGCATGTCTGACCATAGAATTATATTGGAGACCAATTTACAACAAAAGCAATTTCAATGGGGTTATTCAGAATTGATTCATTACAAAGGGCCAGATGGTCAAAAACTACGCGGCGCTTTGTTTTATCCTGCGAATTATAAATTGGGGGAAAAATACCCCATGATTGTTAATATATATGAACTAAAATCGAGAGACTTGCACCACTATAAGAATCCTTCAGAGTTTTTAGGAGCTGGATTTAGCCATACAAATTATACTGCAGACGGGTTTTTGGTGTTTATGCCAGATATTTGGTATCAATTTAGTGACCCGATGATCTCTGCTCTAAATTGTATAGAGGCAGGTGTGAAAGCGGTAGTCAAAAAAGGGATTGTAGAAGAAGAGCATATTGGCATAACTGGCCATTCCTTTGGAGGATATGAAACTGCATTTGTTATTACGCAAACCAATTTGTTCGCAACAGCAATAGCTGGTTCTGGAATAACGGATCTTGTAAGTTTTTATCATACCATGAATGGTCAGTATTTATGGCCACAAATGAATTCGGTTGAAAGTATGCAATTCCGTTTTAATGATTCTTTTTATGAGAATCCAGAAGCTTACTACCGTAATTCTCCAATAAATTATGCCTCAAATATTAATACACCATTATTGTTAATGACAGGAGAGGAAGATCATCATGTAAATTGGCAACAAAGCGTTGAATTGTATTTAGGTTTACGCCGTTTAGATAAAGAATGTGAGATGTTAATATATCCAGGTGAAGGTCATGTATTGTTGAATCCTAAAAATCAGGTGGATTTCACAAGGCGAATGAAAAAATGGTTTGATAAATATTTGAAACCAGATAAAAATCAGACTGGTTTGAATCTCAATAAAAATTAAATAAAAACAATGCAGTTCTTCGAGAAAGAACTGCATTGTTAAATTAATAACTAATTTTAGTTATTAATTTTATACAATGGCACATTACATACATTGACACTTGGATTCACCTTTCCCCATAATCTGCTACTTCCAGAAGTACAGATAGTTGGTTGATAGACTGTAGTACACATCTGTTCTGCATGACAAGGGTCTGCTTGTGAAACAAATCGATAGCCTTGTGTTGTAGAAAGTGATTCTGTACTACCCATAGACATAGTAACAAAAGCACCTGCGATTCCTAAAAAAACGACTGCCAATGGCATCATAATTTTTTTTAAAATTTGTGTTTTCATAATATTAAATATTTAAAATGATGACTTACTCTTTTTTACAGGTTTTCAGTCTTACCCCTGATATCGGCCGATATATTTTTAATTAGTTTTTGTGTAAGAACTTGCTGCTTTATTTTGACTTAAATGTTCCAGAAGTTTATAGCACACTATGTTATTTTCAATCAAGGCATATAAAAAATTTCCTGCTACAAGCATACTTTTCATTTTATGATTGTTGATATCATAAACTGGAAAACTAGATCGATAGGAGGCACTGGTAAGGTCATAGACATCAACAATACTCGCAATCTTCCAAATGTTTTCTTCTTCATATAAGCCAGGCAATGCTGAATTTACATAGAGTAAATTATCGGAAACAGCACTTGTTTTATTAACGACTAAAGGAGGTTCAGCAAAAGTTTTAAGCGTGCTGTTTTTCTTTTGTATTAAACTTATTTGAGCTGTACTCACAGTATCAATGGTATTTCCGCGATACATTAATTGAAGAGAAGGGGTTGCAACAATAAATTCGTTTCGATAGCGATACATGTAAATGATACGATTGAGTTCTTGATTAAAATGAAGACTGCCATCAGTATCAAAGATACCATCAAACTGTTTTTCTAAGAGATTAGAACCATAAGCTACTTTTGCGGTGTCCGTAAGGTTAAGAGTACCAATAAGACTTTCTCCACTTTTAGGTGTTAAATACCGCACAGCCATGGTAACAGAATCCACAGGCTCCAATTGAGAAAAATAATAGCCACTATTAATTTTTAACGAAGCCTTCCAATCTTTTATGTTTCCTTTAAACACATAAGGAGCAATTCCTTCAAAAACAAAAAAGTGAGTATCTTGTACTCTAATTTGTGGAGAACGGAAGGGAAGCTCATTTTCTTTCAGTTCAATATTATAAGTGGTTCTTTTTGTTAAAGTGCTGTCCAATTTCATTATTTGCAATGGCGCTGTATAATTACCGAGATAGATGTTGCCATTTCCATTTCCCGCAAAATAATAGGAGTTATAAATCAAGTCAGCTTGATAAATTTCTTGAGCAACATGTGGTGGATACCTACGGGTAAATTTATTTTTATAATGAGTGATGTTTTCCGATAAGCGAAATAGTTGAAAGATTATAACAACACAAAACACACCACCAATCAATAGCAAAAGAAGTTTTATTTTATTGTTCATAATTTCAGATTTTTATGTTTAAAAAATTGGGGATGTTCTGTTGTTAGTAGAAAGGCAATTATTGCAAAGACAATAAATATGATATTAAAAACTAGATGTTGGTTCCACGTCATTTTTTCCAGTATTCCTCCACAAGAGCAGGGAACAAAGGCGCTGTAGTTTAATATAATGTAGATATAAGCTGTAAATAACACCATTAATAAGTATGACGTAAACAAACCAATAAACCGAAACCGTGGAATAAGCAATAGTGCAGCTATACTAAATTCAGAAGCAGGAACTATTATAGCAATCCAATCTGTAAATGAACTTAATAGAGGTGATTGCCCTAATTGAATTTTGAAGGTCTCAAAATCTAACAATTTACTTGTTGCAGCATATACAAGCATAAGAACATACAAATAACAAATGGCAAGTATTATATTTTTTCTAAAGCAAAATTTCATATCAAAATAATTATAGTTTTAATTTGATATAAAATTCGCCTAAAACAAACTTATAAGTGTTATCTAATCAGTAGATTGACTTATTGATAAAGTATTGGTTTTTCTATTTGAGATTCTATGGATTTGATGTCTTTAAAAATACCTTTTTAATGGAAGGTAGTTGTGTTTTTATGGATTGGTAAAATCAGTATATTTTCTCGAAACATTGTTAGGGGAATAGCCAAATAACTTTTTAAAGGCTTTAGAAAAATTAGGATATGTAGAAAAACCACACTTAGAAGCAATTTCTTTAAGAGGAATTGTTGTTTGTTGAATTAACAAATGGGCTCTTTGTAGTCTTTTATTATTATAAAATTTGTAAATACTCGTTTTAAATAAGTATTTAAATCCATACTTGAGTTTGTATTCATTTGTTCCAAACATACGTGATAATTCTTTTATGGTTGGAAGTGGTTTGTCCAAATTATTTAAAATATAGTCATAAACGCTCTGTATCAATTGTACATCTGATAAGCGGTACAGTCCTGCTGGTTTAATAGTGTCTGTTGATGAAATTAGTTTGGCTGGGAGGCTAGTTTCTTCAACGATATTGCACACTGAACTAATCAGAATATCATTATTATGAAAAAGCCGAGAGATATTGCAAAATGATGGTTTGTGTAACTGTTTTTTTGTGATGTAAGTTAGTTGTTGAGCGGATGCTTGTATAAAATTTCGTCGTAAATCTTCTTTTATGTGATTCCATACCTGAAGAGATTCTTTCGTTAAGATTGAGGAAAATTGAGTATTTATTAAGTCTTCAGGGGTATATCCTAAATTATTGAAGACATCTGAATTGAAACTTTTAATGATAAAATTTGAATCTAAAATAAAAGAATTTTGAACAAGGTATTTGCTAGAATGATGTGGGTTAACATATCCTTTATGTGAGATTAAACCATTCAACTCTTCAGCTAACATATTAACTAAAACAGTTATAATTTCAAGATTATCATCTTCTCCTGATTGTTTAATCCGATGTGTAAAATTTCCTTTACCCATCAGAAGTAACATTTGATAAATTTTTTCAAAACGAATTTGATTTAAATCTGAATCCATAAGATTGAAAATTTGGTTCTAGCTAAAAATATATTTAACTATAGTTTGAAAGGAATTCTAATGCTTTAGTTGTATCATCAAACATTTGAGAGGGAACAGTAGGCTTACTGATAGTAACATAGAATGTTGTCATTGCCTTTAAAACTCTTTTATCAACAAGGAAACTAACAGCCTTGGTTAACACTGATCCAGATTGTGCTAAATAATCTCTAGCAGTTTTATCGATGTTTTTAATTCCTCTAACATCACAAAAAATAGGATAAGAAATTTCATTTTGGAATTGAATTCGATCAGCAACGATACATTGAGCAGCGGCTAAATCAATGACTACATCCTGTTTATATTCAAAAAAAAGGATTTGATCACTAATCCAAAATTTGGCAAATTTATTTTCAAATAATTCGTGTTCCATTTTATATTTTGTATGACTAAAATACTACAAATTTTATTGATCTGTCAATTAATGTAATTTTTAATGATTTAATTTATAGTGAATTAGCTATGTTTTTGTCAAATTAGTAGTTTAAGTTGTCATAAAAGTATTTTTATTGGAAAACACGTATTAGTATTTTTTATTTATAAAATTTTAGGGGTATACTTCTGAAATAAAAAGAATTATAATTTAAAAATCACATATAAATACTTTTAAGTTATGGCAAAAATTAAATCAAATAATTTTTTAGATACAGTAAACGACGTTTTTATTGATGCGAGGAAAGCAGGAGTAATACACTTGTATGCCGAAGATGAATCATTCTCAGGAAGAACATTGCAAATACATAATAAAAAATTATTTCATTTTGGAACAACGGGGTATTTGGGATTGGAGCAAGATGCTCGATTAAAAAAAGCTGCAATTAATGCTATAACAAAATATGGAACGCAATTTCCACTTTCCAAATCTTATATTTCTCATCCATTATATAATATATTAGAACAACTAATAAGAGAAATGTATGGGACTAATATTATTATCACCAAAAATAGCACATTAGGGCACCTTGGGGTTATTCCAAGTGCAGTAAATGATCAAGATGCAATTATATTGGATCATCAAGTTCATTGGAGTGTGCAGAGTGCAGCCAAAACATTGAAGTCTAGAAGTGTTACTATAGAAATGATTCGACATAATAACTTGCAGATGTTGGAAGATAAAATTAAAGCCTTGTCTTCAAAGCATAAAAGAATATGGTATATGGTTGACGGTATTTATTCTATGTATGGAGATTATGCACCTATCAAAGAATTATTAGAATTATGCAATAAATACCCTCAATTATTTTTGTATTGTGATGATGTGCACGGAATGAGTTGGATAGGGAAGAAAGGGACAGGTTTTGTACTTAGTCAACTAAATGAACTCCCAGAAAATATATTAATTTTTGGGACTCTTAGTAAAACTTTTGGGGCTAGTGGTGCTTTTTTAGCGTGTTCTGATACTAAAATGTATCAACGTATTAAAACCTTTGGAGGGCCACTAACTTTTTCTGCACAATTAGAACCAGCTTCAGTTGGTGCAGCTATAGCTTCTGCTAGAATTCACTTATCTCCTGAAATCTATACGCTTCAATCAGAATTAAAAGATCGCATTGATCTATTTAATGATTTACTGAGTCATACAGACTTACCATTGGTACATGAAAATAATTCCCCCGTTTTTTATATTGGGACTGGAATGCCAAAAACAGGGTACAATTTTGTTAATAGATTGATGAATGAAGGCTTTTTTGTAAATTTAGGACTTTTTCCAGCAGTACCTGTAAAAAATACGGGTGTGCGCATCACTATTTCAAGGCATAACCAGAAAGAGGAAATAAAAAGTTTGGTAGAAGCAATGGTTTATCATTTTCCAAAAGCTCTAGCTGATACCAATACGACTAAAAAAAGTGTATTTAGCGCATTTAAAATAGCAACTCCATCATTAACTGATACTGAAAGTTTAAGTACATTATCTGTTCAAATGGTAGATACGATTAAGAAAATTCAAAAAGAAGAATGGAACGCATTGTTGGGGAAACATGGTATATTTGATTGGGATGGATTATTGTTTTTAGAAAATGTTTTTAACAATAATGCAGCAAAAGAGCATAATTGGAAGTTTTACTATTTTATAATTAGAGATGCTAAAAACAAACCAATTTTAGCTACTTTTTTTACGTTTAATATTTGGAAGGAAGACATGCTTGCATCAGAAAAGGTTTCTATCAAATTAGAAGCACAAAGAGTGAAAAATCCATATTTATATACCTCCTATGTACTTAGTATGGGATCTCTTTTTACTGAAGGTCAACATTATTATTTTGATAAAACCCATCCCAAAAGTAAGCTCGCTTTTAATATGATGTTTCAAAAATTAGAAGGATTGGATGTCGAGTTCAACCCATCTATGTTAGTGTTACGGGATTTTGAAATTGATGCTGATTTAAATCAAAAATTTCATCAACAAGGTTTTATAAAAACAAATATGCCAGATTCTTGTATTATTGAGAATTTAGCGTGGAAGAGTACAGATGAGTATATAGCTACCTTATCATCAAGAAATCGCAGACATTTTAGAAAAGATATATTGCCCTTTGAATCCTGTTTTGAAATAACAATCAAATCAGAATTGAATTCTCAAGAATTATTTGATTTATATGAGCTGTATGAAAATGTACGAAAGAACAATCGTGGGTTAAATACGTTTTCATTTCCAATAAAAATGCTTAAAAATATGTCAAATCATCCAAACTGGGAATTTATTATTCTAAGTCTTAAAAAGGAGTTAAACTCACAAAACAATCATCCCGTAGGTGTTATGTTTTGTTATAAAAATGGAAATTATTCATATACTCCAGCTTTTGTAGGATTAAATTATAAATATTTGAAAAAGTATCAAATTTATCGTCAGTTATTATTTCAAACCATAAAAAGAGCTGGTGAGCTACATTTTAAAAATATAAATTTTGGAATGACAGCTGCTTTTGAAAAGAAAAAATTAGGTGCTAAAATCACATCTAAAATAGCCTATATTCAAGCAAAAGATAACTTTTCAATGGAAATGATGGATGCCATTAGTAATGAAGATTCGTATTAAACTTATATAGGTTGGCCAATTGAATTTTTTAAATAAATATTTTCCCCATGTTATAACTTGAATTTTAAACATGTTTACAAGTATAATTAAATGTTTTATAATAGTATCATATCAGAATTAGATAAAAAGCTTGAAGTTTTAGAAACGGAAAATGATGATTCCCTTTATAAATCTGAAGTAGGAATAACCTATACAGAAAATAGTATTAAAAGGTTGCAAAAACTAGTTATTGATAATGGTTTTAAAAATTTAAAATCAGAAATTTATTTCTTTAAGCATGTTAAACCTTTAGTATTTAGTAAGTTGATATATTATGTTAAACTTATTAATATTGAAAGTAAGAGGCCAAGAAGTCGTTCAAAATCCCAAATAAATTACCTCAATAATCATATAGATAAATTACAAATCTATTTTAATGATAACTTAGAGTTTTATCATTATTACCGAAGAGGGGCAACATTTTTAGATGAACAATATTTTGTCCGTGGAAAAGCTGATTTAAGATTGCATCCCGATTCTTTTCATTTTTTTACAGATGACCAGTTTTCTACGAGTCAAGATATTACGGTTGCAACTATAATGGCTTATGATATGCTTATTGTATACCTTCAACAAGAAATAGAAAAATTAGAAAACAAAACCGAAACCGTGATATCAAAATCTATGAAAAAACAATCTAAACTATTTTGGACAGGAAGTAAAACAGATCTTATTGAACTTATCTATGCACTTCAATGTAGTGGAATGGTTAATAGTGGGACTGTTGATATTAAAGAGTTAGCATCTGTATTTGAGCAAATTTTTAATGTTGAATTGGGTAATTATTATCATACTTTTATTGAAATACGCTCTCGTAAATGTAATACTACAAAGTTCTTAGATAAAATGAAAGAATCGTTGTTGAAACGGATTATAGAATTAGATGAATAGAAATTCATAGTTGAACCCAACTTGGGAAATTTAAAAAGATGAGTTCTGTTCTATAATTTGTGTTCATTTGTGAGAATGCTACTCTAAAAAAAACTATAACTTAAAGCAAAATAATGTATTTATTATTAATTAAAAAAACACCCACCTTGGGAGTAACTATAGATAAAAATCTAATATACTGTTTCAACTTTGTAGAACGAAAGTTAAATTAATACAAAGTGGTCACTAAATAAATGAAATCATTTGACGGCTTTGTTTCTAAAAAAAGTTTTACAAATGGCAGCAACAATTATTACCACAGAAGATCTTAGAGAATTTAAAATGGAATTACTCGATGACATTAAGCAATTATTACAAACAAATAGTGGACAATCCATAAAAAAATGGCTAAAATCACCTGAAGTAAGAGATTTACTTGGAATTTCTCCAGGGACGCTACAAAACCTTAGAATTAACGGAACATTGCCTTATACTAAAATAGGAGGTGTATTGTATTATGATTATCAAGAGATTTTAAAAGTATTGGAAGAGAATCGAATTCATAATAAATTTTAGGTTAGTTTTGGAAAATATAAATTATATCAAACATCTCAATGCTGTATTTATGCTATTTTCTAAAGACAAGCGTTTAAACCCGACACACATCAGTTTGTATGTGGCATTATTTCAGCTATGGAACACTAATTTCTTCAAGGGTGAATTTTTCATCAATCGAGAAGAAGTCATGTCCTATTCCAAAATAGGCTCAAAATCTACGTACCATCGTTGCATCAAAGAACTGCATTATTGGAAATACCTTTTGTACCAACCTTCACATAATCCCTTTAAAGGTAGCCAAATCAAGATGTTCAATTTTGGGACAAGTGATGGACAAGCTCTGTACCTAAGTCGTACTGATATCGAGACAAGCGATGGACAAGCATTGGTATCTATAAACAAACATATACAAACTATAGAAAACAATAAAAACAAAAACAAACCGATTTTTTTAAAAAATTTAAATTCCAATAATTCTAAAATAGCTAAAAAACAAAAATCAACTGTCCCATATCAGGACAACTTAAAGACAAGTACCGATAAAAATTATGACGAACCATTGTAACCATCGGATTTATAACTCAGAAGTTGAAAATGAAAAATGAATTTAAAAACACCACATATCATCAATGAAGGAATAGAGCAATATTCTTTGGGCGTGCTTCGAGGAAATCACATCCATTATGATTTTGAGAAGATTTTAATTTATTTGGATGTAAAAGGGAAACTGTTGTTTGGGGAAAAGTTTAAAATTTACAAAGAAGATCGAGAAATTCTTTACAAGCTTTGCAATTATCAAATTCGAGATTGGCAGAATTGCAGAAAACTCAATATAGACATTAACAAAGGAATTTTACTTTCCGGACCTGTTGGATGTGGGAAAACTTCCTTGATGAAATTGATTCGATATATTACACCCCAATATCCCACATTTGAATTAATTCCAACACGAAATGTCACTTTTGCATTTAATCATGTAGGCTATAAAATAATTGAAGAATATGGCGATAATCGATTTTATTGTTTTGATGATCTAGGGATAGAACCCATAGGTCGCTTTTTTGGAAAAAATTGTAATGTGATGGGTGAAGTTTTACTTTCTCGCTACGAGTTGTTTTCAAAATACAGATTTAAAACACATTGTACTACCAATTTAAATGCTCAAGAATTAGAAGAATATTATGGAAATCGTGTACGATCAAGAATGCGACAATTGTTTAATTTGATTGCTTTTGATAAAGGGAATACTGATAAGAGAAGATGATATAAGCTATTAAAATTTTAAAAGTCTTTAAAAATATATAATCAATTTTCCTTTCAATACAAATGGTTATTTAAAATATACTGTTCATGTATATTTAATTATTTTTAATTTATCTTAAATTAATATTAATGTAAATTAATTGTAAAATGATATTCTTAGTTATGTTGAAATTTAGATTTAAAATCAAATAAACTATAGGGGGAATTGGTTTAAAGGTTTTTATATATTGAAATTTAGCATTAACTTAAAAAATATAAATTATGTGAAAATTAAGAATATTTGATTGACACTTTTTAAAGATATATATAGGTTTAATTTTCTTCATTACTGTTTAAAAAATCTGAAGGTGTCATATTAAATTCTTTTTGAAAATTACGACCAAAACTTGTTTGAGATCGGTAACCAACTTTTTCTGCAATTTCAAAAATCTTATTATTTGTTGTTTTTAATAGATAAGCGGCCTTTTTAAGTCTGCTAATATTGATCAATTCATTTGGAGAAAGATCAGATATTTCTTTAATTTTTCGGTACAAAGTGGATCTACTCATGTTCATCATTTCAGCTAATGACTCAACATTTAAATCAGGATCCATTAAATTTTTTTCAATGATTTTATCTAATTTAGAAAGGAATTTATGGTCTATCTCAGATAACGAAAGAGATTTTAAATGTGCTAGAGGAGAGTTACTATAGTGCCCCAAAATAGTACGTCTATTTTCTAATAGATTTGAGATTTGAACTAACAAGTGTCCCATGGAGAATGGTTTGGAAATATAAGCATCTGCACCCGCTTCTAATCCTTCAATTTTGGAATTTAGAGTACTTTTTGCTGTTAAAAGAATTACAGGAACATGGTTAGTATTTATATCTTCTTTTATTTGTTTACAAAGTTGAATTCCATCTTTAACAGGCATCATCACGTCGCTAATAACTAATTGAATATCAAAGTTTAAAAAATAATCCCATGCGTCTTGACCATTTGAAGCAATAAGTACATTATAAGTTTCGGTCAACTCTGAGTAAATAAAGTCTGCTAATTCACTGTTGTCTTCAGCAATTAAAATTACGGGGACATTTTTTTTAAAACTAGTAATAACAGTTTTTTCACTATAAACTTCTTCGTTAAATGATAATTCTTGCTTAACCTCAAACTCTTCAGTTTGTTTAATTGGTATTTCTAAAATAAAATTATTCATTTCGTTTTTTATATTACAATACAGTCCGCCGTGATGTAAATCTGTAAGAGAATACGCAAGAGATAGTCCAATACCGGTACCAAGATTATGACTATCACCTTGAATTCTATAAAAGGGTTCAAATATTTTTTTCTGGAGTTCAAAAGGGATTAATTCACCATCATTCTTAATAATAATTTGAAAATTATAATTTAATTCGAAAAGTGATATTTCAACTTTAGTCTTAGAGTATTTAATAGCATTATTGAAGAGATTGCTTAGTATTTTTCGAATAGCTTCTTCATCAACAAAGGCTAAGATATTTTTTTTCGGTTTGATTAACTTAAAACTTAAGTTTTTTTCATTAATCATCTGGCTAAACCTTAAATGCGTTTCTTCTAATAGGTTATTTATATTAATTTTTTTAAAAGTGAGTTTTATGTGTTTCATTTCAGTTTTACGAAAATCTAACAGTTCATTAACAAGATTGAGTAACCTTGTCGTGTTTTTTTCCATAATTTCTAGATTCCTTGGGATTTCTGGAGATTTATAAGTGCTTTTTAAAAGTTTTTCCAACGGACTCTTGATAAGTGTCAATGGTGTCCGAATTTCATGAGCTATATTGGTGAAAAACTCAATTTTAGCTTTATAAATTTCTTTTTCTTTTTTGTTTTCAAGTTGTTTTATTTTTCGTTTTCTTTTGGCTCTGTTATACCTATGATCATATCGAAGCAATAAAAATAAAAAAAGCAGAAAAAAGATTGTATATAAAATATAGGCTATTCTACTTTTTGAAAAAGGTGGTAAAATTTTGATATTTCTGTAATTATGGCTCCATATACCATGGCTATTTAGGGCTTTAATTTTAAAGAGATAATTACCTGGGGGTAACTCGGTAAAAGCAATTTCAGGGTTTTTACCAAGACTTATCCAATTATTATTATTATTATTATTATTATTATTTAGTTCTTCTAATTTATACCAATATTTCGTCATTTTTGGAGCAGTATAACTTAAAGAAGCAAACTCTAAATTGAAAGTTGATTCTTTATTGTTCAATTGAATTTTATCTGAAAAAAGAATTGATTTTTCTTTAGAAGAGTACTCATCTACAGGCATCACTTCTTTATTGTGTATTTGAATATTTGTGATATAAATTGGTGGATGATATGTGTTTTTGATAAAAGTTTCAGGATTAAAACTTATCAATCCATTCACGCTTCCAAAATACATTTCACCTGATTCATCTTTAAAAGAAGAACTATAATTGAATTGATCACTTAATAATCCGTTAGATTTAGTAAGGGTTTTTATTTCTTCTGTATCGGGATTATATTCTACTAATCCCTGTGAAGTAGATATCCAAAGTTTTTTATTTTTATCTTCAAGAATTGAATAGATAACATTGCAAGGGAGATTATCTTCTTTGGTAATTCGGGTAAAGTTGTTTTTTTTAGGATCATACAAGTTTAAGCCATTTTCTGTGGTAATCCACAATCTTTTATTAGAATCCTCAAAAATTCCATTGATGACATTAGAACTAATACTATTGGGATCATTCTGGTCATATTTAAAAAAGTTTTTTTTACCACTATTAGGATCATAGGAGTAAAGACCATCCCAATATGTACCTGCCCATAAAACACCTTTTATGTCTTCTATTAAATAAGTATAATGATGAACTTCGGGAAACTCAGATACCACTTGAAATGAGTTGGAATATTCTAGGTATCTAAAGATACCTGAAGATGTCAAAACATAAATATCTCCATTTTTGGTTTCTTTGATATATAAAATGAAATCACTTTTTAAACCTCCCTCATTCTTACGAGTACCATAGTGATTGATGATTTTTCCAGTTTTGATATTCATTACATCCAAACCATGCTCAAAGGTACCTATCCACAGTTCATTTCCTCGAGGAAGTAGTCCATGTATATTGTAATGAGAAATATTCCCATTATTATTAATTGAAGGATAGTTTTCGAACTTCCCTGTGGATAAATTCAATTTATTAAGTCCAGCATCTTCAGTTCCTATCCATAAATCGCCATATTGATCTTTTTTAATTTCCCTCACAGCATTTCCACTAATAGAATTTTCACCCACTTTTGGAAAATACCGTTTAAAGGGGGTATACTGTTTGGGATAATAATTAACACCTCCAAAATACGTTCCTATCCATACTCCTTCTTCCTCATCTAGAACTAAAGAATAGATTGCATTATCTGAAATGGAATATGGGTTATTATAATTTTTCTTAGAATTTTTATATTTACCAGTTTTGAAATTGTAAATAAATATTCCGGATTCACTGGCTATCCATAGCTCTTTATTGTTCTTTTTTAAAAATTTTCTTACAAATAGAGGGTTCTCTTTTTCATTTAACAAAGAAGATGACTTTCCTTCAGATAACTGGTGAATTAAAGCTCCATTATTTTTTGTACCTATAAAAATTGTGTCATCTGAAATATTAGCCGCAATTTCAGTAATAATTATAGATTCATTATTTTTATAACTTAAATCAATTTTTTGGAATGAATTATTGCTTTCTATGTATTCAAATAAAATTTCTGATGAAGAAACATATATTTTTCCAGATTTACTTGTAGAGATAAATGAAAAATATGATTGCTTATAAATATCTTCCTTACCGGTGTGTAATGATCGTTTATGGAGATTTCCTGATGCAACGTACCAAATGTTTCCTTTTTTATCATTTTCAATATCAAGTATGGGCTGGTTTTTAGTGCTTTCAATTAGACTAAAAGACTCCATTTTTTCATTATACTTAAAGAGACCAGTATCTGTACCGACCCATATTACATTTTTGTATTCGTGTAAACACCGTATGAAATTACTTCCAAGACTATTAGTGTCTCCTGGTTTATGCTGAAATATTTTATAATTATATCCATCAAATCGATTTAATCCATTCTTTGTTCCAAACCAAATAAACCCCCGATAATCTTGGAGCATACTTAACACAGAATTATGGGATAATCCATCTTCTACACGATAATGATGGAATGATAAACCTTGGGCATTAACACTAAAAAACTTCAGGAATAATATAATAATTAATAAGTGTCTCATTGTTACAAATCTACATTAATTAATTAATAATTTTAAGCATCAATTCGTCTCATTGTTCAACAATTTGTATCAAATTTATGGCGAGAATTATCTTTTGTTAAAGTTGAACGATATTGTAGAATAATTGAAACCATAAATATATTAATAATCGAAATAAAATAATTTTCTTTGAAGAATAATGAATTGATGTTTATAGGTGTGTAAAATTATTTATATAATAAATTTAAACTGATTTATTTGATAAATTAAAAAAGTATAAACATAAGATAAGAGCTCTTAAAATTTATATATGAATAAGTTTGTTAGTCAATTCGTTTCACTAAACCATTCATTAACTTAAAAAATTTCTAAATGAAATTCTATTATGAGAACTAAATTACTATTTAATTTTAAGTCATTTTTTATTCTGACTTTTATTCTTCTTTGTGTTCAGCAAACCTTTGCACAAAGAATTGAAGTGACAGGAACAATTACCAGCATTGATGGAGAACCCGTTCCATTCGTAAATGTTGTGGTAAAAGGAACATCTCTGGGAACCTCAGCAGATATTAATGGAAAGTATTCCGTTATGGCTGATGGGGATCAAATTTTAGTTTTTAGCTACATTGGCTATAAAACTATTGATGTCCCAATTAACAATCAATCGATTGTAAATGTTTTTTTACAGGAAGATATTGCTGCATTGGATGAAGTTGTTGTTGTGGGGTATGGGACTCAGAACAAAAAAGATCTTACCAGTGCGGTTTCTATTGTAAAATCTGATCAAATTCAGAAACGACAATCTACTACAGTTGCAGAAAGTCTTCAAGGTCTTGCTGCAGGTGTAAATGTAAGAGGAGGAGGACAGCCCGGTCAGGAAGCAAAAATAGAGATTCGGGGATTGAAAAACCTTCAGAATGCGAATCCGTTATATGTAATTGATGGATTAATTACTACTGCAAATAGAGATTTTAATTCTAATGATATTGAGACTATTCAGATTTTAAAAGATGCTGCAGCTGCGGCAATTTATGGATCTCGAGCTGCAAATGGAGTTATAATTATCACAACTAAAAAAGGTAGAGAAGGACCTCTTAAAATAACTGTGAGCTCAAAATTAAGTGTTACCGAGGTACCACGTTATGATCTTGCAGGTCAAGAAGAATTTGTTCAACTAAACAATATGGCATATGATAATGCTGGAATACCAAGACAAAATTTGAATCTTGATGTAAATACTGATTGGCAGGATGAAGTATTCCGTACTGGACTTATTCAGGATCAAAATGTTAGTTTTTCTGGAGGAGGAGAAAATTCTTCATATTTTATGTCTGGAAATTATTTAGGGAATAAAGGAACCGTAATCGATACAAAATTTGAAAGAATCTCTTTTCGTGTAAATAGTAGTGGAAAGAAAGGAATTTTCAGTGTAGGTGAGAATCTTGCTTTATCAAATTCCAAGAATAATGAGATTGGTGGACCAGAATCAATGCGTGGAAATCCATTTATTGATGTATTAAGATTATTTCCTACGATACCAGTATATGATGAGAGCAATCCAGGAGGATATGGTTATGGAAAATCAGGTGTAGCAAATACTTTTGGCGCAAACCCAGTTGCGATATCAAACCTTATAGATCAGACTAACGAAAATTTTAGAATTAGAGGTAATGTATGGGCAGAGCTTGATCCATTCCCATTCTTAAAATATAGAATAAGTTTTGGTTATGAAACGAGTTTTGATAGTTTTAAGTATTTGAGAAAAGAAGGAAGTTGGACATTAAACCAACCTTATGATCCTTCTTCAACAAGTCAAAATAGAGCCCAGTCTCAATCAAAAATACTTGAAAATACTCTTACTTTTAAGAAAAGATTTGGTAAACACAATCTTACGGTATTAGCAGGTACAACTTACCAAAAGGACAGTTATGAACAAATAAATGGATTAAAAAGAAATCTTTTGATTAATCCAAATACAGGTGAATATTTTGATGTTCTTGATCTAGGAGATCAAGCACAAGTTGGTGGTTTTAGAAATGAAGCAACATTACTTTCTTACTTAGGTAGGCTTGAATACAATTTTGATGATCGTTATTTATTAAATGCCGTATTTAGAAGAGATGGTTCTTCAAGGTTTAGCGATGAAAATAAATGGTCAAATTTTCCTTCGCTTTCATTAGCATGGAGATTAAATAATGAATCTTTTTTTAATTTAGAAAGTATTAATGATATTAAATTAAGAGCGAGTTATGGTGAACTAGGTAGTGGAAATATAGGTAACTATGAATATCAAGGCTTTATTAATACATTTGGAGGTGCTGTATTTGGAGCTGATCAAGACCTAAACGCTTCTGCAACACAAGTAAGGCTCGCAAATTCTGAACTTAGATGGGAAACATTAAAGCAAACAAATATAGGTGTGGATTTTGGAGTGTTTGATGATAAGTTTCGGGTAACTGCAGATTATTTTATTGCAAAAACCGAAGATGTATTATTTGGATTCCCAATTCTTCTTTCAACAGGGAATGATGGTGGCAATCCAATTGCGAATGCAGCAACCGTAGAGAATAGAGGTTTTGAATTTAACGTAGCTTATAATAAGGTAATTAACGATGACTTTAGTTTTAATGCTTCGGTAAACTTTACAAAACTTAATAATAAACTTATAGAGCTGGGGAATGGTTTAAATGAAAGCATTCAGGGGAATACAATTACTCGTGCAGGAGAACCCGTAGGGATGTGGTATGTTCTACAAACAGATGGGTTATTCCAAAGTCAGGAAGAAATTGAAGGTTATACAAATTCTACTGGAGATGTGATACAACCTAGTGCGTTACCTGGAGATATTCGATTTGTTGATGTGAATGATGATGGTGAGATTACCAATGAAGATAAAGCAATAGTTGGCAGTCCTTGGCCAGATTTTGAGATGGGGCTAAATGCAGGAGTAAACTACAAAAATTTTGACTTCTCAATGAACTGGATTGGATCTTTTGGTGCAACTGTTTATGATGGTTATAGAAGTATTGTGGATCGATTTGATGATGATAGTAACTATAGATCTGGTGTACAGCCTTGGACTCCCGAGAATACAAATACGGATTTCCCAAGAGTAGTTAAAGGGACAACTCTTAACTCCAGAGGTGATAGTGACAGGTGGTTAGAGGATGGTGATTTTGCAAGACTAAAATATATAGGATTTGGATACAATCTTCCAAAAAAAATTCTTGATAAAATTGGTTTTTCAAAAATGCGTCTAAGTCTTTCAGCTCAAAATGTTATTACAATTACTGGTTATAAAGGTTTAGACCCTGAATTCAGTAATAGTAATATTTTTCAGAGAGGTGTGGATTTTGGATCTTATCCGAATGTTCAAACATATTCTTTAGGAATAGAATTTGGTTTTTAAACAAAATATAACAAAGATGAAAAAAATACTATTAATAATTACAGTTATCTGTTCGCTCGCAGCAGTAGTTTCCTGCCAAAAAGACGAACTAGATCTTAATAATCCGAATGCTCTTACTACAGAGCAATTTTGGGCAACTCCAAATGATGCCGAATTGGGGGTAAATTCCATATACGCCATGTTTTATAAAGATGGGATGTGGTCACGGTGGATGGCTTTTAGGTTAGATTTAACATCCGATGAAGGATTTAGTCAAAGTCCTTGGGTAGAACTTGCAGACTGGACAAGATTTAATTATATCAACTATAACTTTTGGGAAGGTAATTCTGTAACTTGGAGAGATTCGTACAAGGCGATTTTTAGAGCTAATCAAGTATTGGCGAATGTTCCTGATATTGAATTTGAAAATGAATCTAGGAAACAATCAATTTTAGCAGAAGCTAAATTTTTAAGAGCTTATAATTACTACTTTATTGGGTTACTTTGGGAAAATGCACCAATTATTCTTGCGCCTTCAAAACCGAACGATCTTCCTTTACAGTCAACACAGCAGGAAGTCTATGAACAGGTAGCATTAGATTTAGAAGATGCTTTTGCTAATTTACCAGTTCAATGGGATAATGAGAATGTGGGAAGACCAACAAAAGGGGCCGCTAAGGCAATGTTAGCCAAAGTTTATATGCAACAAGAAAAATGGAATGATGCAAAACTAGCTCTTGACTTTCTAGTTATTGGAGACGGAGCTAATTACAGTCTTGTAGCTAACTATAAAGACAATTTTACCGATCTAAATGAGAATAATTCAGAATCTGTATTTGAGATTCAGTTTGGTGATCAGCGTCGAGGAGGAACAGGTGAAGATGCTAATGCTTCAGTATCGAATACAAGAGCTCAATTCTTTGCACCACGAGGAATTGGATGGTCAGATGGACAAGCAAGATTCTGGTTAGTAGATGCATTTAAACAGGAAAAAACAGTTGATGGTGAAATTGATTCAAGATTAAGACATACATTATTTTATCCAAGTCTTTTTGAAGATTTTGGAGATAAAACCTATGGAAGAGATTGGGAATGGGGTGAAGAAGAAGCTTGGTTTAGAAAGGGAGCAAGAGATTATAAGAGAGATAATGAAGATTATTATTCTGCAGTTAACCTCAGAGTTATTAGATATGCAGATGTATTACTTCGTTATGCTGAAGTTTTAAATGAACTTGGAATGACCTCAGAGGCCTATCAATATGTTGATATGGTAAGAGCACGATCGAATATGTCCCCCTTAGCAGAAGCTTATCCTGAAATTGGAAATAATCAAGATAAATTTCTTGAGCGTTTAAAAATGGAAAGAGTTTTTGAACTTGCAGGAGAAAGTGTAAGATGGGAAGATTTAAAAAGATGGGGAGATTTAGATACTCAAGAATCTGTAGACGAGATTATTGAAAGAGATCCAGATTTCAATAATTTTGAAATAGGAAAGGATATTAGATTGCCTATTCCTCAAGTAGAAGTTGAAAATAATCCAAATCTGGAACAAAATCCTCAGTATTAATATTTATTCCCTGAAGCTTTTGAATTAAGTGCTTCAGGGATTTAAAAAAAAAGATAAATGAAAAAAATAATTTTATTTTTTGCAATGGTAATGGTATGTACTTTTTTCTCTTGCAAAGAATCCAATCAGAAAAATGAAAATCTAATTGTTGACACTTCAGGATCTAGAGATATATGGAGTAAGGATAAAGCAAATGCTTGGTTCGGTGAACAACCTTGGTTAGTAGGTGCAAATTTTAATCCAAGTACAGCAATCAATCAATTGGAAATGTGGCAAGAAGATAGCTTTGATTTGGAGACTATTGACAAAGAACTTGGTTGGGCAGAAGGTATAGGTATGAATACCATGCGGGTTTATCTTCACGACTTACTTCATAAAAATGATCCTGAAGGATTATATAGTAGAATGGATAAATTTCTTGAAATTGCTGATAAACATGGGATTAAAACCTTATTTGTTCTTTTTGATTCTTGTTGGGACCCTTTTCCAAAAGCAGGAAAACAGAGAGAGCCAAAACCTCATGTACACAATTCAGGATGGGTTCAAAGTCCTGGACAAAAAGTTCTTCAAGATAGTACTCAATATGGGCGTCTTGAAAAATATGTTAAAGAAACTATAGGTAAATTTAAGGATGATGATCGTATTCTCGGATGGGACATTTGGAATGAACCGGATAATATGACCGGACCATCTTATGAAGATGTTGAAATTTCAAATAAAGCTGAACTGGTGATTCCTTTATTAAAAAATGCGTTCGTTTGGGCACGATCTGTAAATCCTATACAACCATTAACATCGGGAGTATGGGTTGGAGACTGGAGCAATCCTGAAAATATGCTGCCAATGCATAAAATACAGTTGGAAGAATCGGATATCATAACTTTTCATAATTATAATACGCCAGCAGATTTTGAGAAAAACATAAAAGAATTACAGCGTTATGGCAAGCCTATTCTTTGTACTGAATATATGGCCAGACCAAACGGAAGTACTTTTCAAGGGTTCTTGCCAATTGCGAAAAAGTACAATGTAGGAATGTTTAATTGGGGGTTTGTAGATGGAAAAACTCAAACAAAATATCCTTGGGATAGCTGGACTAAAACCTATACTTCCGTGCCAAATATATGGTTTCATGAAGTTTTTAGAAATGATGGGGAACCTTATAAAAAAGAAGAAACTGATTTAATCAAAATGCTTACTTCTGAAGTAAATAAACATTAAAAAAAAATATCCCGCCATTTTATGTAATGTGGATGGCGGTTTTTTACTTATGAAAAAATATTTCATATTATTACTTTTTGTCAATATGATGTTTATGCCCGTTTTTGCGCAACAACCTAATCCTCCAGGACAGGTGAAAGAAGGAGGAAAACCTAAAAATGAGGCCTACTTGTTTGCACATATGACAAATCAGGACTATGGAAGGCTATATTATTCTGTATCCAAAGATGGTTTGCATTGGCAGAACTTAAATGATGGAAAACGAGTTTTTGAAGATTATCAAGGACATCCTGATATTGTAAAAGGACCACAAGGAAAATACTATATAGCTGGGAATACTAGTGATTCTTCACCAGACATAAACATTTGGGTTTCTGAAGATCTGATCTCTTGGAAAAAGTATTCAGTTTACACGCCAGATCTAAAGGCAACGTCTGGCTATGCAGAAGCATTACAGCGCATTGGCGCGCCAAAACTTTTTTATGACGATGACTCTTCTCAATTTATTATGACCTGGCATACACCTCATAAAGAAGGATCTAAAGAAGATCCTGAAAGTTACTGGGCAAGCCAACGTACACTTTATGTTTTGTCTAAAGATCTTAAGACTTTTGAAGGGCCTCCTCAGCGACTTTTTGATTGGGATTTGGGTACTATTGATGTTATTATCAGAAAAATTGATGGTAGTTATTATGCGATTTTAAAAGATGAAACCTATCCTACACTTTATTGGCCAACAGGAAAAACAATTCGGATTGCCAGATCTGGTTCTTTATTGGGACCATATTCCCTTCCTCAAGATCCTATAAGTCCAAATTTTAGGGAAGCGCCAACCTTAATTCCTTCACCAGATGGAGATAATTGGTATTTATATTATGAGCAATATCCAGGTGTGTCTTATGGACTTTCGATCTCAGATAACTTAAATGGCCCGTGGTATCAGGCATCAGGTTATACTTTTTTTAGTGATTGGGATAAATATAGTTTACCATCGAAAGTTAGACATGGTTGTATGATTACGATTTCAAATGAGGAATATAATAGTTTGGTTAGTGAATTTGGAATTTCACAAGAAATAGAAAAAAATTAGCTTATGAAATATCTACAAAAATCAATAATAATTATGTACGGTATTTGTGTTCTCAGTTGTTCTGCGGATCAATCTCTTGAGTCAGATAATCCTATTGATCCTGAAAATCCTTATTCAGAAATCGAAACAGAAGATCCTGTTCCCGGAATTAGAATTGCGTGGGATTATACTACACAAACACAAATATCTAAAGAGAATGAACTGAGTTACAACGGTTATGCAAGACTTATTCAATTAAGTGATGAGTCGCTGCTCGTAACTTATGAATCTAATGGAAATGTGTTAGTAAAAAGGAGCAATGATCTTGGTAGTTCTTGGTCAGAAGCTATATATGTAGCTACTTATAACGAAGGGGTTAATATGGCAACACCAGATCTTCTACTACTGGAAAATGGGAATGTTTTACTGTGTTATAATCCCCGTCCTGGTGAAACTGCTGCCATTTCTAAGAGATTTTTGATTAAAACAATCTTAAGTACAGATGGTGGAATGACTTGGGATGATGATCAAATAGTTTATGAGGGAGATACCAAATTTGAAAATGGTGTTTGGGAACCCACTTTATTACAATTACCCAGTGGAGAAATCCAGTTATTATTTTCAAATGAAAATATTTATCAAAGTACTAATGAGCAAAATATTTCTGTGCTAAGATCTACAGATAACGGAATTACGTGGACCAAAGAACCCGAAATCGCCAGCTTTAGAAGTGGAAGTCGGGATGGTATGCCTTCTCCTATTTATCTTCAAAATAAAAATGAAATTGTTTATTCTATAGAAGATAATGGTAGTAATAATGAATTTAAACCTTACATTATTAGAAATTCAATTTCTGAGAATTGGTCTCAAATCGTTGGAGGAAATAGTGAAAATAGAAGTTATGCATTAAAGGAGCCCATTGAAGATTCTGAACACGCAGGAGCTCCATATCTAGCACAATTGCTTACCAGTGAAACCCTTCTTTCTTATCAAGGAACTGAAAATAGAAACGGAAATAGTCTTAATAATGCTGAAATGAGAGTGGCAATTGGGGATGATAGTGTCAAAAATTTTGATAGAATTACAACTCCATTTATTATTCCTGAAAATTCTTCTTCTCTATGGAATAGCATTGCCGTACTTAAAGATAACTCAGTTGTCGCTTCAACGACTACGAATGCTTTTTCAAGCACTAAAAGCGCTGAAGTATGGATGATTAAAGGTTTTATCATTCCCGAATTAGAAGTTGAAAATGCATCCGTTTTAATAGATGGTGAAATTTTAGAAGATGTATGGTTATATGATTTTCCTATTTTAATTGCTCATAAAGGGGAAACCCAATTGAAGGCTAATATTTTGAGTGATGCTAATTATTTGTATGTTATCACAAAAGTTTTAGATAAGGTTATTTCGAGTACATCGGCAAATATTAATAATAATGACGGAAGTATTATTTATTTGGATCCTTTAAATAAGAATTATAAGAAACCAGAGATTGGTGTATTTAAAATAAATATTTCTGCTAATAATGAAATTCAAGCTTTCGAAGGGAATAATTCAGAATGGATAGAAATCGAAATACCTGGAATAAAAACTGCTGTAAGTAACATTGATGGATACATTCAGGAAATATCCATTCCGTGGAATTCTATTGGTGGGAAGCCTGATTCAGATTCCAGAATTGGTTTCAGTATGGAACTTATTGAAAAAGGAAATGCAAGTTATTTTGAAATGATTTCTACAACACAAGCAAATTCGCCATATACATGGTTAAGACTAAAAATATAAACAAATATGAAAAAAATCTATAATCTTAGCTTGCTACTTTTGCTCGCAAGCGTCACTACTTTTGCACAGTCGGGCAAATTCACAAATCCAATTTTAAGTTCTGGAGCAGATCCATACAGTACTTTTTATGATGGTTACTATTATTATACAAATACGCTTCAGAACAGATTAGTGCTTTGGAAAACAAAAAATTTAGCGAATATAAAAGACGCTGAAAGTAAAACAATTTGGATTCCACCCGAAGATACAATGTATTCCAAAAATATTTGGGCTCCTGAGTTTCATATAATAGATGGTAAATGGTATGTATACTTTGCTGCGGATGATGGGGATAATAAGAATCATCGTATGTATGTTCTGGAAAATAAATCTAAGGATCCATTTAAAGGTGAATGGAAGTTTAAAGGGAAAATTGCTGCTAATCCTGACCGTTGGGCGATTGACGGAAATATTTTTAAATATAAAGATGAACTTTATATGGTTTGGTCAGGATGGGAAGGTGACATAAACGGCCAACAGAATATTTACATTGCTAAAATGAAAAATCCTATAACAATAGAAGGTAATAGAGTTTTAATCTCAGAACCTTCATACATTTGGGAGAAGCAGGGTGATCTAGATGATGAAATAAATCCACCACATGTTAATGTAAATGAAGGTCCCCAATATCTAGAACATAATGGAAAAATATTTATTGTTTTTTCTGCAAATGGTTGTTGGACAGATTATTATTCTCTAGGGATGTTGAGTTTTACAGGTGATGATCTTTTGGACCCAGCTTCATGGGAAAAACACTCGAAGCCTATTTTTACCAAATCTGAAGAAAATTTGGTCTATGCACCTGGACATAATTCCTTTTTTAAATCTCCGGATGGAACAGAGGACTGGATATTGTATCATGCAAATTCTAATCCTGGAGATGGTTGTGGAGGAAAGAGATCTCCAAGAATGCAAAAAATAAATTGGAATAAAGATGGAACTCCAAATTTTGGAATTCCAGTATCTGAAGAAACTATTTTAAAAATACCGTCACAAAAATAAAATTATGAAAAAAACATTATATACTTTAATAGTCTTAGTATTATTTTTTGGGAGTTTAAGCGCTCAAGATCGATGGAGTAGGAAAAAGGCGAAGGACTGGTACGAAAAGCAAGATTGGCTAACAGGTGCTAATTTTATTCCGAGTACTGCTATCAATCAATTAGAGATGTGGCAGGAAAATACTTTTGATCCTAAAACAATTGATAAAGAACTTGGTTTTGCTGAAGGTATTGGCTTTAATATTATGCGTGTATATCTTCATAGTTTGGTATATAAAGCTGATAAGGAAGGATTCAAATCACGAATTAAAGAATACCTAGAAATAGCTGATTCTCATAATATTCAGACTATTTTTGTTTTATTTGATGATGTATGGGATGCCAGCCCTAAAATCGGAAAACAACCTGATCCAAAGCCAGGTACACACAACTCCGGATGGGTTCAGGATCCAGGATATCCTCAATCTGTAGATATGTCAAATTCAAGAGATCTAGAGGTATACGTAAAAGATATTCTCTCTACGTTCGGAAATGATATTCGAATTTTGTTTTGGGATCTTTATAATGAACCAGGGAATAATGATAAGGGAAATGAATCTATGGCACTTTTAGAAAATGTGTTCAAATGGGCTCGTGAAGTAAATCCTTCTCAGCCTATATCTGCAGGATTGTGGAAGTGGAGCCTTAAAGATCTTAATACTTTCCAAGCATTACATTCAGATATTATCACTTATCACTGTTATGATGAACCACAAAATCATAATAGAATTATTGAGCTTTTAAAAACTCATGGTCGCCCAATGATTTGTACAGAATATATGGCACGTACAAGAAATAATACTTTTGCCAATACCCTAACTTTACTTCATAAAAAAAATATTGGAGCAATTAACTGGGGGTTAGTAAAAGGGAAAACAAATACTATCTATGCATGGAATACTCCTATTGAATCTGGTGAAGAGCCGATAGAGTGGTTTCATGATATTTTTAGAAAAGACGGAACACCTTATCGTCAAGATGAAGTAAATCTTATTAAAAAACTGAATTCAGAACTTAAATAATATTTTCGATGAAACATTTAAAAATCACTAATATTCTTGTTGTTCTTTTTATTTTTACGTTGAACTCGTGTAAGGATAGTTTAGCAAAAAAGGGAAAATCTGTGAAAATTAAAACAGAAAAACAAAGTTTCAATAAAGAAACTTATTTAAATTCCAAAGAGTTTGACACTCTAATAGATGGTAAACAGGTTAAATTATATTGGATCGAAACTGATAGTATGAAAGCAGCTTTCACGAACTATGGAGGGCGAATTGTTGGTTTATGGGTTCCAGATGTAAATGGTAAAATGATAGATGTGATAACTGGAATGGGTAATGTGAAAGCTTATGCAAATTCAACCGAACCCTATTTCGGTGCAACCATCGGTCGAGTAGGGAACAGAATTGCCAAAGGTAAATTTCAAATTGATGGCAAGCAGTATACTATTCCTTTAAATAATGGAGAAAACAGTTTGCACGGTGGTAAAAAAGGTTTTCAATATGTGGTTTGGAATGTAGAGCAACCAGATGCAAAAACACTGAAATTAAACTATACTTCACCCGATATGGAAGAAGGTTTCCCAGGGGATTTGGAAGTGCAAGTAACTTATTCTATTACGGATATGCAATCGTTAAAAATGGAATATCATGCTGTTACTAATAAGGAAACACCAGTAAACCTTACCAATCATGCTTTTTTCAATTTGAATGGTGAAGGTAGCGGGACTATTTTAAATCATCGAGTTAGGTTTTTTGCAGATAAATTTACACCGGTGGATGAAGGACTTATACCGTTTGGACAGCATAAGGAAGTTAAAGGGACTCCATTCGATTTTACTGATTTCCATACTATAGGTGAAAGAATAAAATTTGAAAATGAACAGTTACAATTCGGAAAGGGTTATGATCATAATTTTGTATTGAATGGAACTAAAGGAAGAGGCATGGATCATGCAGCGACCATAATTGGAGATGAATCAGGTATTATAATGGATGTATACACACAAGAACCTGGAATTCAATTTTACAGTGGAAACTTTATGGAGGGGAAAAACAGATTCAAATCAGGTGTTAAAGATAAATATAGAACAGCATTTGCTTTAGAAACACAGCATTTTCCAGATGCTCCAAATCAGAAGAGTTTTCCTTCAATTATTCTCAATCCTAAAGATGAATACCATACGGTTTCTTTATATCAATTTTCTGTGGAAAACAATAAAAATTAATGATTAGGTTATCTAAAATATTATTTGGTTTACAATTTATTTTTTGCTTGTTAGGCTGTCAGGATTATCAAGAGAAATTATCAACAAAACTGGAAGTTCAAAATGAAAATAAATTTTATACAAATCCAGTTGTAAAGAGGGATTTCCCAGATCCTACAGTTATTAAAGCTGAAAATGGAACATATTATGCATATGCTACTAATACTAAAATTGATGGGATTCAAATAAATATTCAAATCTTAAAATCATATGATCTTTTACAGTGGAAAACGTTACCAGATGCGCTTCCTGAAAAACCCATATGGGCGGATAAAGATTTTTGGGCACCACATGTAGTTTATAATGAAAACACACGAAAATATTACCTTTTCTATTCTGGGGAATCTAAAGGTCAAAATATTGGGAAATGTTTAGGAGTAGCTGTTTCGGATTCTCCTGAAGGTCCATTCAAAGATAAAGGAGAACCACTGTTATGTGGGGAAGGTTTTAAAAATATAGATCCAATGGTTTATTGTGATAGGACTTCTGGTAGAAATTATCTGTATTGGGGATCTGGATTTGAAAGTATAAAAGTTCAGGAACTTTCAGACAATTTTTTAAGTTTTAAAGAAGGTAGCAGACCTAAGAATTTGATTTTTCCTATATCTGAGGATAATTCTGAAAACTATGAGAATTTAGTGGAAGGTGCGTGGTTACAAAAGCATTTAAATTTCTATTATTTATATTATTCTGGCGATAATTGTTGTGGTGAAAACGCTCATTATGCAGTTATGGTAGCAAGATCAGAAAGTCCTACAGGACCATTTGAAAAGTTTAAGAATAATAATGGGAAGCCCTATATATTGAGCAACAATGATCACTGGCGTGCACCTGGTCATAATTCTGTAATAACAGATGAAGAAGGGCAAGACTGGATAATGTATCATGCGATTGACCTTCAAGATTCTGAGAAAGGGCGTTTTTTTTTGATGGATAAAATTTATTATAAAAATGGATGGCCTATAATTGGTAATGGAACACCTTCTATTTTAAAAATCGATATACCTAAAACATAAAATATGAAACTAAAATATATTCTTATCCTCATACTTTTAAGTAATATAAGTTGTACTGCTCAGAATTTAGAACGAGATCAAATTTATTTGGCAGATCCGACGATTTTTAAAGATAACGAAATATACTATATATATGGAACAAAAGGTGATCCCAATATTAATGGTGAAGGTTTTCTGGTATACTCATCAAATGATTTAAAGCGATGGGAAGGACCTTTAGGAGCCACAGATGGGTTTGCCTTAAAGAAAGGTGATGCTTTTGGAGATCAAGGCTTCTGGGCACCACAGGTCTTTAAATATAATTCAAAATATTACATTGCTTATACAGCTAATGAACATATTTCGATTGCTACTTCTGATAATCCTCTAGGACCATTTACTAATAATATGAAGGCTTTGGATGCTCCGGTGAAACAAATAGATCCGTTTATATTTTTTGATAAAGGGAAGGCTTATTTATATCATGTGCGTTTGCAGAATGGGAATAGAATCTTTGTAGCAGAAATGAATGAAGATTTTAAAAGCATTAAGCCTGAAACTTTAAAAGAATGTATTAATGCCAAAGAGAATTGGGAAAACACTGAAAAGGTGGAGTGGCCAGTAGCAGAAGGACCAACAGTTTTTAAACATAACGGACTTTATTACCTGCTTTATTCCGCAAATGATTTTAGAAACCCAGATTATGCAGTAGGATATGCTACTAGTAAAGAACCTATAGGACCTTGGGAGAAAAGCAAAGATAACCCAATAATTTCTCAATCTAATACGAATTACTCTGGGTCAGGACATGGAGATGTTTTTTACGATAAGAATGGAAATATGAATTATGTTCTACACACTCATTATTCAGAAGAAAATGTTCAGCCCCGTAAAACAGCTATTCTAAAACTTTATTTTAAAGGAAAACAATTAATGGTGGATGAAAATAGTTTTAATTGGGTTGAATAATAATCATATATGTTTATAATAAGGAAACTAATTTACAATCAGTTTTAGATTTAATAGTAAGTAATTGATTAGCCATAAGTCCATGCTAAAAGCATTTTATGTGATGTATAATATATAATCATTGAATATAATCTTAAATTTTTTAATTTTTATTAATAACGTGTAGCACATTTTATGATAAGGTTTAATACTGTATTTAGAATTATATTTATATTAAGATATAACTAAATAAAATATATTAGTATTAGTGTTTTTTGGGAAAGACTGCAATGTAATGGGCGAAATTTTACTTTCTCGCTACGAGTTGTTTTCAAAATACAGATTTAAAACACATTGTACTACCAATTTAAATGCTCAAGAATTAGAAGAATATTATGGAAATCGTGTAAGATCAAGAATGCGACAATTGTTTAATTTGATTGCTTTTGATAAAAAAAGTTCTGATAAAAGATACTAGCCAAAGTTTTGGCACTAAAATAATATATTGCAGAATTTTTGAATTATGATTAATGAAGACTCATTAAAATATAAATGATGAATATCCTGATGCTATTTCTGGAACTTAGAAAGGGTTTTTATATATTAAATAAAGTGTGTAATTGGGTGGTTATCGGTTTAATTAGTCATTAGAGAGAGATTTATACAAGAGGGTAATTTAAAATTTATCTATATTTACGGAATATAATCCCTGAAAAATAGTATATTTGGGGATTATAATCACTAATTATGATAAAAAGAGACTTAGAAAAACTAATTGTTAATCGTTTTGGTAAAGGTAAAGCTATTCTTTTAATTGGTCCTCGCCAAGTAGGGAAAACGACTCTTTTTAATAAATTATTAGAGGGTAAAGAACATCTATTTCTTAATGGTGATGATCCAACGGTTAGAAAACTACTTACGAACCCTAATATAGAGCAGCTTAAAAATATTATAGGAAACTATAAAATTCTTTTTATTGACGAAGCACAGCGTATTGAAAATATTGGTTTAACATTAAAGTTAATTACAGATCAGTTTAAATCTGTACAACTATTGGTTAGTGGCTCGTCTGCTTTTGAACTCAATAATCAAACTCAAGAGCCTTTAACTGGAAGAAAATGGGAATATCAATTATATCCTATTTCGTGGTCTGAGTTTGAAGGTGACGTTGGTTATTTAAAAGCTCAGCAGCAATTAGAACTTCGAGTTGTATACGGAATGTATCCAGATGTTATCAATAATTTTGGAGATGAAAAAGATGTTCTAAAGCAATTAACAGATAGTTATCTTTACAAAGATATATTGAGCTATGGTGGTATTCGTAAACCTGAAATTTTAGAAAAGTTATTGCGAGCCTTAGCATTTCAAATAGGTAGTGAAGTGAGTTATAATGAACTGGCGCAATTACTAGGTATCGATAAAAAAACCGTGTCTAATTATATTGATTTGCTTTGTCAAGCCTATGTCGTTTTCAAATTACCTAGTTTCAGTAAAAACTTACGAAATGAAATAAAAACCAATCAAAAAATATATTTCTATGATACAGGTGTTAGAAACATGATTATTGGTGATTTAAATTCGTTAGAAGTGCGTCAGGATAAAGGCAGTCTTTGGGAAAACTTTTTAATTGCGGAACGATTAAAACACAACGCATATACTAGTTCATTAGCTAAAGGCTATTTCTGGCGAACCGTACAGCAACAAGAAATTGATTATGTAGAGGAAGAAGCAGGAATAGTTACTGGAATTGAAATAAAATGGAATCCAAAAAGTAAAGTTAAAATTCCTAAAACGTTTGTGAATACGTACAATACAAAAGTAAAGGTGATTACAAATGAGAATTTTAGGGAGTTCTTAAAAGAATAAACAATATTTAAAGAATCTTTTAATTTCTGAAATAAGCACTGCTAATAGTTGCTTTAAACTTTTCCCAATCTCTACAAAAAACATTTTCATAATCTAGTATTTAAATAATTAGTAATTCCCAATAAAACCGCCAATGCCATAGCTCTAATATTTTGAGACTTCAAAAAATAATCCGCTTCATCCAAATTTGTGACAAAACCTAATTCTACAAGAATTGCAGGACAAAAAGTAGTTTCCCTTAACACTTGAAAATTTGCAAATTTCACACCTCGCTTTTTAAAACCTAACTTTTGAGTGCTTTCATCAAGAACGGCTATACTAAGAGCAATTGATTTTTTGGTGTTTTGGTTATTCCAATTATGTACATAAACCTCAATTCCTTTTGAAGGCAAATTAGAAGCATTACAATGCAATGAAACAAATACGTCTGCTTTTAAGTTTTTAGTTAATTTACTTCTATTAGTTAAAGAAATCAAAGTGTCTTTATATCTAGTAAGATAAATATCCAATTTATTATCTAAAACCGTTTTATTCAATCTTAAAATTTCTAATCCAACATCCAACACTACATCTTTCTCAGAAACTCCATTTACACCAATTGCTCCAGAATCAATTCCACCGTGTCCAACATCAATAACAATTACTTTCTGCTGCCCAAAAATGAAACACATTTGCAGCATCAAAATCACAAAACTGACGTTTTTTAGCTTCAGGTACTTCCAAAATTTTAGACTTATTAACATAGGTGTTTTAAATATTCATACAATTTGATGTCAATTCACATCAAAAAAATACAATCTAGTTTAGAGTTTATTTTATTAACAAAAGACTGTTAATCAGTATTTTGAATAGTAATATACGTTATTTTTCCAATATCAAAATCAAACAAAATTTAAAACTATTTAGACATGAAAAAATCACATTATGTAACCGCCTTATTACTACTTATTTCAAATGCACTATTTGCACAAATTGGAGGAATAGAGGATTCTGTAAATGATGTTTCGGATACTATCCGAGCCATTTTCCCTATTATTTTGGGAGTTATCTTTTTAATAGGATTCCTTTTTAATGCAGGACATTTCTTTGGTGAAAATGCCGATTTAAAAAAAGGAATTACACGTGTATTAGTTTTTGTACTAATTGCAGGAGCAGTGGTAGGAATTTTCACATACTTAATTGGAATCGTAGTCTAGTCGCTAAGCGACATTAGGCAATTAATCAATAATGATTATGAAAAAGTTTGAAGTTTATAAAGATATTAGAAAGCGTGCTGAGATAATGGGTTTACCTATAGCACTATTTGCACTGATGATGATAGCTATTATTGGCTCACTACTTTTAATCATCTTTTCGTTCAGCTTTACAGTCATTATTTCAGTGTTTGTATGCAATGCAGGACTTTATATAGCTTTAACGCATATCACAAAACATCCATACATACTGCACATTCAAAAAGTGTTTCCACAGGCTATTAGTAATAAAAAAATAAGCTATTTATATTATGAATAAAATTAATTTATCCGCTTATCATCCTATTTTAGATATTCAGCAAAACATAGTATTTGCCAGTAATGGTAATATTATTTTAGGTTATAAAAGTAACTTGCCAGAGGTGTATTCTCTGTCTGAGTCAGACTTTGAAGATATTCACGGCTTATGGTTTCAAGCTTTTAAATCGTTGCCAACCAGTACAGTAATTCAAAAGCAGGATATTTATAAGAAAGCAGTCTATAATGCTAAAGACATTTCTAATGGTAGCTTTTTAGAAAAGGCAACACACAACTATTTTAAAGGACGTGATTACTTACAGCACAATAGCTACCTATATTTTATCCTTCCTCAAAATAAGGCATTAAACGCTTCTAAGTTTACCAATCCATTTCGTAAAGTTGAAAAGGGTATTCATAAGAAATTAGATCATACTGTTACAGAATTTATAGCCTCAGTAAATGATGCTGTTTCTTATATTAATAATAGCAGAAAGGTGTCAATGACACCGATAGGTAAAGATGAAATTTTGAGATTAACCAATACCTACTTCAATGGATTTAATGAAGGGTTCGACACAGATATTCAACTCAGCAAATCAGGGATTGAAATCGGCGAGAATCATTTTGATGTATTGGCAGTCAATAGTGAGCTTTGTTTTGGAGAACACCTACAAAGCAGTAAAACCAATGATAAATTCACATCAGATGATTTTGTATTTCATCAAGGGTTTATTGACGGATTGGGACTAAATCTCAATGAGAACCATATTGTCAATCAAATTATATACCTAGATGACAAACATAAATGGAGAAAATTATTAGAAAAGAGGATAGAAGAATTGAACAAAAGCTCCAATTTTGGGACACAGAACAAGGTCATTTTAAAGAAAATAGAAAAGATTGTAACTCAGATAAATCAAGACGATTCTTCCAGAATTATTAGAGGACATCTCAATATTGTTTTCTGGTCTCAAGAAGCTCAAGAGCTAAGTAGTATTGCTTCAAAAATAAAAACGGAGTTTAAGGAATTAGACATTGTTCCCTATTATCCAAAAGGGGAAGAGCGAAAAAACTATTTTTTGAATTCTTATTGTTGTTTTGCATCCAACTTTTCCAATGAAGATTTATATGTAACAGATTTAAAACATTCTCTTTGTTTATTCATAAACAATACAAATTACTTGTCAGACGCCACTGGCGTCATCTTTAATGATCGGCAGCACAACATTCCAGTACTCAAAGATGTTTGGGATGAACAGAAGAAACGCATTAAAGCACGCAACTTTGCCATTTTTGCACCCACAGGTGAAGGAAAATCCTTTTTGGCAAATAATATTCTTCGTCAGTATTTTGAGCAAAATGTACGACTCGTAATTATTGATTTAGGAGGTTCATATTCGAAGTTTGCAAAATTATATCCAGATAATCATATTATTTTAAGATACGAACAAGGAAAGAATTTAGGAATCAATCCTTTTTATATTTCTGATGAAACAGATTTAACACCAGAACGACTAGAAGATTTATCCATTTTTATATTGGAATTATTAGCATCTGGTAAAAAGGCAACCAAAGCAGAAGAAGTTGCTATCAAAAAAGTACTGCTTTACTATTATAAATTTATTCGAAAAAATCATTCCTTGGAAAGTTTATATCAATTTGTAGATGATCGGAAAGATACCTTGATTGAGGAGCTCAAAATACAGGAATCTTATTTTAGTATCTATAACTTTTTACATATCCTTTCAGAATATGTAGACGATGGTTTGTATAGTTTTTTATTCAATGTAAGCGGAGATCAAACCTATAAGATTGAAGACAAGCGATTGATTGTTTTTGAACTAGATGAAGTAAAAGACAATAAGGAAATTCTATCAGTTATGCTGAAGCTTATTAAATCAGCCATTCAGCGTACTATATGGAGAAATAAATCTGAAAAAGGAATCATTCTTTTTGATGAGTTTGCCAAACAACTCAAATTTGAAAATGTACTAGAAAGTGTTGAATTTTACTACCAAGCTATTCGAAAACAAAATGGAGCGATTGGAATTATTTTACAATCCATAAATCAATTACCAGATAATTCCACATCGGCAAGTATTCTAGAAAATACTCAAGTAGTTTATAGTCTAAAAAATGAAAAGGGCTATGAAGAACTTCAAAAGAGGCTTAGTCTCTCTAGTCACGATTTAAACCAATTAAAATCAATTCGCAACAATCTTACAGGCCCAAGAAAGTATACAGAAATGTTTATCAAGATAGGTCAGGAGAGTAATATTTTCAGGTTAGAAGTTCCTAAAGAAGTGTATGCAGCGTATCTCACAGATGGAAAAGAAAGCGACCGCATAATGCGGATTTATAAAGAAACAAACAATATGGAAGAAGCTATTAACACTTTTGTGAAACAGCAATTATAAAAATATGAACCATTAAAAACAAAGCATATGAAAGCCAAAAGAAACATCAAAATACTAGCCTTAGCGCTTATCATAATTTTATTATCGCCTATACGCGCTGCGTGTCAGGGGATGCCAGTTTACGACAATACAAATTTTATCAGTTTTGCTAAATCTTTGGTAGAATCGGCAAAACAAACTTCTCAATTATTAAAAACGGTACAGTTTTTAAAACAGCAAAAAGAAAATATTGAAAAAGTCAATAATGTAATTAAGCAGTTAAATGCAGTAAGAGCATTGGCGAAAAATAACCAACGACTGTTTGATATAGTACAACACGATTTACGAGAGATTTTGAATTCACCTTATATTAAACAAAGTGAAGTCAATAAAGTATCCCAATCCTTTAATGCCATTATAGAAAACTCTTTAGAGAGTTTGGATTATATCGACCAGATTTTAAGCAGTAATAGTCTTAAAATGACCGATGCCGAACGCGCAGCAGTTTTAAAAGAAAAGGAATTAGAATCCAAAGAAATGGTTGCAGAAATTGAGTCAAAGACAAAACGTTATCGAGAAATCATTGCTTTTAGAGAAATGCAAGCCGTTATCAACGGCAGGAAAACAACATATTAATAAATAAAAATGATACTAAGCATAGGATTAGAATATGTAGATGCAGTCTTTACTACCATTAAAAGTAGTGAATTTTCACAGTACACTATTACTGGAATGAAAACACTGGCTATTTTACTGTTTTTGATTAATATTTTAAAAAAGTATAATGAAGGAGTTGCTAATAATGAAGGTTATACGTGGGGTTTAACATCTTCAGAGCTGGCAAAAAACTTTGCAGTGATCATACTGGTCATTTTCTCAACACAAGTATTGGGCGTATTTGATAGTATACTAGTGGCAATTGAATCACAATATAGAGATACAGCTCCAGCACTCCTTCCATTACAAATGCAAGACATAGATTTAGAACAAGATGTTGGTGCAATTGAAGCTGCTAAAAAAGCAATGGCAATGTTGTATGAAGCACTCGTAACACCTTTGTATGGGCTTAAAGTATTGTCTTTTATCATAGCACTATTTTTATGGCTCTTAGACTTGTTTATTTATCCACTATTCTTAGCAGAACGTTTTTTTTTGTTAGGAATTATGCAAGCCTTTTTCCCTTTAGTAATTAGTTTGGCAGTATTTGAAAAATTTAGATCAATGGCGTATAATTTTTTTAAGCTCTATGCAGGCGTATATATGTTAGTACCCGCATTTTTCCTGGTGAATGTATTTGTTAATCATCTCTACACTGAAATCAATACTAATTTTTGGAGCAGTCTATTTGGAACAGATTGGGGTAGTAATACTTTTGCTCCATTATTACAATTGGGATCCATAGGATTTGTTGTACTCCTAAAATTCACACTCTATCGAAAAGCGACCTCATTTACGTTTAGACTCTTTACTACCTAATACAGATTTAATAATAGAATAATGAAAACACCATATAAAAATATATACAATGTGCTTAGATTAAATCGTTTCATTGTATTAACGGTCATTATTGGCGCAGTCATAACAAGTATTGTTTCAGTAATCTTAGTTGTAAAACTTTACAATGAAACTGTAAATAATGCTTTTGTAGTGAATACAGATGGAAGTGCAATACCTATAAAACTGGTTTCACAACAAGAAAATTTAGAGGTAGAAGTATTGGCGCATTTAGAACTTTTTCATACCTATTTTTATCATATAGATGCTAGTAATTATGAAAAGCATTTGGAGAAAGCCTTATGGCTTGGGAATAGCTCAATTGATGGTTTATATGGACAAAAGAAAGCGGATGGAGTTTACAATCGCTTATTACAATATTCTTTGGTTCAGAAGGTAAAAAAAATCACATCAAAAATAGACATTCAAACAACTCCCTATAGATTTGAAACAACGACTATTTTTGAAATAAACAGAGGGTCGGTAACCGATACTTATGAGTTAATAACAACAGGGAATCTCATAAAGGTAGATAGAAACTTTCCAAACAATACCCATGGTTTATTAATTACCAACTTTTTTGAAAACCAACTTAAAAAGATAGAAAGCTATGAAGATAGAAAAGAATAAAATAGTATTTGTAGCGATCATTTTATGTGTGTTGCTTTTTATAGGTTCCTATGCGGTTATTCACTTTTCAGAAGATGAGGCAGCTACTATTGAAAGTAATCAAATTCCAATACCAGCATTAAAAGATGAACAAAAGCAGTACGATTCAAAATTAGAGGCATTGAATGATTTAATAGAAGTAAGAGAAACCAATGCGCCAAGTATTTATGATGAGCGATTATTAGATTCCACAGGTGTTTATGATCCAGATTTATTAAGCAAAGAAAAGATGCGAATAGTAGATAGTATCTATAATCAAGGGCGGATTAATTACTCAGATAAGAGCTATAGAAAAAATGCTGCCGATTTACCAGAAAAGATAATTATAAAAGACACGATTGGAATTCTAAAAACTGCCAAAACAGTAATTGAAAACAAACAATTAGCTCTAGAGCATCAATTATTTTTTGCATCAGACCCAAAAAGCAATCAAAGTTTAAATATTCAAAATTCAGACTCCGAAATTTATGTAGTAGTGAATGGAGCACAAACCGTAAAGAAAAATTACCGTTTGAAAATGCGCCTAATAAATGATGCAATTATAAGCGGTAATAGCATTCGAAAGAATACAGAAATATATGGTTTTGTCAGTTTTAAACCCAACCGGGCAATAATTGCCATTACAAATATCAACCACCAACCATTTAAACTTAAGGCGTATGACCTTCAAGATGGAAGTGAGGGGATTTATATAGAAAATAGTTTTCAAGATGAAGCAAGACAAGAAGTAGTAGGAGATGTAATAGATGATATCAATATTTCTGGAGTACCACAAATAACCGGTATCAAAAAAATATTCCAACGCAACAACAAAAATGTAAAAGTTACCATTGCTGATAATTACAAATTAATCTTAAAGCCGCTAAAAGAAACTAATTAAAATAACGACCTATGAAAACATATCTAACATTACTAATATTGATTCAGTCAATTTTGACAACTGCACAACAAACACTAGACACCATTTATGCAAACGAACAAATGAATGTAGCACTATTTTTTCCAAATCCAATTCGTCAAGGAATAACTGGAGCTGATCATTTTGTTTTTTCATACAATAGGGAAAAAGAACAATATTTTGGATTGCTACAAGCAACGCCAGGAACTGAGAGTAATTTGTTAACTATTACAGATGATGGACAAGTATATAGTTATATCTTAAAATATAATGAAGAACTTAAAAAGTTAAATTATTTTGTTTCTGAAGAGGAAAGTATTGGAAATGAAAAGCCTAAGAAAATTAAACAAAAACCAATATTAGAAACAGTAATAAAGTCTAAAAATGAAAAGGAAAACAGAATTAGATATTTCCAAAGGTTTAGTGAATATTTATTGAATTCAAAACTGGAACATATTGCAATCAAACGTAGAAAAGGAATACAATTACGATTGCAGAAAGTAGCTTATAATGCTTCGGAGGTGTATTTGCTTATTGAAATTAAAAATAAATCTAAAATTGATTTTGAGATTGATTATTTGAATATTTACAGAATCAATGGAAACAAAAAAAGAAAAGCATCTTATCAAAGTTTACAACAAAAACCAGTTTACAAATACAATATGCCTGATATCATTAGAATTGGACAAAGCCTAAGGTTTGTTTATGTGCTACCAAAATTCGTATTAGGAGATAATGAAAAATTACAAATTGAATTGCAAGAGTTGAAGGGGAATAGGAAAGTGGTTTTGGAAGCTAAAAACTAGTTAACGAACACTTTATTTGTATCATCTGAGTTCCTATTAAAGTTTAGTTTATCTCTTAAAATCTTCATATCATCGCTAACCTTTCTATCTAAAATTTTGGCATAATGTTGTGTAGTTCGTAAAGATTTATGACCAAGCATTTTACTCACTGACTCAATAGGTACACCATTTGTAAGTGTAACTGTAGTGGCAAAAGTATGGCGTGCTAAATGAAACGTTAAGTTTTTATTGATTTCGCATAAATCAGCTATCTCTTTCAAATAGGCATTCATTTTTTGATTGCTGAGTACAGGTAGAAGTCTATTATCGTTTTCGATATCAGGATGATCAGCATATTTTTCAATTAATGACTGAGCTGTAGGAAGTAATGGAATATTACTACGAGTATCTGTTTTTGTTCTTTTTATTTTTATCCAGCGTTCACCATCAATACCTATGACAATATTATCTTTTGAAAGTTTTTTCACATCAGAATATGCTAATCCAGTAAAACAGCAGAAAATAAAAACATCCTTTACATGATTAAGTCGCAATGTATGTAATTGTTTATCGACCATTTTTTGAATTTCTCCTTCAGATAAAAATTCTCTATCAACCACTTTTAATCTAGATTTCCAATTAAAGAAGGGGTCTTTTCTTATCCAGTCATTTGCATAAGCAATACGTATGATTTTTTTAAAATTAGTAATGTATTTAATAGCAGTATTGTGAGCGCAATTCCGTTCAGTTTTTAGATAATATTCAAAACCAGTTATAAATTTGTGGTCAACATCTTTAACTGGGATATCTTCGAGATTGTATTCTAATTTAATGTAATCTTCTGTATGTTTTTTAGCTGTTCTATAACGTTCTGCTGTACCAGCTGCAAAACCGTTGCCTATTAGTTTTTCAACTTGGTCATTGTGATTTTGAAAAATTTCCAGTAACATTTTATGTTTCTGATCCTTTCCTAAAAAGATGTTTTTGATTATTTCAGCAGTAATTGTGCTTTCACTTTCACTAAGCTTATCATGGATTCTATAAACTCTATTTCTAATACCATCCATATATCTATTTAGTTCTCGTGCATTTGAGGTTGTCCCTCGTATTTTACCAGCTTTTGTATTCCATTTTTCTAAAAGGACTTTTCTTTTAATACTTAATTCACTACGCTTGCCATCAATTGTAATTCTTAAGTAAATAGGAGCTCTACCATTTTTGTTTGTATCGTTACCTCTTGGGTAAAATAATATTGAAAATCTATTTTGCATCGGTGCGTATGTATTAAAATTATATTTAAAGATACAAAAAAATAATTAATTAATTTACTGCAACATTTTGATTAGTAGTGTTTTGAGGTGAATTCGGTGCGTAATTTAATAAAAAATAATGCGCACCGAATACCGCACCTTTTATTTAATATTTTATGGTTTTAATTGATGTTTTAGAAAATTAAAAACCCTGTAATCATTTGATTTACAGGGTTTTGTTAGAATTTGATAAATTCTCAGCGGAGAAAGAGGGATTCGAACCCCCGGAGGTGTGACCCTCAACAGTTTTCAAGACTGCCGCATTCGACCACTCTGCCATTTCTCCTTTAGCGGTTGCAAATATAGAAACCTTTTTTGGTTCTCTCAAATTTTTTTTAGATTTTTTTTGAATATTTTTATTTAATTTTTAAGTGTGTTTGAAATTCAGTTAATTAGATAGGTTCTAAGAATAGAAATATTGGTTTTATTGTAGATGTAATTAATATAATAGTCAGAAAATGTACTCTGGTAAGTGTTTTGTGAAAAAAAGGTACCCTTGTCAAAAAGTTTTTAATTGTTATTATGGTAATAAAATTATGTTTTTTTAAATTTATTTCAATCACTAAATTAGTCTTCTCTAAAATTCTTTTTTAAATTTGCCGACTAATATTATATGTATGTCTAATTCATTAGGAAAAATATTTACAATTACCACTTTTGGAGAATCTCATGGTGAAGCTATTGGTGGTGTAATTGATGGTTGTCCAGCAGGTATAGAACTTGATTTTGAGGCTATTCAAAAAGAAATGGATAGAAGAAAACCTGGGCAATCTAAAATTGTAACTCAGCGTAAAGAACCAGATGAAGTTCAATTTTTATCAGGTATTTTTGAAGGGAAAACAACGGGTGCTTCTATTGGTTTTGTTATTAAAAACGTTCATCAAAGATCGAATGATTATTCGCATATAAAAGATTCTTATCGTCCTTCTCATGCCGATTATACGTACGATAAAAAGTATGGAAATCGTGATTATCGTGGTGGAGGTAGAACTTCTGCAAGAGAAACTGCCAATTGGGTAGTTGGTGGTGCGGTAGCAAAACAAACTATTCCTTCAATAAAAATAAACGCATACACTTCTTCCGTTGGAGATTTGTTTTTAGAGAAACCATATCAAGCGTTAGATTTTAGCAAAACAGAAACAAATATTGTACGTTGTCCTGATGAAGAAGTTGCCGAAAAAATGATTTCTAAAATAGATCAAATTAGAAAACAAGGTGATACTATTGGAGGTACTGTAACTTGTGTTATTCAAAATGTGCCAGTTGGTTTAGGTGAACCAATTTTTGATAAGTTACACGCGCAATTAGGTAAAGCAATGCTTTCTATTAATGCAGTTAAAGGTTTTGAGTATGGAAGTGGATTCTGCGGTGCAAAGATGACAGGAAGTGAGCATAATGATCTTTTTAATAAAGATGGTTCTACTAAAACCAATCTTTCTGGAGGGATTCAAGGAGGAATTAGTAATGGGATGGATATTTATTTTCGTGTAGCTTTTAAACCTGTTGCAACTATTATGCAAAAACAACAAACCATAGATAAAGATGGAAATATTGTTGAAATGATGGGGAAAGGACGTCACGATCCTTGTGTGGTTCCTAGAGCTGTGCCTATTGTTGAGGCTTTGGCTGCAATGGTATTAGCAGATTTTATGTTATTAAATAAATAATATCTATCAATTCAAATATAGAGTAGTTGTTTTAACTTATTTAGAAATAGTATCTTCTATATTTCTAAATAAGTCTTAATTTGCTATTTATTAAAATTATTTATATTGAAGTATATTGAAATTCTTGTAAAACTCAGAAGAATTATTCGTTCTATAAATCTTGAGAGTAAAAAAATTGAAAAAGAATTTGGGATAAGTATTCCACAACTTTTAGTGCTTAAATATTTATCAGATCAAAAAGATTATAGAGCTTTTGCTAAAGATATTAAAGCGTATATAAATTTAAATGCAAGTACAGTTTCGGGAATTATTTCTAGGTTAGAAGGAAAAGGGCTCTTGGCTAAAACTATGAGTTCAAGCGATAAAAGAGCAATATATATTGTTTTAACAGCCAAAGGCGCAGATTTACTAAATAATTCACCTTCAACACTTCAAGAAAAACTATCTAAGCGCTTGTTAAAACTGAGTACAGCACAGATAGAAGAGCTAGATAGAAATATAGAGTTGTTGACTACGATAATGGATGTTGAAGATTTAGATGCAGCTCCATTGCTTACTATAAAGGAAATAACTAGTCAATCAGATTAGTTATTGTTTCATCATATTTTTAATTTAACCTAGTGTATAAAGGCTTATTTTCAGGTTTTTATGGATGTGTGTTTATGTTGATATTTAAAAATAGTTTCTATAAGAACTATTTTTTTGTATATTTGCAAAAGTTCCTTTAAAAATAAAGGTTTTAACTATAGTTTCACTAGAACAAGTATATGTATATTGAAAAGAATTCAGAAAAGAGTATTGTGTGTACAAATAATAAAACTTCATTTTCGCTAAATTCAATTTTATTAAGTTGCGAAAATTCTAAAACAACTACAACTATAGCTACGTAGCGTTAAATTATAGATTACCTCATCCTTTGTTCTTAATTAAAGGTTTGACTACTATTATTTAGCAAATATTTACAACCAAAAAAACAACAAAATTGGCCTAAAATAAAAACTTATTAAAGTTTTTGTTTAGATAGTTACGTGTGTTGTTTTTAGAAATGTGTAAAGTTAAAAATCAATTATTAAGTACTAAGGTTTTACAGGTGTTGAATTTATGAATTATAACATTAAAAAATATAGATGTTAATACAATAATAAAAATGAAAGAATAAATAAAATTAAGCAATAAAGTAACTAAGTATTTTATAGTTTTTAAAGTTAAAAGTTACTTCAATTTAAGAAAAACTAAAAGAGAAAAGATTGAGTTATAGATTGTATGAATCTAAACTTCAATTAATTTTAATTAAATAATTTATAGAATAAAAAAGAATGAAAGTACTAGTAATTGGAGCAGGAAATATGGGGTTAACTTATGCAGAAGGAATGTCTAAATCTAAACTCCTAAAGAAAAAAAATATAATGGTAATTGATAAGTCTGATGAAAAATTAGATGAGATTCGTCAAATTTCACATTTTGATGCTTATAATAATTTAGAAGACTGTATTCCAAATGCAGATATAATTTTTGTAGCCGTTAAACCGTATCATGCGGAAGAATTATTTAAAACAATTCAACCTTTGGTTTCTTCTGATCAAATCATAATTTCTATTATGGCGGGTATCACCATAGATGTTATTCAGAATCTTTCTGGAATAACAAAAGTAGTGCGTGCAATGCCAAATTTACCAGCAAGTGTTGGGTTGGGCTTAACTTCTTACGTGGCATCTTCTAATGTTTCTAGAATAGAATTGTTAACGGTAGAAAGTCTGTTAAGTACAACAGGAAAGTCTATTTTGGTTAGTTCTGAAAATTTAATTGATGCATCAACAGGTATTTCTGGAAGTGGACCTGCTTATGTGTTTTATTTTATGCAAAGTATGATGGAAGCAGCATTGCAAATGGGCTTTTCAAAAAACGATTCTAAATTATTGGTAAGTCAAACTTTTACAGGGGCAATAGAACTTTTTAATCAGTCTAACCTTTCTCCAAATTCTTGGATGCAAAGAGTAGCTTCAAAAGGAGGTACAACACAAGCAGCATTAGATTCTATGGACGATAATAATGTAAATGAATTAATTAAAGAAGCGGCATTTGCGGCATTTGCTCGTGCTGTTGAATTGGGAAAATTAGGTTAATATGTATAAAGAAATAATTGTTATTAAGGTTGGTACTAATGTAATGACCAATAAAGATAATAGAATTGTAAGAACAGTTTTAAGAAACTTAGTTAAACAAATTGCCGAACTTTATGAACGAGGTATAATTACGCTTTTAGTTTCATCGGGCTCTGTAATTGCAGGAAAGGAAGTTTTAGGAGAATCAAGCATAGAAGATAAAACACAAAAAAGGCAAGTGTATTCATCTATTGGACAGCCTAGAATGATGCGACTGTATTATACAATTTTTCAAGAGTACGGAATGAAATGTGCTCAAGTACTTCCTACTAAACGAGATTTTAGTCCAGGAATTCATCGTGAAAATATGATAAAATGTTGTCAAGGTTTACTTTCTGAAGGCGTAATTCCTATTGCAAATGAAGATGATGCCGTATCAATTACAATGTCTATGTTTTCCGATAATGATGAGCTTGCAAGTTTGCTTGCTCAATTAATAAATGCAGATAGATTAATTATTCTTACAGATATTGATGGATTGTATACTGGGCACCCAGATGCTGATAGTAGTAATCTTATTAAAAATGTAGATCCAGATGATAATCTTGATAAATATATTAAAGATAGCGGTAAATCAGAAGGAGAAGGTAGAGGAGGAATGGGATCTAAGTTAACCTATGCGCAAGAAACAGCATCACATAGTATTCCTACCTTTATAGCTAATGGAAAAAAGAAAAATACCATTATAGATATTATAGATGGTAAAAATGTTGGGACAAAAGTGTCCTTGTAATAAAATAGAATTATAATGAAAATATTAACTACAGAAATAAAAAATAAAGTATTAAAAAGTATGGAGCAAATCCTAGATAAAAATAGGGTAGAATTGCTTCAAGCTAATAAAAAAGATTTAGAAGCATTTAATAAAGATGACCAAGCAATGTACGATCGTTTATTAATAAATGATGAAAAAATTGATGGTATGATTACTGCTATTTCTCAGGTTCACTCGCAAGAAGATCCTATAAATAAAATAATTACCAATAAAACTTTAAAAAGTGGGTTGCAGGTTGTAAATAAAACAGCACCTTTTGGAACTATTATGATTATTTATGAATCTAGACCAGATGTAACTGTTGAAGCAGCAGTATTGGCCTTTAAAGCAAATAATAAAATTTTACTTAAAGGAGGAAAAGAAGCTGTGTTTAGTAACAAGATACTTGTAGATTTTTGGCATAAATCTTTAAAAAAAAACGGATTGAGTACGGCATATATTCAGTTGTTAACTCTAGATAGAAATGAGACGCAACAATTTTTAAAAAATCCGACAGAGTCTTTAGATTTAATTGTTCCTCGTGGAGGTGAAAAATTAATTGCTTTTGTAAAAGAACATGCTAAATGTGCTGTGTTGGTTAGTGGTAGGGGTAATAATTTTGTATATGTAGATGAACAAGCGGACTGGGAAAAAAGTATTGCTGTAATTCTTAATGCTAAAACTAGTAAGATATCGGCCTGTAATGCTGTTGATAAAATATTGATTAATGCCAATATTGAAGATTATCATCAAAAGATCACAGAATTAAAGGATATTTTAAAAGAAAGCGGAGTATCGATTTGGGTAGATTCAGCTGCTAAAAATGTTTTAAATGAAGAGTCTCTTATTACTGAAGAATCTATGTGGAGTGAAGAGTTTTTAGCAATGAAATGCTGTATAGGAATTGTGGATTCTACAAAAGAAGCTATTGAAAAAATTAATAAATATTCTGGTGGACATTCTGCAACAATTATGACTACTAATAACGAAACTTCTTCATTTTTTATGGAACAAGTAGATTGTGCCGCTGTATATCAAAATGCTTCAACAAGGTTTACTGATGGAGGTCAAATGGGAGTAGGAGCAGAACTTGCAATTAGTACAGATAAATTACATCATAGAGGTCCTCTAGGTCTTAATGAATTAGTTACTAATAAATATTATGTTTATGGAGATGGTCACATACGTGATTAGTTTTTTGTAGAATATTATTTTGTAAATGTGTGTTTAGTCTGCACTTAAAAAATTCATTAAGTGCAGACTAATTTTTTTATATTTTATAATGTGTTATATATAAAAGAATAAGAAAAGTAAAGGTATTAAAATACCTAAAGCGGCATAAATTCCACCTCTTCCAGTAATTCCTTTTTTACCTTTTACCATAAAAAATGATGTTACTGCAAATAGAATTAATGCAGCGGCATAAAGGTCAGAAAACCAAGTCCAAATTCTATTTGGGTTGTAATGAAGATAATTTACTTCATAAAAAACGGGCCTTTTTTTTAAGTACTCAGCATATCCTTTTCCGTTCTTAATATTTACCATAATAGAAGATCCGCCTTTTAAAAATATTTTTAATTGGTTTTTATTTTTATAATAATGCTTTTTGTAATTCTTACGATTATCAACTTCATCTAATAATTTAAAAATATTCTCTTTAATTGTAGGTGTTTTTTCTAAATTAATAGGTGTTTCAAAATTTTTAATTTCAACAGAATAATTAGGATTCCAATCACTCATATGGTTTAATGCTATACCAGATAAGCCATATATTAAGGTTGTTCCAATAAAAAAATAACCAATATCTCTATGAAGAATTCTACTCCATTTTCGCAGTTGTTTCATTTGAAAATATTTATTCTGTAGCTACATTTGTGTGAGAAACATATTGTAAAGAGTAATTTGAAATATGATTAATTCCTTCTTTTTTCATTTTATCTCTATACTGTTGAAGGTGTTTCTGTTTGTTATTAAACTGCTCTTCACTAGATGCTCCTTCAGAGTGACTTTTAATATTGTCTTTTTCCATTTTTAGAAGGTATGCTTCATCTATTCTTTCTTCAAGAACAATTCCAACCACTTTAATTTCATCTCCCATTAAGGCTTCGTCAAATCTTTCATCGGCAACTACATGTGCATCACCATCATCTGTTACTAAAAGTATTTTTTTTCCACCGTGTTTACAAACATGGTCAACAATGCCAGTAACTTCAATTTTTTTGCCTATAAATTCACCTGCTTTTGTGTCAAATTCACCTAAGGTTATTTTTGGTGTATTTAGAATTTCAATAGTTTCTTCTTTATTTTGAACTTCAGATTTTTTATCAGATTTACAAGAAAAAGCAAGAGAGCTAATAATTATTAAGAATAATAAATTTTTCATATTGTTTTTTAATTTGATTGGGTTAATTATAAAATTTACAACATCTAAATTATATTAGTTTTAAGTTTTATAGTATGATTAAAATCAGTTAATTATGATTTTTTTATATTTTTTTAATAGTTGCTTGTATAAAAATAAAAGGAATGAATTTTAAAAAAGTTATAAAAAAAAGATGCTGTCTAAATTTTAGACAGCATCTTTTAAATACAATTTTTAGTTAAAGTTAATTATTACATAGCAGGTAAATCTCCATCTCCTTTTGTAGGTAAATTACTATAACCCATTAAATATTCATCAACTTTTCTTGCAGCTTCTCTTCCTTCAGATATTGCCCAAACTATTAAGCTTTGACCTCTACGCATATCTCCAGCAGTAAATACTTTAGGTATATTTGTGCGGTAATCTACATTTGAAGCTTTATAGTTACTTCTAAAATCTGTTTTAATTCCAAGTTGGTCGCTTAATGTTGCTTCTGGTCCGGTAAATCCAAGAGAAAGTAAGACTAATTCACAAGGCCATGTTTTTTCAGTGCCTTCAATTTCAATTAATTCTGGACGTTGACCAGGAACCATTTTCCATTCTACATTTATAGTTTTTAAAGCTGTTAGTTCGCCTTTTTCGTCAACAATAAATTCTTTAGTGTTAATTAGCCAGTTTCTATCACAACCTTCTTCATGTGAGGAAGATGTTTTTAGCTTTAAAGGCCAATAAGGCCAAGGTGTTGATGGGCTTCTTTCTCCTGGTGGTTTAGGCATAATCTCAAAGTTAGTAACCGATTTAGCGCCTTGTCGGTTTGAAGTTCCAACACAATCAGAGCCGGTATCTCCACCACCAATTACAATTACATTTTTATCGGTAGCAAGTACTTGATCTTTAATTTTTTCACCAAAAACAACTTTTGTTTGTTGTGTTAAAAAATCCATAGCTTGTACAACATCTTTATGATCTCCACCTTTAATTGGTAAACCTCTTTTTTGTGTTGCTCCACCACATAAAACTATTGCATCAAACTTTTTTAAGTCTTTTACATCGTAATTTACACCAACATGTACATTGGTTTTAAATTCTATACCTTCTTTTTCAAGAATGGCAATTCTTCGGTCTATAATTCCTTTTTCTAATTTAAAATTTGGAATACCGTAGCGTAATAAACCACCAACTTTGTCATCTCTTTCAAAAACAGTTACAGTATGTCCAGCTCTATTTAATTGTTGGGCAGCAGCTAAACCAGATGGTCCAGAGCCCACAATAGCTATTTTTTTACCAGTTCTTGTGCTAGGTGTTTGCGGAACTATCCAGCCTTCTTTAAAAGCTCTTTCAACAATGTTTTTTTCAATATTTTCTATTGAAATTGGATCGTCTATAATACCAAGTACACATGCTTGCTCGCAAGGCGCAGGGCATAGTCTCCCTGTGAATTCTGGAAAATTGTTGGTTGAATGTAGTATCCAAGAAGCTTTTTTCCATTCGCCTTGATGTACCATATGGTTGAAATCGGGAATTAAATTACCAAGCGGACATCCACTGTGGCAAAATGGAATTCCACAATCCATACATCTTGATCCTTGTTTAGTGATTTCAGCCTTACTTAATGGTTGTGTAAATTCATTATAATGAGTTACACGTTCTTTAACTGGCTTATATTTTTCGTCTTTTCTTTCGAATTCTTTAAATCCTGTTATTTTTCCCATATTTTTATGCTGTTAATTCTTCAAACATTTCTTCTTCAGTCTCTAAACGCTTTAAAGCGCGTTTGTATTCTATAGGCATTACTTTAACAAAGTTGTTTAAAGTTTTTGCCCAGTCTTTTAATAATTTTTTACCTAAACCACTATTAGTGTAGTGTACATGTTTTTCAATTAATGCTTTTAATTCAGCAGCATCTTCTTTTTCAATAGCTTCAAATTCTATTGTTTCGGTATTACACAATCCTTTAGTGAATTTATCATTTGGATCGTAAACATAAGCAATACCACCACTCATACCAGCAGCAAAGTTTCTTCCAGTTTTACCAAGAACAACAACTTTTCCTCCGGTCATATATTCACAGCCGTGATCACCAACACCTTCTACAACAGTTGTGGCTCCTGAGTTTCTAACAGCAAAACGTTCACCGGCAATTCCGTTTATATAAGCTTCACCTTTTACGGCTCCAAATAGGCAAACATTTCCAACTATAATATTTTCTTCAGCTATAAAGTCTGCTTTTTCAGGTTTTTTAATAATTAGTTTAGCTCCAGATAATCCTTTTCCTAAATAATCATTGGTATTACCTTCAATAGTAAATGTTAAACCTGGAGCTCCAAAAGCACCAAAACTTTGTCCGGCAGATCCTGTAAAGTTTATATTTAAAGTATCTTCTGGTAAGCCTAAATGACCATAAATTTTAGAAATTTCGTTACTTACAATAGCACCAGTAGATCGGTTCATATTACAAATAGGGTAACTAAGTGTGGTTTTTTCTTTTCTATAGATGGCTCTGTGAGAATCTTTTAGAAGTGTAAAATCTAACACGTTTGTTAATTCGTGATCTTGTTTTTCAGTATTTTTTAAAGGCATTTTACTATAGCCTTCAGGTCTATGTAGTATAGATGTTAAATCTAAGCCTTTTGCTTTGTAGTGTTGTATGGCTTTATTTGCATTAATTTTTTGAGTTTTACCAATCATTTCATCCATGGTTCTAAAACCTAACTGAGCCATAATGCCTCTTAATTCTTCAGCAACATAATAGAAAAAATTAATAACATGTTCTGGTGTTCCTTTAAAGTTTTTACGCAATTCTTTGTCTTGAGTTGCAATACCTACAGGGCAAGTGTTAAGATGACATTTACGCATCATAATACAACCTGAAGCTACTAAAGGAGCGGTTGCAAAACCAAATTCTTCAGCTCCTAATAATGCTGCAATTGCAACATCGCGTCCAGTTTTTAATTGTCCATCACATTCAACAACAATTCTAGAACGTAAATTATTCATTACTAAGGTTTGTTGTGCTTCTGCTAAACCAAGCTCCCAAGGTAAACCGGTGTGTTTTAATGATGTTAGGGGAGATGCACCTGTTCCACCATCGTAACCAGCAATTAATACAACGTCGGCTTTAGCTTTTGCTACACCAGCTGCAATTGTACCAACTCCAACTTCAGAAACTAATTTTACATTTATACGTGCTTCTCTATTAGCATTTTTTAAATCGAAAATTAATTGCGCTAAATCTTCAATTGAATAAATATCATGATGTGGTGGTGGTGAAATTAAACCAACAAAAGGAGTTGAATTTCTGGCTTTAGCAATCCAAGGAAGTACTTTTTCACCAGGTAATTGACCACCTTCTCCTGGTTTTGCTCCCTGTGCCATTTTAATTTGAATTTCTTCAGCATTTGTTAAATAATGCGAAGTAACTCCAAAACGACCTGATGCTACTTGTTTAATTGCAGAATTTCTGCTATCACCATTAATATCTTTTTGGAAACGTTTTCTATCTTCACCACCTTCACCAGAATTAGATTTTCCTCCAATTCTGTTCATTGCAATGGCTAAATTTTCGTGAGCTTCTCTAGAAATTGACCCATAGGACATTGCACCGGTTTTAAAACGTTTTACAATTTCGGTCCAAGGTTCTACTTCATCTATTGGAATTGGGTCGTAGTTGTTAAATTCGAACAAACCTCTAATAGTCATTAAACGTTCAGCTTGTTCGTTTACGGTTTTAGCATATACATTATAGCTTTTTTGATCGCTTAATCTAACTGCTTGTTGCAATTTAGCAACAGTTGTTGGGTTAAACATATGTTTTTCACCACCACGTCTCCAGCGGTAATGTCCTCCAATATTTAAACCGAGTCTATTTTTAATTAATGTTTTAGGGTATGCATAGTTGTAACGTGCTGAAATTTCTTTTTCAATTTCATACAATCCTACACCTTCAATTCTAGAAGTTGTAAAAGGAAAATATTTTTCAACAAATTTAGAGTTAAAACCAACAATTTCGAATATTTGTGAACCTCTGTAAGAATGTAATGTAGAGATTCCAATTTTATTCATAATTTTTAACAAGCCTTTACCAATTGCTTTATTAAAATTGTCAACGGCTTTTTGTTCATCCATACCAGTAATAAATCCTTCTTTTACCTGATTACGGATAATTTCGTTTACCATATAAGGGTTAATAGCACTTGCTCCATAACCAAATAAAGTAGCAAATTGATGAGGTTCGCGTGGTTCTGCAGATTCTATAATAATATCAAAATAAGAACGTTTACGCATTCTATTCATTTGATGGTTAACATAAGAACAAGCTAATAAAGCTGGTATTGGAGCCATTTCTTTATTTGCACCTCTATCAGATAAAATAATAATATTATTTCTATTTCTAACGGCGTCTGCAACTTGTTTAATTATATTTTCTAAAGCATCTTCTAAGCCATTTACACCTTTTTCTTTTACGTAAAGCATTTGAATTGTTATTGCTTTAAAGTCACCAATTTTAATGTTTCTAATTTTTTCTAAATCGTTATTAGAAATAACTGGGTTTTGAATTCTTAGTTTTTTACACTGTCGTTTAGTGATGCTAAAAATGTTTCTATCTTTTCCTAAGGCAAGGCTAATATCTGTTACAATTTCTTCACGAATTCCGTCTAATGGAGGGTTGGTTACCTGTGCAAATAATTGTTTAAAATAATTAGATATAAGTTGAGGCCTGTCTGATAAAACAGCTAAAGGAGTGTCAATACCCATAGAACCTAAGGCTTCTTTACCATTTTGAGCCATAGGTGTAATAACTTCTTGTATATCTTCAAGAGTATAATTGTATAACCTAGAGCGTGTATTAATATCTAAGGTTTCAATAGGGCATTCTTCATTATTATTAGGAACGTCTTTTAAAAAAACTCTTGTTTCATCTAACCATTTTTTATAAGGTCTTTCAGAAGTAATTCTAGATTTTATTTCTTCATCATTAATAATTCTACCTTCATTCATGTCTACTAAAAACATTTTACCAGGTTCTAGTCTACCATGTTTTTCAATATCTTCAGGGGCGATATCTACAACACCAATTTCTGAAGACATTATTAATTTACCGCTTTTTGTTACGGTATACCTAGAAGGTCTTAATCCATTTCTATCTAATAATGCGCCAATATAGTCACCATCTGTAAAAGGTACAGAAGCGGGGCCATCCCAAGGTTCCATTAGGCAAGCATTGTATTCGTAAAAAGCTTTACGTTCTTTAGACATTGTTTGGTGTTTTTCCCAAGCTTCAGGCATTAACATCATCATAACTTCAGGTAAAGATCGTCCGCTTAAAGTTAAAAGCTCAACAACCATATCCATAGAAGCTGAATCGGATTTTCCAGGTAAAATTATAGGGAATAATTTTTCTATATCATCACCAAAAAGTTCACTTTTCATAATTTCTTCACGTATACGCATTCTACTAACGTTACCACGCAAGGTGTTTATTTCACCATTTTGACACATATATCTAAATGGTTGGGCTAGTTCCCAAGAAGGCATTGTATTTGTTGAAAAACGTTGATGTACAAGTGCAAGTCTAGTTACTAAATCTGGTTGTTGTAAATCTGTATAATATGGGCCAATATCTTCTGGCATAATTATACCTTTATATATTAAGGTAGTATTTGATAAACTAGATACGTAAAAATAGGAAGCTTCAGACATTTTTGAACCAGCAATGGTATGTTCTGTAATTTTACGTGCCGCGTATAATTTTGCTTTAAAATTAAGTTCTTTTAAATCGGGATCTTTACTTATAAATATTTGTTCAATAGTTGGTTCAGAATTTAAAGCAATTTCACCAAGTTGTGTAGAATCTACAGGAACTTTTCTCCAACCTAATATATTTAATCCTTGATTTTTAATTTCTTTTTCAAATTCTTCTTTACAAAAGCGGTATTGATTTTTATTTTTTGGAAAAAATACCATTCCAACAGCATATTCTCTTTGCTCAGGTAATTCAAATTCACAAACTCTTTGAAAAAATGTATGCGGAATATCTATTAATAGCCCAGCTCCATCACCTGTTTTTCCATCTGAACTAACCCCTCCACGATGTTCTAATTTTACTAAAATCTCTAGAGCATCATGTATAATTTGGTTTGTTTTTTGTCCTTTTAAGTTGCATATAAAACCAGCTCCACAGTTTTCATGCTCAAATTCTGGTAAGTATAGTCCTTGTTTTATCATATAGAATATTATTATTATAGAATGTCTACAAAAATAGTGAAAAATTGTTGTAGTTTATTTGATAAGTTCGAAAACGTTGTAATTATTATAATAAAAGAATTTAAACGTTGAAAATAATTAAATCTGTAATTTATGCTTTAATTATTAAGAAATTGTTAAATGTAATTCGCTTTAAAATTTGAAGTCGTTTTATAAAATGACAAGTTTTAGTGGTTTTTGATTATAAAAATGAAAGCATTTTAAACTTGAAATTTGATTTTTTATGGTAAATAAGTATATTTATGTGGAATATGTACCGATAAATGTATAAAATTATTAAATTTCAATCTTATTAGCATTATTTAGAAATATTCTTTAAAAAATATGAAGTAGAATTAGGCTTTAAATTAATTAGCTAAAAATATATTTGAAGCCCTTTTTTAATAAAAAACATATTATTAATATAACTACTAATCTCTGAAGAAATTCAGAATAAAAACCAAATAAATAAATAAAAAATGAATTATCAAAAGCATTACAATTACAGTATTGAAGATCCTCAAAAATTTTGGAAAGAACAAGCTAATGAATTAAAATGGTTTAAAAATCCGGAGACAATCTTATCAAAAGATGAATTTGGAATTGATCGTTGGTTTGTCGATGGAAAATTAAATATGTGTTATTTAGCGGTAGACAAACACGTTGAAGATGGTTTTGGAGAACAAGAAGCTATTATTTACGAATCTCCTGTAACACAACAAAAAGTATCTTATTCTTATAATGATGTAAAATCACAAGTGGAGCGTTTGGCTGGTGGATTACGTGATTTAGGTGTTCAAAAAGGAGATACTGTAATTATTTATATGCCAATGATTCCGCATGCGGTTTTTAGTATGTTAGCTTGTGCGCGTATTGGTGCAATACATTCAGTAGTTTTTGGTGGTTTTGCACCACACGAATTAGCGATTAGAATAGATGATTGTAAACCAAAAGCTATTATTACAGCTACTTCTGGAATGGAAGTTGACCGATTAATTGCGTATAAACCTATGGTTGATGAAGCTATTCAATTAGCAAAACATAAACCAACAAAAGTAATTGTTTATAAACGTAATTTGGGTGCTGTAAATCCTAAAACAGATCGTTATATTAGTTATAAAAAGTTAGTTAAAAAATCGAAACCCGTGGCTTGTGTAGAAATGAATTCTACCGATCCTTTATATATTTTATACACCTCAGGAACTACCGGGAAACCAAAAGGAATTATTCGAGATACTGGTGGTTATGCAACAGCTTTAAAATATTCAATGAAAAATATTTATGGTGTTGAAGAAGGAGATGTTTTTTGGGCAGCTTCAGATGTTGGTTGGGTTGTAGGGCACAGTTATATCGTTTATGCGCCTTTATTGAATAGAAATACAACAATCGTTTTTGAAGGAAAACCTATTAGAACACCTGATGCTAGTACTTTTTGGAGAATCATTAGTGAAAATAATGTAAAAGTGATGTTCACTGCTCCAACGGCAATTCGTGCAATTAAAAAGGAAGATCCAGATGGAGAATTGATGAAAATGTACGATTTAAGTTGTTTGAAATATCAATTTTTAGCAGGTGAACGTTGTGACGCTGCAACATTACAGTGGTTAGAAGAAAAATTAGAAATTCCAGTTATTGACCATTGGTGGCAAACAGAATCAGGTTGGCCAATGGTATCAAATATGATGGGAATAGAACCATTACCAGTAAAACCAGGTTCAGCAGCTAAACCAGTTGGTGGATATAATATTCAAATTTTAAGTGCGGACGGAAAAGAGTTAGGCGCAAATGAAGAAGGATTGGTTGCTGTAAAGTTGCCAATGCCTCCTGGAACGTTAACAAATATTTGGGGAAATACAGATCGTTTTATTGATGGTTATTTAAAAAAGTTTCCGGGTTATTATTTCTCAGGTGATGGTGGTTACAAGGATGAAGATGATTATGTGTTTATTACAGGTCGTGTAGATGATGTAATAAATGTTGCGGGTCATAGATTGTCAACGGCTGAAATGGAAGAAGTAGTTTCTTCAAATCCATCGGTTGCTGAATGTGCAGTTTTCGGAATTGAAGATCAATTAAAAGGACAAGTTCCTTTGGCGTTAGTTGTGTTAAAATCGGGTGATTATGTTTCTAGTTTTGAATTAGAATATAATATTGTTAAAGAAGTTAGAAGTCAAATTGGACCGGTTGCTTCATTAAAAAAAGTATTACTTGTTCAACGATTACCTAAAACACGTTCAGGAAAAATTCTTCGAAAATTATTAAGAAATATTGCCGATGGTGTTGAATATACAATTCCTTCAACAATAGATGATCCTGAAATTGTAAATGAAATTACACACGAGTTCAAATTACATAAAATTGGAATTTACGAACATGCAACGGAAGAAGAAAAACAAACTTTAGCCGATTTAAAAGTTGATTCATTCATAAAATATTACAAATCGTATCAACATAGTGTGAATGATCCTGAAGGTTTCTGGGCACAAATTGCAGAAACTTTTACATGGCATAAAAAATGGGATAAAGTGGTGGAGTTTGATTGGGAAAAACCAAAATTTGAATGGTTTAAAGGAGCTAAATTAAATATTACTGAAAACTGTTTAGACCGTCATTTACCAAAAAGAGGGGATGATATAGCCATTCTTTGGGAACCAAATAATCCAGATGAAGCGAATAGAAGTTTCACTTATAGAGAATTACATGCCGAAGTTTGTAAATTTTCAAACGTATTAAAAAATAACGGTGTAAAAAAAGGAGACAGAGTTTGTGTGTATATGCCTATGGTTCCTGAATTAGCAATAGCATTGTTGGCTTGTGCTAGAATTGGAGCAGTGCATTCAGTTGTTTTTGCCGGATTTTCAGCAGTAGCACTTTCAACAAGAATTAATGATTCAGAATGTAAAGTATTGCTAACTTCTGATGGTGTGTTTAGAGGAAGTAAAGCGGTTGACTTCAAAAAAATAGTTGATGAAGCATTAGAAACTTGTCCAACTATTGAAACTGCAATTGTATTGAATAGAGTAAACGGTGATATAAATATGCAAGAAGGTCGTGATATTTGGTGGCATGATGAAATTGCAAAAGTAGATGCTGTTTGTGAAGCTGAAGTGATGGACGCCGAAGATATGTTATTTATTTTATATACCTCAGGATCAACAGGTAAGCCAAAAGGAATGGTGCATACTTGTGCTGGTTATATGATTCATACAGCATATAGTTTTAAAAATGTTTTCCAATATACGCAAGGTGATGTTTATTTCTGTACTGCAGATATTGGTTGGATTACAGGACATTCATACATTGTTTATGGACCTCTAGCTGCCGGAGCAACAACCTTAATGTTTGAAGGAGTTCCTTCATACCCAGATTACAGTCGTTTTTGGCAAATTGTTGAAAAATACAAAGTGAATCAATTCTATACAGCTCCAACTGCAATTAGAGCATTGGCTGCTCAAGGAAATGAGTTAACTGAGCGTAACGATTTAAGTTCTATAAAAGTATTAGGTACTGTTGGAGAGCCAATTAATGAAGAGGCTTGGCACTGGTACGATGAGAAAATTGGAAAACAAAAATCTCCAATTGTAGATACTTGGTGGCAAACTGAAACAGGTGGAATTATGATTTCTCCTTTGGCTGGAGTAACACCAACAAAACCAACTTTTGCTACACGTCCATTACCAGGAATTCAACCTTGTTTGGTTGATGAATTAGGTGAGGAAGTAAATACAAACCCTGCTGAAGGTAGACTCTGTATAAAATATCCTTGGCCATCAATTGCGCGTACTATTTATGGAGATCATAAACGCTATAAAGAAACGTATTTTACAGCTTTTAAAGATAAATATTTTACAGGAGATGGAGCCTTTAGAGATTTAGAAGGAAATTACAGAATTACGGGTAGAGTAGATGATGTTGTAATTGTTTCTGGTCATAACTTAGGAACTGCACCAATTGAAAACGTGATTAATGAGCATAGTAATATTGTAGAATCAGCAGTAGTTGGTTTCCCTCATGACATTAAAGGAAATGCATTATATGCTTATGTTATTGTATATGAACTTCCTGAAAATGAAGATTTCTTACGTCGTGAAATTAACGATTTAATTGCTCGTTCTATTGGGCCAATCGCCAAATTAGATAAAATTCAATTTGTTTCTGGATTGCCTAAAACTCGATCAGGAAAAATTATGCGTAGAATTTTACGTAAAATTGCTGAAAATGAAACTTCAAATTTAGGAGATATTTCAACCTTATTAAACCCAGAAGTAGTGAAAGCTGTGATGGAAGGTTCTTTGGTAAAATAGAATTAATTAAGAGTAAATTTTAAAACCATTCTCATCAGTTGAGAATGGTTTTTTTTAGATTAAAATCCTAATAAAAAAGTTGATGCTCCTACAATAAAAGCATAAATTATATTTACAATTTTTACAGATAAAAATGTTCTTCTAGATTCCGCAAGCATAGGAAGCATTCCATGTCCATCTTGTGATATTGAACTAGCTAATAAAATACTAAAAGGAATACTACCTTGAGCAAAAAGAGTAACAAATATTAGATGAGGTCCAGATTCTGGAATTAAACCAACTAAAATTGCAATAATTAATACCACATACATATTAGATGTTATCCAAGCTTGTACATCTATATAATTCATTAAAAAATGCATTAATAAAAGTGTTCCAAATACCCACAAGAAAATTCGTGGAAGATGTTTTTTTACAATATGTGCCCAAATATGCTTTTTAAGAAAATGATTAGGTACAGTAATTACAATAAATAACGAAAATAGAAATGCCAGTAGTACTGAAATTTTCATCCAAATTTCTAAACCACCAGCTATTATTCCGGTTGAAACACCTGTTATGAGTATTAAAATTATAATGCTTGTTATAATTCGGTGAAAAGATGGATGAAATAAATTGAACCAAATTTTATCTTTTTCAAAACATTTGCAATCGGGTTCGTTGTGTAAAGAAAGCTTATGTGTTGAAATTTGTTCAAGTGCTTTGGTTGGTTTATAAAGTTTATCTGTAATATAACCTGCTAATACTCCAACTACAAAAATAATTAAGGTTAGTAAAATGGCTTTTTTAGGAATTAATGCAAACATAACAAAAGATTCATCTCCACTTGTTGCAATCATTGTTGTAACTAAAGCTCCAAAAGAAACCAGCCTATGTGAATACATAGCAACCATTGTAAATGCACCAAGGCAACCAGGAATTGCGCCTAAAAGACCTGCAATTAAGTATTGACTCCATTTGTTTTTTGCAAGGAATTTTTGCCATAAACCTTTTGATTGTACATTTATATATTCTATAACCAGCATCATAACAAAAACAAATCCAGTTATCATGATGGTGTGTAGCAGTGTTTTATAAACTAATTCCATATGTTGTTCAATTTATTTATGTTTTAATTCATAAAATACGCCTCTTTCAAGGTGAACATTTTTAATTTTATCAAGAGCTTCCAATCCTGCTAAATATTTATTTATTTCGTTAATATGGATGCCTAAAAAAGTATGTAAATCATCTAATGTACAAGGTCTTCTTGCAATTGTTTCTAAAATGGCTGTTTCAATATTGCCGTTATACGATTCAATATTTGATCGTTTATCTGGAGAGGCTATTATTTCAACATTTGGTAACTTCCAATAATCACTAATTTCTTGTAATTCCATTTTTGTTAATGGAATTAAGTCTTGTCTTGTTCCTGGGCGGTCTAAAGTGTTTAATTGAATACTATCGGGTTTAATTTTAAGAATTGCTTCCTTCATTAAAGTTAGCTCCTTTTTAGAATCATTGTATCCTTTTAAAAAAAGTATTTCGAGCCAAATTTTGCCTTTGTATTCTTTTCGTAAATCTACTAATCCTTGTATATGTGATTCAATAGTTAATTTTTTAGAAGGTCTGTTAATTTTTAAAAACACCTCTTTACTAGCAGCATCTAATGATGGTAGAATAACATCAGCATCCATCAATTCCTTTCTTAAGTTTTTATCATAAAGCAAGGTTCCGTTTGTTAAAATTGCAGTTTTAATTATTGGGTATTTTTTTTTGATAAATTTTAATATAGCTCCAATTTTACTGTTTAAAGTGGGTTCTCCAGATCCTGAAAAAGTGAAATAATCAATTTTAGGATTGTTGCTCATAAATTTTTCTAACTCAGTAATTACACTGTTATATTTCACATATTCTAATCTTTCGGTTGTAAGATTAGTGGTTTTTCCTACTTCGCAGTAAACACAGTTTAAGGAGCAAACTTTTTTAGGTATTAAATCAATTCCTAAGGACATACCCAACCTACGCGATGGTACTGGACCAAAAAGATGTTTATACATAAGTTGATTTTTTATGTAATTATTGTTTTACTTAGTTGCAAGCTAAAACAAATGATTGTTACAACGAAGTTACAAAGGATTGTAGTAATTAAGTGTAATGTAAATTACCAACCAATTTTTTTATTTAATTGAAAGTATGAGTTTTTACTGAAATTTTTTTGAAATTATTGCGTTATTCAAAGTCATAATTAAATAATTTCATAATTTTATTGATTATTGATAAATTAAAAACAAACAAATGAATAAATATAAAGTTACAGGTACTATAAAATTAAATGAACTAGAAACTAAAGAAGTTGAAAAAAAAGCTAAAAAGAAATTAAAAGCCATAAGAAAAAAAATAAGTGAAATTCAAGAGGCAATGTATGCCGAAGGTGAATATGCCGTTTTAATTTGTTTACAAGGCATGGATACTTCAGGAAAAGATAGTTTAATTCGTGAGGTTTTTAAAAATGTTAGTGCACAAGGTGTTGTGGTGCATAGCTTTAAAGTACCAACGGAGTTGGAGTTAAAACATGATTATTTATGGCGTCATTATATTGCATTACCAGCTAAAGGTAAAATAGGTGTTTTTAACAGAACACATTACGAAAATGTATTGGTAACACGTGTGCATCCAGAATATATTTTTGGAGAAAAAATTCCTTCAGTAAAAAGTTTAGACGATTTAAATGATGATTTTTACAAAAACAGAATGGAAGAAATAAATAATTTCGAAAAATTTATTTCTGATAATGGAACTATTATTTTAAAATTCTTTTTAAACCTTTCAAAAGAAGAGCAAAAAAATAGATTACTGCGTAGGTTACGCCTAAAAGAAAAAAACTGGAAATTCTCTCCCTCAGATTTAAAAGAGCGTAAACTTTGGGATAAGTATCAGTTTTGTTACCAAGATTTATTAAATAAAACTTCTAAAGAAAATGCGCCTTGGTATGTAATTCCTGCAGACGATAAACCAACAGCTCGTTTAATTGTTGCGGAAACTATTTATAAAACTTTAAAACAATACAATTTTAAAGAGCCAGAACTGCCAAAAAAATATAAAATTGAAATTGAAAATTATAAAGCTCAGTTAGAAGGAGAAAAGTAACTTAATAGTTGTTTTAAAACTCGTTTAAATATTTGTTAAAAAGTTTAAAAAAACGGTGCAGGTATTCCTAAAATCGTAAATTACAAATTGTATATTTACAACTTAATATTTTTTAAGATAACTATGGAATTAAAGCTAACAAAACCGATTATTTTTTTCGATTTAGAAACAACAGGAATCAATATTGCAAAAGATAGAATTGTAGAAATATCTATTTTAAAAGTGTTTCCAAACGGAAATAAAGAAAGTAAAACTTGGTTGGTAAATCCTGAAATGGAAATACCTAAAGAGTCTTCAGATATTCACGGAATTACTAACGAAAAAGTAGTTACAGAGCCTACTTTTAAAGAATTAGCGGGCGAGGTGAGTAAAATGATTGCTGGTTGCGATTTAGCAGGTTTTAATTCTAATAGATTCGATATTCCATTGCTTGCTGAAGAAATGCTAAGAGCAAATGTTAATTTTGATATGGAAAATAGAGTTGCAATAGATGTACAAGTGATTTTTCATAAAAAAGAAGAAAGAACATTAAGTGCTGGTTATAAATTTTATTGCGGTAAAGATCTAGAAAATGCACATTCTGCAGAAGCAGATACAATAGCAACTTACGAAATTTTAAAAGCGCAGTTAGATAAATATGATGACCTTGAAAATGATATTAAGTTTTTAAATGAATATTCAACACATAAAAAAAGAGCTGATTTTGCTGGGTTTATTATGTATAATGATAAAGATGAGGAAATATTTACTTTTGGAAAATATAAAGGTCAGAAAGTTTCTGATATTTTAAAGAAAGACAAAGGTTATTATTCTTGGATTCAAAATGCAGATTTTCCATTATACACTAAAAAAGTATTGAGTCAAATTAAAGAAAAAACATTTGTTAATAAAAAAGAAAGTACTTTGGAAGATTTGCAAAAAAAATTCAATCAAAAAATTTAAATATGTTCGTTAATTTTGAAGATTTAGATAAAAATGCTAGAGTTTGGATTTACCAAGCAAATAGAGCGTTTACTAATAATGAAGTTGAAATTATAAATGAAAAAACAGCCGATTTTGTTCTAGGCTGGCAACGACATGGAGAAGATTTAAAAGCTTCTTTTTGTATTAAATACAATCAATTTATTGTATTGGCTGTAGATGAAGAATTTAACAACGTTTCAGGTTGTTCTATTGATGCATCTGTAAATTTAATTAAGAATTTTGAAAAGATTTTTTCAATAGACTTAACAAATAAGTTAAATGTTTCTTTTAGAGATGGAAATGCCATTAACATAGTTAGTATGGCAGATTTTCAAAAATATGCCAAAGAACAAAAAATTACTGCAAACACAATTGTTTTTAATAATTTGGTGACAACTAAAGAGGCTTTTGAAAATAATTGGGAAGTAACTGCAGATAAAAGTTGGCATAAACGCTTTTTGTCAAGCTAATTTTATAAATATTTACATCTATTTTTAGGAATGATAAAAAAAACAGTTTTAATAGCTTTATTTTTTTGTGGAACTTTTTTAAATGCTCAAAGTATAGATCCTTTGTTGGTTAAAGATACCTTGGCGCAACAAAAATGGGTAGATACCTTATTAAATAATATGACGATTGATGAAAAAATTGGTCAATTATTTATGGTAGCTGCATATTCTAATAAAGATGAAAATCACGAAAAATTTATTTCTAATTTAATTGAAAAATATCATATTGGTGCGCTTATCTTTTTTCAAGATGATCCATTAAAACAAGCGAGGTTAACAAATAAATACCAAGCGCAATCTAAAATTCCATTGTTAATTGGTATTGATGGTGAATGGGGTTTAAATATGCGTTTGAAAGAAACCTATCGTTTTCCTTGGAATATGACATTAGGGGCAGTTCAAAACAATTCGTTAATAACAGCTTTTGGTGTTCAAGTTGGAAAACATTGTAACCGTTTAGGAATTCATATGAATTTTGCGCCTGTAGTAGATGTAAATACAAACCCAGAAAACCCAATAATTGGAAATAGATCTTTTGGTGAAAATCCAGTAAATGTGGCAAATAAAAGTACGGCATTTACATTGGGAATTCAAAGTCAAAAAGTGCTTGCAAGTGCAAAACATTTTCCGGGGCACGGAGACACAGCAACAGATTCACATCATACTTTACCAACGGTAGATTTTACAAAACAACGTTTAGATTCTGTTGAATTATTTCCTTATAAACAAAATTTTGAAGCAGGTTTAGCAAGTGTTATGGTTGCACATTTAAGTGTGCCAGAATTAGAGCCAAATCAAAATTTACCTTCATCGCTATCAAAAAATATAGTAACAGGTCTGTTAAAAGAACAAATGGGTTTTAAAGGCTTAATTATTACCGATGCGCTTAATATGAAAGGTTCGGCTAATTTTAATTCGCCACAAGAAATTAATTTGGCAGCCATACTTGCAGGTAATGATTTGTTAGACGTACCTTTAAATATTCCAGAAACAGTAATTAGGTTTAAAGAAGCGTTAGAATCTGGAGAATTAACCGAAGAACGTTTAGACGAGTCTGTTAGAAAAATATTAAAAACAAAATTTTGGGCCGGATTAAATAACTATAAACCAATAGAAACTAAAAATTTAATAGAAGATTTAAATACTGTTGAAAATGAATTAATTCATAGAAAATTAGTAGAAAATTCAATTACATTATTAAAAAATGAATCGCTGGTTTATCCTATTCAAAATTTAGATAAAAAAAGAATTGCTTATGTAAAACTAGGTGATGGAGATAATAAAGATTTTGTAGAAATGTTAAAAAACTACACTAATGTAGATGTAGTTTCGGCGTCTAATCTATACGATTTAATCACAAAATTAAAAAAGTACAATTTAGTTATTGTAGGCTATCATAAATCCAATACTAACCCTTGGAAGAGTTTTAAATTTAAAGAAACTGAGTTGGTTTGGTTACAAGAAATTGCTCGTACCAATAAGGTTATTTTAGATGTTTTTGCAAGCCCTTATAGTTTATTACAAATAAAAACTTTTGAAAATATTGACGGACTTTTACTGTCGTATCAAAACAGTAAATTGTCTCAAGAGATTTCTGCACAAATGATTTTTGGAGCTCTTGAAACTAAAGGAAAATTGCCTGTTGCTATAAATAAATCTTTTTCTGAAGGTCACGGGTTACATTCAAATTCATTAAAAAGATTGACTTATTCTATACCAGAAGAGGTTGGGTTAAGTAGTAAAGTTTTAAAGAAAATAGATTCCTTAGCCGCAATTGTAATAAAAGATAAAATGGCGCCTGGTTTACAGGTTTTAGTAGCAAGAAAAGGTGCTGTAGTTTATAATAAAAGCTATGGTTATCATACAGATCAAAAGAAAACAAAAGTTAAAAATAGTGATATTTATGATGTAGCTTCAATGACAAAAATATTAGCTTCGTTACCATTGATTATGGAGTTAGAAGAGCAGAAGGTATTGCAGTTAGAAAGTACTTTGGGTTCTTTATTTCCTCAATATCAAGGAACCAACAAAGATACTTTAACTGTAAAAGAATTGTTATCGCATTATGCAAGGTTAAAAGCTTGGATTCCTTTTTATTTTAATACTTTAGATAGTGTTACAAGCAAGCCTTCAAAAGAATATTATAGTGATACTTGGTCAGAAAATTTTCCTTTTGAAGTAGCTGATAAATTGTATTTAACTAAAAGTTATAAAGATTCTATTTTTACTAAAATAGCCACAGCAGGACAACGTTCAAGGCCAGGATATAAGTATAGTGATTTAACATTTTATATCTTTAAAGATATTATTGAAAATTATTATGGTAAAGATTTAGATAAACTAACACAAGAACGTTTTTATAAAGCTATTGGAGCAAATAATACTGGGTATTTGGCGATTCATAAATTTCCAAAATCTAGAATTGTTCCTACAGAAAAAGATACGTATTATAGAAATCAATTAGTACAAGGTTATGTGCATGATATGGGAGCTGCAATGCAAGGAGGTATTGGAGGTCACGCAGGTTTATTTGCTAATGCAAATGATGTTGCTAAGTTAATGCAGTTATTTTTGCAGAAAGGTTTTTATGGTGGTAAGCGTTATTTTAAGTCTGAAACTATGGATAAGTTTAACCATAGGTATTATGAGGATTTAAAAGTTAGAAGAGGTTTGGGGTTTGATAAGCCTCAACTTAATGAAAAAGTAAAAGCAACTTGTGGTTGCGTTTCAGAAGAGAGTTTTGGACATAGTGGATTTACGGGGACTTATACCTGGGCAGATCCAGAATCTGAAATTGTGTATGTGTTCTTATCAAATAGGGTATATCCAACAATGGATAATAAAAGTTTGGTACGTTCTAATATTAGAACACAAATTCAACAAGTAATACAAGATGCAATTATGGAGTAACTGTAGTTGTTTTAGTTGTTATTATTCCTGTAATTATACAAAATAATAAATATGCTAGTCCGTATTTATAATTAAAAATAACACTTATTATGCCTGCTTGTATGGTGTAAAATAGAGGGAAAACAGTCATAATTAAAGCAAATCTATAAGTGTTTGTAAATATAATATCTTTTATTTTTGGTTGTAAATATCTCCAAATTAATAAGGGGAAAAAACTGTTTATTTTTGTTAAAATATGAATAGGAGTGAACCAATTAATTTTTTCTTTTTTAACTTTTTTAGTTGGGATTATAGAGCTTAAGTTTTTAAGGGTATTGTTGGTTTCAATAGGATTTAAAAAATCAATATTTAAATCTGTTAATTTTTTAATAATTTCATCATGTTTTTTAACATCTTCTATATGAGTTGTAAGTTGTTTTAATTCAGAAGAAACCTTATTTATAATATGTTTAAATGTAATATCTGGATTTTCTACGTTAAAATACGGGTTGGCAAGTATTGGTTTTCCGTAATATATAGAAACACTTGAAGGAAAATTTAAATGAGAATCATAATTAATACCAACAGGAACAATTTTTATTTCTAAATCTGGATATTTTTGTAGTGTTCCTAAAATTATACGGGCAAACCCTTTTTTTAAGGGTAAAATACGTCTAAATAGGTGGTGTTCACCTTCGGCAAATATTTGTATCGCTTTTTTAGCTTTTAAATATTCAAAACATTGGTTAAAAACGGCTATATTTTTTTCCATATTTTCTTTTCCATCTCTTAATCTATAGACAGGGATGAGGTTTAAAGATCTTAGAATTTTATCAACTATTTTAGTTTTAAATACACTTGCTCTAGTTAAAAAATGAATATTTCTGGAAGTTGTGGTTGGTATTAAAATGGCATCAATTAAGGCATTTTGATGATTTCCAATAAAAATAATGGCACCTTCTTTTGGAATGTTTTCTGTACCAAAAACTTTAATTTTTTTATGGGTGAAAAAAAGTCCAACCTTAACAATAGATTTTACAATATTATACCAAAGATATTTCAAAATATTACGCTTTAATTTTTTGTTTAGACCAATAACTAGCTAGAATTAGACCAGATACAATATCCCAAATAGCCCAAAAAGCAACCAATAAAGCCATACCACCTAAACCGTGGAAAAAGCTAAATATTAATAATAAGCCTAGTCCAGAATTTTGTATTCCAGTTTCTATAGATAATGTTTTTTGATTTTTATATGAAAGACGCATAGCTTTTGCAAAATAAAAACCAGTTAATAGAGCAAGAATATTGTGTGCAATTACAATTAATAAAACGTAATGTATATAGTTTATAAAAATGTCAAAATTATCATAAAAAGCAATAACAATAAAACTTAAAAATATTAGTAATGAAACAGGTTTTAATATTTTTGAAAGTTTAGTGGCCCAAGCAGGTTTGCGGCTTCTAACCCACATGCCTAATATTAATGGTACTCCTAAAATTAATGTAACAAGTTTTACCAACTCTAAAGGATCTAATTCTACTGTTTGAAGAATTGAAGCTGTTGGCGCATATAAATTTCCCCAAAAATGTAGGTTAAAAGGAGTCATAACCATAGAGATTAAGGTTGCAAATGCAGTTAAACTTACAGACAGAGCAGCGTTTCCTTTTGCCATTTGGGTTAAAAAGTTGGATATATTACCTCCTGGACAGGCAGCAACCATCATTAAACCTAAAGCAATACTTGGCATGGGGTTTAATAATTTTATAAAAATAAAAGTTACTAAAGGAAGTATAAAAAATTGAGAAATAATTCCTGTAATTAAAATTTTTGGTTTGCTAAATAAACGCTTAAAATCTTCTAAAGTTATACCAAGTGCTACGCCAAACATTATAATGGCAAGTGTAATATTTAAAACCCAAAGACCTTCGGTGTCAAAATTTATTTCTAATGAATCTAAATTTTCTGTCATATTAATTTTTAAAAGCGTATTCAATAATATTAGCACCCATTTGTAAAGCTTGTTCTCTTATTTCAAAAGGATCGTTGTGTACTTCTTCATCTTCCCAACCATCGCTTAAATCTGCTTCATAATCATAAAAACAAATCAATCTTCCTTCATAAAACAACCCAAAACCTTGTGGAGTTTTATTGTCGTGTTCATGAATTTTTGGCACACCTTCCTTAAAATCAAATGTTTGATGATAAATAGGGTGGTTGTATGGAATTTCTTGAAAATCTAAAGTAGGAAAAATTTTTTTAATTTCTCTTCTAATAAATTTATCAAGCCCATAATTATCTGAAATGTGTAAAAACCCTCCAGATATTAAATAGGTTTTTAGGTTGTCAATTGCTGCTTCAGAAAACAGTACATTTCCGTGTCCGGTCATAAAAATAATTGGATAATTAAATATGTCTATACTTGCTGCTTCAACAGTTTCTGGGTTGGTTTTTATGTTTGTATTTATTGCATCGTTACAGAATTCTATTAAGTTTGGTAATGCGGTAGGGTTGGCATACCAATCTCCGCCACCATTGTATTTTAAAGTAGCCACTTGTTGTGCGTTTAGATTGGTAAAGTATAAAAAGCAAAGTACGATAGTAAAAATAAATATTTTTAACTTTTTGATTTTTGATAATATTTTAGAAGCTTGATTGTTTTTCATACTACTTTAAATATGTAAAGTTTCTTTAGTTTTGCTTTTATACTAATTGATTTTATTTTTTCTGTTGTATATAATTAATCTTATAAAAAATAAAGACATCGTTCCAAAACCAATAACACCAAATGTTTTATCTAGTTGATTGTTAACTATTGGAAAACCAAAAATTCTAATAATTAAACAAATTATTCCAATCCAATAAATAATCTTCAAAAAAAGTGGTTCATTTTTTGGATAAGAATTTATACTCATTTTTAAGTTTTTTAATTTGAAGTCACTTACAATTCATTAACAAAAGCAACACTATGCGTAGCAACTACACCAGCTGTTTCTGTGCGTAATCGACTTTTTCCCAAAGATACTGGAATAAAAGAATGCTCCAAACTTTTAGTAATTTCTTTGGTAGAAAAATCACCTTCAGGGCCAATAAGTATTGTGGTGTTTAAGGTTGTTTTTAAAGCCGATTTTAATGTTTTTTTTGAAGTTTCTTCACAATGGGCAATAAATAATTGTCCATTAAACTTAGATTGTATAAATTCATTAAAAGATATAGGAGAATTTAGTTTTGGAAAATGAAATTTTAGCGATTGTTTAGCTGCAGCGTGTACAATTTTCTCCATTCTATCTATTTTCAATACTTTTCTTTCAGAATGATCACAGATAATTGGTGTAATTTCATCAATACCAATTTCGGTTGCTTTTTCTAAAAACCACTCAAAACGATCATTTAATTTAGTTGGAGCTATGGCAATATGTAAATAATAATTCCAAGGTTTTTTGTGTGTTTTACTTTCTAAAATTTTTACCAGACATCTTTTATCGTTTGCAATTTCTATTTCAGAAGTAAAAAGTTCTCCTAATCCGTTAGTGATAAAAATTTTGTCTCCTTCTTTTTTGCGTAATACACGCACTATATGACGACTTTCAGTTTTGTCGAAAGTAAATTGTTGGTTTATGGTGTTTATTTCAGAATTGTAAAATAACTGCATTATAAATCTTTTTTATACGTACATCTTCTTTTGTAAATAACGGGATCAAAATTTTTCCATACAGCTGCAATTGCTTTATTACTTGCTAGTTCTGGAGTTCTAATGCAGGTTTCAATTCCTATTTTTTCAAAAGATTTTTGATATTCATTAAAAATTAAAGCGTGAATCCCCTTACTTTGATATCTTGGATGCACACCAATTAAATAGAATATTGCGTCTTTACTATTATTTTTAGCTTTTAATAAGTGAAAAACACCAAAAGGAAAAAGTTTTCCTTTAGCTTTTTGTAAAGCCGAAGAAAATGAAGGCATTGTAATAGCAAAAGCAACCATTTCATCTTTTTCGTTCATTACAAATTTTATATATTCAGGATTGATAAATGTGATGTATTTTTTCTTAAAATAATCAATTTCTATTTCAGAAATAGGAACAAAAGAAGGTAATGCGGCATAACTCTTATTAAACAAATCGAACATTTTATCTACATAAGGCATAATATCCTTTGTTCTTGTAAAATTTAACGGAGTTAAGTTATAGCGTTTTTCTAAAATTGTACTAATTCTTTGTAATGGTGCTGGTTTTACATTTTTAAAGGGGAATTTATTTTCTAAATATTCTTTTCCAACTTCAAATCCTAATTTTTCGAAATGTGTTTTATAATACGGATAATTGTACCAAGTAACCATAGTGCCAATATGGTCGAAACCATAGGTTAACACGCCAACTTTATCTAAATTAGAAAAACCTACAGGGCCTTCCATAAATTCTAAATTATGTTGAAGTCCTATTTCTCTAACCTTTTCAAGTAGCATTTTAGAAACTTCAATATCATCTATAAAATCGAACCAACCGAAACGCATTTTTTTTACTTTTTGTTCATTTATTTCGGTGTAATTAATAATTGCGGCAATTCTGCCTACAATTTCGTCGTTTTTAATAGCTACAAAAAAACGGGCTTCTGCATGTTCAAATACAGGGTTAATTGTTTTGTCAAAAGATTCGAGTTCTTCTTTAATAATAGGAGGAACCCAATATTCATTATTTTTATAGAGTTTAAAAGGAAACTTTATGTAAGTTTTTAGCTCCTTTTTAGAGGTCATTTCTTTAATTGTAATCATAGGTGTAAGTTGCAATTAGTTTCTTTTTTTACCAAACAATTTACTAAAAAATCCTGTTCTTTTTTTCTTTTTTCCAATAGTTTTTTTAGAAGTCTTTTTTAGAGTTAAAGTATCGTAATGTCTGTCTAACCTCCAAGAAACACCAGTTGAAAAATAATAGTAATCATAGTTATCGAAAAAGTTGGTTCTAGCAGAAGCATCTACCTGTAAATTTTCATTAATTAAATAAGCTAAACCAGTGCCAAATTGGTATTTTGGAGAAAAATTTTCTTGATATTGACCTTGATTTTCAATGAAAAACGACCAATCTTGGTCTATTGCATAGGTCATAGTTACAATATATTTGTAAAAAGAGTCATCTGTTGAAAATTTATCGTTAATTAAATTGGTTAAAATAACCAATCTATCAGTAATGTCATTTTGAAGTAATACTGCAAGCTTATAGCTAAGGTTATCGTCTTTATAATCTTTACTAACAAATTTAGTGTGTACACCTGCATAAATACCAATTGAAGGAATTAAACGTTTCCAGTCAAAAGCATATCTTTTTTTAAAACTTCTAACTTCTTTAGATCTATCGGCATATTCTTGTTGTCTAATTAAATATTTTGCCCCAACAGTTAAATCGCTAATTCCTTTTATATGTCCGTTTGGATGATGCGATAAATCATCAATTTGATAGGCTAAATTTAAATCAAACTCTAATTTTTCAGAAAATTTTCCATATCTAAATAATAACTCACCGCCATAGGTGTCTGAAGGTACCGTATAAAGTGGGTTATCACTATTTCTATAAAATAAACCAGTTTCAAATTGATAAACATTTGTACCAATACTGTATGGACTTTCCGATAAACCTGGTCGTTTAGAGTTTATTATTTCTGTATATTGTGCTTTAGCAATTTGAATGCTAAAAAAAGCCAAAAAAAGTAGCAATACTCTATTCATAAGTTTTTGTTAATTGTGGTGTCAAATATAAGATTTTATATATTTAAACGTTTTAGTTACTTGCAAATTGTTATTTTTGAAAATTATATAAAAAATGAATTAAATGGGTATATTAAAAACTATAGCTATTATTGTTATTATTTATTATGTTCTCAAGTTTTTTAGTAGGTATATTGCGCCTATTTTCTTGAAAAAAGTAATTACTAATGTTGAAAAGAAATATAAAGAACAACAACAAAGTTACCAGCAACAAGAAGAAGGTAAAGTAGGTGAGACTGTGATAGCTAAAAAACCAGCAGAACCAAAAGAAAGCAATAAAAATGTAGGTGATTATGTGGATTACGAAGAGGTTAAAGATGATAAATAGTTAATTTCTTTTAACTAAAACTTTAATTTTAATGGGGATTCTAATGAAGAATTTCTACCTAACCTAATGATAAATAAAAATACAAATGAAATTTTCTCTAAATAAATTTGCACCATATTTAATAGCTATAATTGTGTTTATGGTGGTTTCTATTGCATATTTTTCTCCAGTTTTAGAAGGAAAAAAAATTCAACAAAGCGATATTACACAATTTAAAGGGTCTTCTAAAGAAATTGCAGATTTTAGAGCAGAAAATAATGCAGAACCTTATTGGACAAATGCAACATTTGGAGGAATGCCTGCTTATGTGGTAAGTGCATATTATTCGTACGATTTTATTAATAAATTAGATAATCTAATTCGTTTTTTACCAAGACCAGCAGACTATTTATTTCTATATTTTTTAAGCTTTTTTATACTATTATTGGTTTTAAAAATAGATTGGAAACTAGCAATTATTGGAGCCTTAGGATTTGGACTTTCTACTTATTTAGTTATAATTTTAGGAGTTGGACATAATGCAAAAGCACACGCAATAGCTTATTTTCCTTTAGTATTAGCCGGAATTTTATTAGTTTTTAATCGTAAATATTTACTTGGTTTTATTGTAACCGCATTAGCAATGGCTTTAGAATTAAGTGCAAGTCATATTCAAATGACCTATTATTTACTGTTTTTGGTGTTAATTTATGGCGTTGTTCAATTGTTAGAATCTATTCAAAAAAAAGAAATACCTCACTTTATTAAAAGTATTGGAATTTTAGTAGTTGCTGTAATTTTAGCAGTTGGAACAAATGCAACGCATTTAATGGCAACAAGCGAATATTCTAAAGAAAGTACACGTGGTAAAAGTGAATTATCTATAAATACAGATGGTTCATTAAAAGAAGCAACATCGGGTTTAACCAAAGATTATATTACCGAATATAGTTATGGAATAGCAGAAACTTTTAACCTTTTTATTCCAAGATTTATGGGGGGAACTTCTCACGAAGAGGTTGAAAATAGTGAACTTCAAAGTTTTTTACAAAATGCAGTAAATAAAGGTTTAGATGTAAATGATGCTAATTATTTAATGCAAATATCTTCTATGTATTGGGGAGATCAACCAATTGTAGCTGCACCTGCTTATGTTGGGGCTTTTTTTATTTTCTTATTTGTTTTAGCCTTATTTTTAGTAAAAGGAAAATTGAAAAATTGGTTAGTTGCGGCAACCATATTTTCAATTTTACTAAGTTGGGGTAAGAATTTTTCTATTGTAACAGATTTCTTTATCAATTATATGCCTTTATACAATAAATTTAGAGCAGTTTCATCTATACAAGTAATTGCAGAATTAACCATACCATTATTGGCAATTTTAGGAGTAGCTAAATTATTATCTTCTGAAATTAAATTAGAAGCGAAATTACAAGCCTTAAAATATGCAACAATAATAGTAGGTGGTTTGGCATTAATTTTTACAGTAGGTGGTTCAGGTTTATTTTCTTTTGAAAGACCTATTGATCTTCAAATAGACGAACAAATTGCTGGATATTTAGATGCAATTACAGCAGATAGAAGAACCTTATTTTTTAACGATAGTTTACGTTCTTTAGTTATTGTTTTAATAGTTGCAAGTGTAATTTGGTTGTTTTTAAAAGAGAAAATAAATAAAAATATTGTGTTAATTGGCTTTGTTGTAGTACTGCTTTTTGATCTTGTAAATGTTGATAAAAGATATGTTAATAACGATTTTTTTGTTAGTGCTAGAAAGGTAGATAAACCTTTTCAGGCTTCAGCAATTGATAAAGAAATAATGAAAGATAAAAGCTACTATCGCGTAGCTAATTTTACAAAAAATATAATGGCAGATGGAACAACTTCTTATTTTCATAATTCAATAGGAGGATACCATGCCGCAAAACCAAGACGTTATCAAGAACTGTACGATTTTCAAATTTCAAAAGGAAATGCAGAAATTTTAAATATGCTAAATACTAAATATATTATTGGTGCGGATGAAGCTGGGAAAGTTGGATACGAATTAAATAAAGCTGCTAATGGAAATGCTTGGTTTGTAAATGCTATTTCTGTTGTAAATAGTGCAAATGAAGAAATTAAAGCCTTGGATAGTTTAAATACTAAAACAGTAGCTGTAATTGAGTCTAAAGAGATTTCAAGCGATTTTAAAACGCAATATCCAATAGATTCTTTAGCTAATATTCAATTAACTTCATACAAAGCAAATGAGTTAGTTTATGATGTAAATACTACTAAAAATCAGTTTATAGTATTTTCTGAAATGTATTACAAAAATGGTTGGAATGCCTATGTTAATGGTGAGTTAAAACCTCATTACCGAGTGAATTATGTGTTGCGTGGAATGGAAATTCCTGCAGGAAAACATACTATAGAATTTAAATTTGAACCAACAGTAATTAAAACAGGAAATAGTATTACACTGGCTTCTTATTTATTATTGTTACTTATTCCAGTAGGTTGGTTTTTTATTGAAAAGAGAAAGAAAGCATAGTTGTTTTAGAAGGTTGCTAAAAGAGTTTATTTGTTAACAACTATAAAACGTGTTTTAGAAATTCATTTTCCCTTCTTTCTAAAGGAAAATTAGTGCTTATTTGATTTCTAACATCGTTAGGTGTAAGCTTATTATTTTCTAATTTTAAAATTAATTGTTTTAGTAATTCAGTATTTTTTTTCTTTAAAACATACCCTTTTTGTCCAATTATATCTGGAATTCCTGCAACATCACTACCAATAGGAATACAGCCACATAGCATAGCTTCACAAAGAGCATTTGGAAAACCTTCGAACATAGAAAGTTGAAAATAATATTGATGTTTGTTGTAAATTTCTAAAAGTTCTTCTTGCTTTACATTATCTATTAAATGTAAGTTTTTAGGGCAAGCTCCTTTTAAATATACTTTACCAACAATAGTAAAATAATAATCTGGAAATAAATTTGCAGCTTTTACAATTAAATCAATCCCCTTTCTATAATATCCAATTTCATCAACAGCAAAAGTTACAGATAAAAAAGAATTTTTAATTCGATCTAAATTTTTATTTTGCCATTTAACAGTGTCGTAACCGTTAACCATTTCAATAATTGGTGTTTTAATAGTTGGTTTAAAAGATCGAATTCCTTGATTTGGAAATTCTACGTCCATATAACTATAAAAACTCTTTTCTAAACTTTTATGAACAGGTAAAATTAACGAGGCATTTTTAAACGAAAAATTAGTAAACCAAGCCAGTATTTTTTTAGTGTGTGCACCGTAATTTATTTCGGGTAATTTTGCGCAATCTGTACCAATTGCAATAATTATTATTGGTTTTTTTACAATTTTGCCTAAAATTACTGGAAAAAATGAAAGATACCCCGATGATTGAATTACAATTGCTTTGTATTTATGAATATTAAAAAGCAAAAAGAAAAATTGTTTGATGAATGCATAAAACAAGTAGATTTTTTTTGAAGTATTAAATTGATATAAATCTACTTGGTATTTTTTTTCTAAAATAGCAACATCTCTTTTTACAAATGTGGCATATAGTACAAAAAGCATTAAAACGGATTCTTTTTGTTGTTTTTTTGTGTTCATTTAATGCTTTTTATGAATTATTCTTCTTTATAATTATAGCTTTATCTAGCTACGAATTTAATGAAAAGTTATAAATTAGCAATCGAGATTTTGAGTTTGTTTTTTTATTAAATAAAATGAATTTCAAATAGAACAAGCGACTAAAACTACATGGTTAAACATAAAAATACAGATAAAATAAAATTGTTAATAAACAACGTTGTTCCCTTAAATAATGGAGATGTTGCTTTGTTTTATGCCTTGTATAAAAAATTAGAAGGAGCTGGTTTTCAGGTTAAAATAGCTACATATTATTATAAATTGGCTAAAGAATTGTATCCAGATTTACCATTTGTAGAGGAAATTGGTCAGTATAAAATTTATATGAAGTTGCCCTTTTTAAAACCGTTGTTACTTTCTTTGTTATTTTTATTTTCAAAACATTATAGAGAAGCTGACGTACTTGTTGGAACTCCTGGTGGATATATTAACTCTAACTACAATATTAAAAATAGTCTATCAGTTTATAAAGTAGCAAAATATTTTGGTAAAAAATCACTAATTTATTCGCAATCGGTTGGGCCATTAAACAAAAAAGATGCTTTGTTTTTTCAAAAATTAATGGATACATCTATTTCGTATATATTTGTTAGAGATCAGTTTTCTTTTAATATTTTAACAAATTTAAATATCTCAAAACAGAAATTTAAGTTGACTAAGGATGCTGCATTTTTACTTGATTTTAAAGAACAAGCTTCTAAAAATTTAAAGAAAGTTGGCGTTTCAGTTAGGGAATGGAATTACGACGGGAGAAATAAAGAATCTTATATAAAGCTAATAAGTGCATTTATAAAAGAATCTGTAAATAGAGGATATACTGTGGAGTTTATATCAACCTGTCAAGGGCTAGCTAATTATAAAGATGATGCTAAATTAGCACAAGAAATTTACGATAATTTAGATATAACATTACAGGTTAAAACCACAGTATTAGCAGATTATTTTAAGTTTGAAGATTTTTATAAAAAAATAGAAGAGTACGATTTTGTAATTGGTACAAGATTACATATGTGTATAACGTCTTTAACTAAAAATATTCCGGCTTTTAATATTAGTTATGAAGTAAAAGGTAAAGAATGTTATAATTATTTAGAACTTTCGGAATATTCTATTGATTATAATGAAGGCAGTGAAAAAGCAATGCAATCGTTTACTAATTTTATTACAAATACAGATGGAATTAGAGCGCATTTAAAAAATATAATGCCTAAAATAAATAAAGAATCTAATGCGGATTTTAATTTTTTTAAGCAAAAAATAACAGAATTTTGAAAGTTTTAATAATTACATATTATTGGCCACCAGCAGGTGGTTCTGGAGTACAACGATGGTTAAAATTTGTAAAATATTTTAGAGATTTTGACGTAGAACCAATTGTTTATACGGTTGAAAATCCAAAATATCCAATTTTAGATGAAAGTTTACAAAGTGATGTTCCTAAAAATATAGAGGTATTAAAACAACCAATTTTTGAACCTAATAGTATATTGTCTTTTTTTGGGAAAAAGAAGTCTGAAAGTGCAGGTTTTTTAAATCAGAAGCCAACTTTTTTTGGTAGAATTTTGCAGTATATTAGAGCTAATTATTTTATACCAGATGCAAGAAAATTTTGGATAAAACCATCTGTAAAATATTTAAAAAAATACATTTCAACACATAAAGTTGATGCAATAATTACTACAGGTCCGCCACATAGTATGCATTTAATTGGGTTAAAATTAAAACAGCAATTAGGTGTGAAATGGATTGCAGATTTTAGAGACCCTTGGACAGAAATTGATTATTTTCATCAATTACCATTAACCAAAAAAGCAATAAATAAACACCATTATTTAGAACAAGAAGTGTTGTTAAATGCAGATAAAGTATTGGTTGTTGGAAATACAATGAATAAAAATTATGCAAAATTTAGTAATAATGTTGTCACTATAACTAATGGTTTTGATGGTGAGGTATTAACTTCAGAAAATAATTTAGATTCAAAATTTACAATTACACATATTGGTTTAATGAATGCCGATAGAAACCCAAAAATGTTATGGAATGTATTGGCTGAAATTATATTTGAAAATACAGATTTTAAAAACGATTTTATATTAAAATTAATTGGTAAAGTTGATGCTTCTGTTGTTGATGATATTGAAAATAAAAAACTTCAAGAGCAGGTAGAAATTGTTAACTATGTGTCGCATGATAGTGTTGTAGAGTATCAAAAAAAATCTCAAGTTTTATTGTTATTATTAAATAATGTACCAAGCGCAAAAGGAATAATAACCGGTAAAATTTTTGAATATCTAATGGTAAATCGGCCAATTTTGGCAATTGCACCAGTAGATGGTGATTTGGCTGAAATTTTAAACGAAACAAATGCAGGTGTTGTAGTTGATTTTGAAGATAGAACTAAACTAAAAAATTCCATTTTAGAATTGTATTCAAAATATAAAGATTGCAATTTGAGTGTTAATTCAAAAAATATTGAAAAATTTCATAGACGAGAATTAACAAAACAAGTAGCTAAATTGTTAAAAGAGCTTGTTTAAAAAATAATTTAATTGATTTTCTGTAAAGTTAACGTCTAATTTGAAGTGAGCAGAATTCAAAAAGAAAACACAAAGAATGAAAAAAATAGTTACAATTTTAGGCGCACGTCCTCAGTTTGTAAAAGCAGCAGTATTGAGTCGTGTAATTTCTAAGAATAATGAAATAGAAGAAGTTATAGTGCACACAGGGCAGCATTATGATGCAAATATGAGCAACATTTTTTTTGATGAAATGGATATTCCTAAACCAAAATATAATTTAGCTATAAACGGATTGAGTCACGGAGCAATGACAGGGCAGATGCTTATTAAAATTGAGGAAGTTTTAAAGGATGAAAAACCAGATTTAGTAGTTGTTTATGGAGATACAAATTCTACGCTAGCAGGAGCGTTAGCTGCAAAAAAAATGGATATAAAAGTAGCGCATATAGAAGCTGGTTTACGTTCTTTTAATATCAAAATGCCAGAAGAAATTAATCGTATTTTAACCGATAGAATTTCCGATATATTATTATGTCCTACAGATACAGCTATTGAAAATTTACAAAACGAAGGTTTTGATAATTTCCCTCCAAAAGTTATAAAAAGTGGAGATATTATGAAAGATGCTGTAGAATTTTATAGTGAATTTTCAGCTGATAAATCATCAATAATTAAAAATCTTAAACTTCAAAAAAATGAATTTGTATTGGCTACAATTCATAGGCAAGAAAACACAGATAATATTGAGAGTTTAAAATCTATTTTTCAAGGATTAGAGGAAATAAATAAACTTAAAAAAGTTGTAATTCCATTGCATCCAAGAACTAAGGCTATTTTAGAAAATAATAATTTAAAATATAATATAACTTTTATAGATCCTGTAGGTTATTTTGATATGCTAGAGTTACTTAAAAATTGTAATTTGGTGGTAACTGATAGCGGTGGACTTCAAAAAGAGGCTTTTTTTAATAAAAAACATTGTATTATTGCGCGTGAAGAAACCGAATGGGTAGAGTTAGTCACAAATAATTTTGCAAAAATTGTGGGTAGTAATTCAGTAAAAATGGTAGATGCTTATAACTATTTACAGAATTCGAAAGCAGATTTTTCAATTAATTTATATGGTTCCAATGTTGGTGAACATATTTATAATGAACTATTAAAATTACTATAAATTATGGGTATTGTTTTAAAACAGTCTTTTACAAATACATTAATACTTTTTTTAGGTTTTGCCATTGGAGGAATTAATGTGCTGTTTTTATATACTCATTTTCTACACGAAGATTATTTTGGTTTAATAACCTTTTTATTATCGGCGGCAAATATAATTTTGCCTTTGTTGGTTTTTGGAATGCAGCATACTATTATAAAGTATTATACATCTTACAAAACTAAAATAGAACAAGATGGTTTTTTAATTACAACTCTAATTCTACCTTTAGTTGTAATAATTCCATTAGCCTTAATTGGTGTTGTTTTTTATCAATCTATAGCTAGCTGGCTGTCTTCAGAAAACATTTTAATTAAAGATTATACTTATTTAATTTTTATTACAGCCGTTTTTATGGGCTATTTTGAAGTGTTCTATTCTTGGACAAAAGTGCAATTTAATTCAGTTTTTGGTAATTTTATTAAAGAAATTTTTACCCGTATCTGTACCTCATTCTTATTAATTGCTGTTTATTTTAATTGGATTACTAACGAACAGTTTATTTATGCAGTTGTAATGGTTTATGGTGTTAGAACACTTATAATGAAGCTATATGCTGTGTATGTTTATATGCCAAAATTGGTGTTTAAATTACCTGCCAATTTAAAAGAAATACTTTCATTTTCAGTGTATATTATTATTGCTGGTTCGGCTTCGGGAATTTTGTTGGAAATCGATAAATTTATGATTCCACAAATAGAAAAAATAGCTGAAGTAGCATATTACTCTGTTGGTATTTATATTGCAAGTGTAGTCGCAATTCCTACACGCGCAATGCAACAAATTACAAATCCGATTACGGCAAAAGAAATGAATTCTAATAATATAGTAGAAGTAGAAAAACTCTATAAACAAAGTTCTATAAATTTATTAGTTGTTGGTGGTTTGTTGTTTTTATTAATCAATTTAAATATTACTGATGTTTACCAAATTATTGATAAACCACAATACACAAAAGGAATTTGGATTGTGTTAATTATATCAATTGCAAAAATAATGGAATTAGCATTGGGTACTGGAAATGCAATTTTGGTGAATTCTAAATATTATAAAATATTCTTTTATTTATCATTAGCAATGGCAATTAGTGTAATTGTTTTAAACCGTTGGTTAATTAGTTTAATAGGAATAAATGGAGCTGCTTTAGCTACTTTAATTGTGGTTTTAGTGTATGGTGTTATTAAAATTATGTTTATAAAATCTAAATTAAATATTCAGCCTTTTAGTAGAAATACCATAAAAGTTTTATTTGTAATTGCAGCTGTTTATTTTATTATTGATTTTTGGGATTTTGGTTTAAATCCAATATTGAATATACTTTTTAAAGGTATTTTAATCACTACTGTTTTTTTAGTAATAATTAAAAGATTAAATATTTCAGAAGATTTAAATAAGTTGTTTGCAAAGTATTTTTAATTATTGAAAGATTCTACAATTAATTTCTCTGTAATTTTTGTTGCAATTTAAATTCATTTTAAATTAATATATTCGCTTTTTAATAAAATCTAATACCTTTTTATGGATTATTTTTATCATATTTTATACGGAATATTTATGGCATACTTTGGTTTAATTTCACCAGGAATGTTAAATATGACGGCACTTAAAATAAGAATTAATACCGGAAAATATGAAAGTGTAAAATTTGCCATTGGAGCCTCAATTGTGGTTTTTTTACAAGCGGGTATTGCATTGTATTTTGCGGATTATTTTTTAAATAATCCAGCGATAATTACAAAATTAAAAAAAATAGCAATTTTTGTGTTTTGTGCACTTTCAATATTCTTTTTTTTCTTATCAAGAAAAGAGTTAAATCCTAAAGAAACTAAAACAAACGGTAATTTTCTTATAAAAGGAATGGGATTATCGGCAATTAATATGCTAGCAATTCCTTTTTATTTAGGTTTAAGTATTTATTTAACTTCTATAGATAGATTAATAATAGCGCAACCTTATATTATGTTATTTGTCTTTGGAGCTGGTTTGGGGTCGTTTTTAATTTTTTATACTTATATAATATTTGCCAATTTTATTATTAAAAAAGTTAGGTTTATAGCTAGAAATATAAACTTAATATTAAGTTTACTTTTTTTAGTTTTGGCAATTTATACATTGATAAAGATTTTAAACTAAAATATTTTATATTTACAACCATAAAAAATATACATATGATTGAAGCTATTGAGAAAAATTTACAAAGAGGTATTCAACTTTTACAAAATATTTCTGATGAAGATTATCGAAATACTTCTATAGCTCCATATTATTCAAGTATTGGAACACATACACGTCATATTTTAGATGTTTTTGATTGTATTTTTGAAGGTTTACCTGTTGATGAAATTAATTTAGTTAACAGAAAACGAAACAATTTAGCTGAAAATTTTACCGAAAAAGGTATTGATTATTTTAATACAATACTTAAAAAATTAAAACAGTTAGATCAATCTGAATTTGATAGAATAGTAAAAGTAAAAGACGATTTAGGTTTAGGTATAGTTACTGCTAATTATACCTTAGGTAGTATTTTAATTCAAGCTCATAGCCACGCAATTCATCATTTTGCAAGTTTAGGATATGTAATATTTCAGTTAGGAATAGAATTGCCAGATGAAGATTTTGGATTCAATCCAACCACTCCAAAATCTAAATCTAATTAGCAGCCAATTTTTTAACTGTTTTTAAATATTTTTTATATTTAAAATAAACATTTATTAAATATTTTAAATTGGTAAAGTTACCATTGTTTAATTGTTTGTTTTTAACACCAATTTTGTAGATAATTTTCCAGTGTTCTTTTATTGATTTTAGGGCTTTGTAATAAGTTCCTTTTGAAGCGTCATAAATATGGGTAGGTTCTGCAATTACACCGTTAATTTCTAAAATTTTTAAATTTTTTCCTTGTAATAATTCTTCAAAATTTTTGAATTTCACATCAATTCGGCCATAATACCAACCGTTAATACTTGAGTTTATAGTATCTAAAGTTTTTTCTAGTTTTTTGGTTATTAAATGATTACCGTTTATAAATTCAGTTCCTTTAGAATGATTTCCAATAACGGTTAAAATTATTTTTTCACCTTTTTTAGGAATAGATTTAAGCTTATCTGTATTTAATGCTAGTACCAGGTCTAGATAGTTAGTTGCTCTTTCATTATTTTTTATAAGCGTTGAAAGATTTGATGTGCCATCTCCAGTTACAGCTAAAAACTTTTTTAAAGTAATAGAGGTGATTTTGCCCTTAGCTTCATTTGGAATTCTATGATAAAAAATACCGCATTCATTTTTATAGCTGATAAATTCTTGGATAATTAAATTTATAGTATTGTATTTTTTAAGATAATTTTGAAGCTCAATTTCAGTGTTTATTTTTTTTACAAGCAATCCTCTAAATCCAATATCGGGTTTTATAATTAAAGGAAATTCAATATTTTTTTGTTTTAAATTGTTTAAAATTTCTTCTAACTTTTGATTTTTAGCAACAAACATACTTTTTGGTTTATAAGTATCTGGAACTAATTCTATAGTTTTAAATTTAGATTCTAATCCATTTCCAGAACCTTCAATGCTTGGGTTTACAGCTGAAAAAAAACCAAAACTTCTCGATTTTAAAGCTAAGTAAAAAGCGTAGGGTACTACAGGAACATAAAATAAGTAGGATGGCCAATATTCCCATTGTAAACTTTTTTTAAAGTTGTGAACCTTCATTTATTTAGAATTAAATAATGCATTTAAAATAATTTTAATTCCCATAAATCCGATTATTATTGCTGCAATAGCAAATACTATACCTACAATTAGCCAAATATAATTGTTCTGGTGTTTTATAGCTTTAAAACCCATGGTTATTAATACTGGGGAAATTAAAAGTAGTGGAAGGGCAGCAGCTTCATATTTTAAGCCTCTAACAAGTTGGTTTTTATCTGTTCCCATAAAAAATAAAATTAAAAGAGGTTTTCTAAACGAAAATAGTGCGTATAGAAAACCTCTTGAGTAATGATTATAGTAATGAAATAGAATAAAAATTTTTGTGAATTTTTATTTTATTATATAGTATCTATAATTTTATTAAAAGTTTTACTTGGTCGCATTGCATTAATGGTCAAAGTTTTATTTGGCTTATAATAACCACCAATATTAACTTCTTTTTCTTGTGCATTTACAAGTTCAGAAACTATTGAAGCTTCATTTGTTTTTAATTCTTCAGCAACTTTTGTAAATAACTCTTTTAAAGTAGTATCTTCATTTTGAGCAGCCAACTCTTCGGCCCAATACATTGCTAAATAAAATTGACTACCTCTAGTATCTAATTCTCCAACTTTTCGAGAAGGTGATTTTTTATTATCTAAAAATTTATCAGTAGCATCATCTAAAGTTTTACCTAAAATAAGCGCTTTTTTGTTGTTTGTTGTTTCTCCTAAGTGCTCTAAAGATACCGCTAAAGCTAAAAATTCACCTAAAGAATCCCATCTTAAATGACCTTCTTCATTAAATTGTTGAACGTGTTTTGGCGCAGAACCACCAGCACCAGTTTCAAACATTCCACCACCATTCATTAAAGGAACGATAGATAACATTTTAGCACTAGTACCAACTTCTAAAATTGGGAATAAATCTGTTAAGAAATCACGTAAAACATTTCCTGTAACAGAAATTGTGTCTAAACCAGCTTTTAGTCTTTTTAAAGTAAACAACGTAGCTTCATAAGGAGGTAAAATTTGAATATCTAATCCAGTTGTATCGTAGTTTGGTAAATAGGTATTTACTTTTTCTATTATTTGTGCATCATGTGCTCTGTTTTTATCTAACCAAAATATTGCAGGAGTATTTGTAGCTTTTGCTCTATTTACAGCTAATTTAATCCAATCTTGAACAGGAGCATCTTTAACCTGACACATTCTCCAAATATCTCCAGCTTCAACAGTGTGCTCCATTAATAATGTACCTTCAGCATCTACTACACGTACAGTTCCGTTAGATTTAATTTCAAATGTTTTATCGTGAGAACCATATTCTTCAGCTTTTTGAGCCATCAATCCTACATTTGGAACAGTTCCCATTGTAGTTGGGTCAAAGGCTCCGTTTTCTTTACAAAAGTTTATAGTTGCGTCGTATATACTTGCATAACTACTATCTGGAATTACAGCTTTTGTGTCTTGTTGTTTTCCTTCTGCATTCCACATTTGACCAGAAGTACGAATCATAGCAGGCATAGAAGCATCAATAATAACATCACTTGGTACATGTAAATTTGTAATACCTTTATCAGAATTTACCATGGCAAGGCTTGGACCATTTTCAAAGCACGTTTTTATGTCGGCTTCAATTGCTGTTTTTTCGTTTTCAGGTAAATTTTGAACTTTTGTTAATAAATCTCCAAATCCATTGTTTACGTCAACTCCAATTTCGTCTAAAATAGCGCTATGTTTTGTAAAAACATCTTTAAAAAATACTTTTACAGCATGGCCAAAAATAATTGGATCAGAAACCTTCATCATTGTTGCTTTCATATGTAAAGAAAACAATACATTTTTATTTTTAGCATCTTTAATTTGAGCATCTAAAAACTCTAAAAGAGCTTTTTTATTCATTACTGTACCGTCAATTATTTCACCTTTTAGTAGTGCAAGGTTTTCTTTTAAGATGGTAGTATTTCCATTAGCATCAACATGTTCAATGTTTATAGAAGTAGCATCTTTTAAGGTTATAGATTTTTCGTTTGATCTAAAATCTCCGTGATCCATTGTTGCAACATGAGTTTTAGAATTTGAGGCCCAGGCACCCATAGAATGTGGGTTCTTTTTAGCATAATTTTTAACTGCTTTTGGAGCTCTTCTATCTGAATTCCCTTCTCGTAAAACAGGGTTTACTGCAGAACCTTTCACTTTATTAAAACGTTCTCTTATGCTTTTTTCTTCATCAGTTTTAGGCTCTTCAGGGTAATTTGGTATTGTATATCCTAAAGATTGTAACTCTTTAATAGCAGCTTTTAATTGAGGTACAGAAGCAGATATATTAGGTAATTTTATAATATTTGCTTCAGGTTTTTTGGCTAATTCACCCAACTCACCTAATGCATCATTAACTTGTTGTTCGGGTTTTAAGTAATCTGGAAATACAGCTAAGATTCTACTTGCTAAAGAGATATCTTTTGTCTCAATTTCAACATTTGAAGGTTTTACAAAAGCCTTTACAATTGGTAGAAAAGAATAGGTTGCTAAAGCAGGAGCTTCATCTGTTTTAGTATAATAAATTTTAGATGTATTAGTCATAGTATAAATGTTTTTTTATATTATAATTATTAATTTTATGTTGATTGATCTAGTTGTAGATTATTTTATATTTGTAATGTAGCAAATGTACTAAATATTGATTTAAAATACGCTTCGAAAACGTTATAAATAAGGTGTTAATTTTGAATTTTACTTAAAAATAAGAGGTGATTTTTTAAAGAATACTAATCTTAAAAAATAACAAAAGCCATAATATTGATTATTCAATATTATGGCTTTTTGCTGAAACACTTTTTTTAATAAGTTTTTAAATGATATTCTCTACTTCATTTACTAGTTTATTTTTAAAACTAACATATTTAATATTATCATTTAAGTTGTGTTTGTAACCCAACTCATTATTAAAACAGTTGTTTCTTTTAAAATAATACCTAAAACTTTGTTGTAATTCTTTTAAAAACTACTTGCTTCAAAATATTATTTTAAAAACGTTTTTAAAATCTTGTTCCAGTTATTCATGCTAAATACCTTGGCCCATTACTTTTTTAAAGTTAGATTTTAAAAACTATGTTCAAGAACATTTCGAATTTCACGCTAAAATAAATTTTCTAAACTTTAAAAAGTTACAACTTAATGTAATTTAGTTTTATTTTGTTGTTTAATTCTATTGTAAATTAAGTACCTAATTTTTAATTTTCCAAATTTATAATTGTTTTAATATCAACAAGATATAAACTTAGGTTATTAACATTTGTTAATAACAAAAAACCCGTTTCAAGGTTGAAACGGGTTTGTAATTTTATAGAAATAAGACTAACGTCTTTTTTCTGCGATTCTAGCTTTTTTACCAGTTAAACCTCTAAAGTAGAAAATACGTGCTCTACGAACTCTACCATGTTTGTTAACTTCAATTTTTTGAATTGCAGGTAAATTAATTGGGAAAATACGTTCTACACCTACTGTACCAGACATTTTTCTAATTGTAAATGTTTCTGAAGTTCCAGTTCCTCTTCTTTGAATTACTGTTCCTTTAAAAAACTGAGTACGAGTTTTTTGACCCTCTTTAATTTCATAATAAACTGTAATTGAATCTCCTGCTTGAAATTTAGGATATTCTTTCTTTTCTACAAATTCGTCTTGTATAAATTTTACTAAAGTTTCCATTTTAAACTTTTTAATAGTTTTTCATAAATCAACATTCACGATTTTCGTCAGAGGTTAATTTTGAGTGTGCAAATTTAATCAAAAATATTAGTCTTCCAACAAATCTGGTCTAATTTTTTTTGTATGTTCAAATGCTTTTTCATTTCTCCATTCTTCAATTTTAGGAAAATTACCAGATAATAATATTTTTGGAACTTTAAATCCTTTATATTCAGAGGGTCTGGTGTACACTGGAGGTGAAAGTAAATCGTCTTGAAAAGAGTCTGTTAAAGCCGAAGTTTCATCACCTAAAACACCTGGTATTAATCGTATAATTGTGTCGCATAAAACCGCAGCACCTAATTCACCACCACTTAAAACATAATCTCCTATAGAAATTTCCTTCGTAATAAATAAATCTCTAACACGTTGATCTACACCTTTATAATGTCCACATAAAATAATCATGTTTTTGTTTAAAGATAAGGTGTTTGCCGTTTGTTGATTTAAAGTAGGGGCATCTGGCGTCATATAAATTATTTCATCATAGTCTCGTTCAGCTTTTAATTTTGAAATGCATTTATCTATTGGTTCTATCATTAAAACCATTCCTGCACCACCTCCAAATTGATAATCATCTATTTTTCCGTAGCTATTTAATGCATAGGTTCTTAAATCGTGAAAGTGTACTTCAACTAAATTTTTATCGATAGCGCGTTTAATAATTGAATATTCAAACGGACTTTTAATTAATTCTGGTGAAACTGTTATAATGTCAATACGCATGGTGCAAAAGTACTATTTAAGTTTATAACTTTAAATGTTGAAAATTGAATTTTCTTATTTTAAAATACTAATTCTAACTTTTTTCTTTTTAATTCTACTGTTATTTAAGTTGTTTACTAAGGCGTTTAAGTTTTTACTTGAAACCGCAACATAGGCACAGTCTTGTTTTAACTCTATTATTCCAAGTGTTTCTTTTTTAATATTTCCTTGTTTAAAAAATAATCCTGCAATATCTCCTTTTGAAATTTTATCTTTTCTACCTCCCGAAATGTGAAGTGTTTTCCAAGTATTCGCTTTTAATTTTTTTGAATTACCATCTATACTAATTTCAGTAGCATTTTTAATAAAAACTGGTAATTCTTCATTTTTATATTTCAAAATATACGCAGTTCCGTTGCTATGCATACGTGCAGTTCTTCCATTTCGGTGAATAAATTCATCGGGTCTTGATGGTAATTCATAATGAATAATAAAATTTAATTCGGGAATATCGATACCTCTAGCAGCTAAATCTGTAGCGATTAATATTTTATGTGTTCCATTTCTAAATTTAATCAATGCATGTTCTCTGTCTTGTTGTTCCAAATTTCCAGAAAAACAACCGTGTGTAATATTTTTTTCATATAAAAAATCGCTAACATTTTTAATACTATCTTTTAAATTACAAAATATTATTCCACTTCCATCACCAATAGTATATATTAGTTTTTCTAAGGAAGTTAATTTGTCTTGTGTAGGAGAAATTACTGTTTGAAGTTTTAAATTTTGCGTTTTTTCACCTAAATAACTCAATTTTTTTGGCGATTTAAGTCCCACAAATGAAGGAATTTTAACTTTTTGAGTAGCAGAAGTCAATATTTTTTTTGAAACCTTATTCAAAGTTTCGATAATAAATTTCATATCTTCTTCAAACCCAATCTCTAAAGATTTATCAAACTCATCTAAAACTAAGGTTTTAATAGCTGAAATCTCAAAAACTTCTCTATCTAAATGATCAGCAATTCTACCAGGTGTACCAATTAATATTGCAGGCGGATGTTTAATTTCTACTTTATCTTTAGAACCTGATCTTCCTCCATAAACGGCATTGGTTTTGTAGCCACTTCCCATTTCTCTAATAACCTGTTCAATTTGTATGGCAAGTTCTCTAGATGGTACAAGAATTAAAGTTTGTATATTTTTTATAGTAGGGTTTAGAGCTTCAATAATTGGTAGCAAGAAAGCTAATGTTTTTCCTGTGCCAGTAGGGGATAAGAGTATAATTTCTGAATTTGAAGAAATAGCTTTGTAAGCTGCTTCTTGCATTGGATTTAAAGCTGTAATTTCAAGTTTAGAAAGAATTTCTTCCTGATTTTTAAAGTTTTCTAACATTTTGCAAAGGTAATTTATTAAAGTTAGAAAGTTGAAAAAGAATCTAAGGTTAAAAGTTACAAAGTTTGTGGCAGTTAGTCGGAGTCGAAACCAACAACTAAAAACTCGCTTTAATCATTCTATCTTCTCCAAATAAATCTTTTTTTAGTTCTATATTTTTAAAACCTTTTGAAGCTAATAATTCTACGGTTTCTTCTCCTAAATATTGATTGATTTCAAAATATAAGTTTCCGTTTTCAGTGAGATTATTTTTTGCTAAATCGGCAATTTTATCATAAAATAGTAAGGGATTATTATCTTTTACAAACAAGGCTAAATGTGGCTCGTGTTCTAAAACATTTTTTTGCATTTGTACTTTTTCTAATTCGCGCACATAGGGTGGGTTGCTAACAATAATGTCGTATTTTTTAGGCAATTCAGTAATGGTTAAAATATCAGTTTTTAAAAACTCGACCATTACTTGATTTAGTTGCGCATTTTGTTGTGCTGTTTTAATTGCTTCCGAAGAAATATCTATTGCGGAAACTTTAGCATAAGTTAATTCTTTAGCCAAAGAAATTGCAATACAGCCACTTCCAGTACCAATATCAAGTATACTAGCTGTTAATTTTTTACTATCTGTTTTTAGATTTTGAATAATCCAACGGATTAATTCTTCGGTTTCAGGTCTTGGAATTAACACATTACTATTAACTTTAAAAGGCAATCCGTAAAATTCAGTTCCACCTATAATATATTGTATGGGAATGTTCTTTTTTAATTCTGAAAGTGCTTTTATAAGAAAGTTTTCATCGGTTTTGGTGATTTCTAAATTAGGTTGAAGTGCCACCTCAATACGTGATAAGTATAATTGAAACTCAATTAAAATATTGAAAAACGATTGAATTTCAGTGGTTGGATACTGAGATTTTAATTCAGAAAAAAACTGTGTTTTAAATTGTTGTAATTTCATTATAAATTTTTAAGCATCCATAAGTTACATGAGTAGTGTCCCGTATCTCCCATAGGAGCATCTAAATCTTTAAAACCAGTTTTTCTATATAGTTTACGGGCTTCTTCCATATAAGGTAAAGTTTCTAAATAGAAACTCTCAAAACCAAATTCTTTTGCTTTTTGTAGGCAAATATCCATCATTTTACTTCCTAAACCAATACCTCGAGCTTCTGGTTTAAAGTACATTTTTTGTAATTCGCATACATTTCCGTTATAATTATCGAGTTTTTTTATACCAGCTCCTCCAAATATTTCGCTATTTTTTTCAATAACAAAGTATATTGATTTTTTATTGGTGTAATTTTCAGAAAGCGTATCTAATGCAGTATCTGCATATGCTGTTCCTACTTTTGGGGCACCAAATTCAATTAAAATGCTTCTAATTGCTTTTGCAATTTTAGGATTATCTTCAGCAATAATTTCTCTAATTATAAAGTTATTGAGAGTCATTTTATTGTATTATTTTTACGCTGTGAAATTACATGAAAAATATATAAAACGTTGCATTCAATTAGCTAAAAATGGTTTTGGAACTACTTATCCAAATCCAATGGTTGGAAGTGTAATTGTTTTAAACGACGTTATTATTGGAGAAGGTTGGCATAAAAAGGCGGGAGAACCACATGCCGAAGTACACGCAATTAATTCTGTTAAAGATAAATCGCTTTTAAAAAATGCTACAATCTATGTTAGTTTAGAACCTTGTTCTCATTTTGGTAAAACACCGCCTTGTGCAAATTTAATTGTAGCAAATGGTATTAAAAACGTTGTTATTGGAATAGTAGATTCTAATAGTAAAGTGTGTGGGAGAGGAGTGCAGTATTTGAAAAATAATGGTTGTAATGTAATTGTTGGTGTTTTAGAAGATGAATGTTATAAATTAAATAAACGTTTTTTTACATTTCATACTAAAAAAAGACCTTTTATAATTCTGAAATGGGCAGTAACTAAAGACGGTTTTATAGATATATTAAGAGATGATACTTCTGAAATTTCTCCAAATTGGATTTCAAATACTTATTCTCAGCAATACGTACATAAAATGAGAGTTGAAGAACAAGCTATTTTGGTGGGTACAACAACGGCTTTAAATGACAATCCTACTTTAAATGTAAGAACATGGACAGGAAATAATCCTGTTAGAATTGTTATTGATAGAATTTTGAAAATACCCAAAGATTACAATATATTGAATGATGGAATTAAAACCATTGTTTTTTCTGAAGTAAAACATGTTAGTAATTCTTATAAAAATGTAACTTTTGAACACATTAATTTCAATAAAAATGTTCCAGAACAAATTTGTGAAATTTTATATAGGTATGAAATTCAATCTGTAATTATTGAAGGCGGAAAACAAACATTACAAAGTTTTATAGATGCTAATTTATGGGATGAAGCTTTTATTTTTGAAGGAAAAACTACCTTTGGAAAAGGTTTAGAAGCTCCAAAATTAAATGCAAAACTTATTAAATCTAAAAAGTTTTTAGATGATGTTTTAAGTATAGTTACACCAGTATAAAGCGTAATAGTTTAAAAGCGGTTATATTAATGTGAATTTTAATTTTTATAAAATGCTATTCAACAGTAATTTAACAATACTTTTAAAATACGTAATTCGTTAATAAAAAGATTTATTTCCTTCTATAATTTAGGTAAAATTACATTTCCATAGAATGATATACGTTTTGTACATCGTCATCTTCTTCTAGGCGTTCTAATAATTTTTCAACATCTGCTTGTTGATCTTCAGATAATTTTACAGTTGTTGTAGGTATACGTTCAAAACCAGAAGAAAGTATCTCTAAGTTGTTTTCTTCTAAATATTTTTGGATAGCACCAAATTGTTCAAATGGAGCATAGATTAAAATTCCATCTTCATCTTCAAAAACTTCTTCAACTTCAAAATCTATTAATTCCAATTCAAACTCTTCTAAGTCCATTTGTAAATCTTCAGTTTTCACTCTAAAGTTACAAGTGTGGTCGAACATAAAAACTACTGAACCAGAGGTTCCCATATTTCCATCGCATTTACTAAAAGCAGCTCTAACATTTGCAACAGTTCTATTGTTATTGTCAGTTGCAGTTTCAACAACTACAGCTATACCATGTGGAGCGTAACCTTCAAATAATACTTCTTTATAATCTGCAGTATCTTTTTCACTTGCTTTTTTAATTGCACGTTCTACATTGTCTTTAGGCATATTTGCAGCCTTAGCATTTTGAATTACAGCCCTTAAACGTGCATTGGTATCGGGGTTTGGACCACCTTCTTTAACCGCCATAACAATATCTTTACCAATTCTGGTAAATGTTTTTGCCATTGCAGACCAACGTTTCATTTTACGTGCTTTTCTAAATTCAAAGGCTCTTCCCATAATATTAATGTAGTATTTATTTTAAAAGTGATGCAAATGTAAAAATTACTATGTGTTTTTACAATTATTTAAACTTGAATTATTCCTAAATTAAATTGCTTTTCAATAGGAGCGTGGTTTGCTGCATCAATACCTATACTAATCCACTTTCTGGTGTCAAGTGGGTTTATTACTCCGTCTGTCCATAATCTAGCGGCAGCATAATATGGAGATGTTTGTGCATCGTATTTTTGTTGAATGGATTTTAGTATTTCTTTTTCTTTTGTTTTAGTAATTTTTTCTCCTTGTTTTTTTAATGAAGCAGTTTCTATTTGCAGTAAAACTTTAGCAGCTTGTGAACCACCCATAACAGCTAACCTAGCAGATGGCCAAGCAACAATTAACCTTGGGTCATAAGCTTTTCCACACATTGCATAATTTCCAGCGCCGTAAGAATTACCAATTATTATTGTAAATTTTGGAACTACAGAATTACTAACGGCATTTACCATTTTAGCGCCATCTTTTATAATACCTCCGTGTTCACTTTTGCTACCAACCATAAAACCGGTAACATCTTGTAAAAATACCAATGGAATTTTTTTCTGATTGCAATTTGCAATAAATCGCGTTGCCTTATCTGCAGAGTCAGAATAAATAACACCACCAAATTGCATCTCCTTTTTACCGTTTTTTACAACTTTACGCTGATTAGCAACTATGCCAACTGCCCAACCATCAATTCTAGCATAAGCACAAACAATGGTTTTTCCATAGTCTTTTTTGTATTCTTCAAATTCAGAATTATCTACAATGCGTTCTATAATTGCTCTTATTTCGTATTGGTCGGTTCTGGTTTTAGGTAAAATCCCAAATATATCATCAGGGTTTTCAACAGGTGATTGTGCTTTAACTCTATTAAATCCAGCTTTGCCAAAATCTCCAATTTTACCAACAATATTTCTAATTTTATCTAAGGCATCTTTGTCATCGCTTGCTTTATAATCTGTAACTCCGCTAATTTCGCAATGTGTAGTTGCTCCTCCAAGAGTTTCATTATCAATGCTTTCTCCAATAGCAGCTTTTACCAAATAACTTCCAGCAAGAAAAATACTAGCAGTTTTATCAACTATCATTGCTTCATCACTCATAATAGGTAAATACGCACCACCAGCAACACAACTTCCCATAATTGCAGAAATTTGAGTAATTCCCATACTGCTCATCACTGCATTATTTCTAAAAATTCTACCAAAGTGTTCTTTATCTGGAAAAATTTCATCTTGCATTGGTAAATAAACACCAGCACTGTCAACTAAATAAATAATAGGAATTTTATTTTCTATAGAAATTTCTTGAGCTCGTAAATTCTTTTTTCCAGTTATAGGAAACCAAGCTCCTGCTTTTACGGTTGCATCATTTGCTACTACAATACACTGTTTGCCTTTTATATATCCAATTTTAACTACAACTCCACCGGAAGGACAGCCACCGTGTTCTGCATACATTTCATCACCAACTAATGCTCCAATTTCTATGCTGTCAGATTTTTTATCAAATAAATAATCGATTCGTTCTCTTGCAGTTAATTTACCCTTGGCTTTGTGTTTTTCAATTTTTTCTTTTCCACCACCTTTATAAACTTTTAGCAATTTCTTTTTTAATTCTGATAATTGAAGTTTGTTGTAATCTTCATTTACATTGAATTTAATATCCATTTGTTTCAGCTATTTTATAGTTGCTAAAGTACAAAATGAATGTTAAACTTTATAAATTAATTACCCGTTCATTAATTACCTAGGTAAATAAAATATATTTTATGTATATTTGCAACATAAAAACTTAAAATTATGAAAACAAACAAAATTATTTATTGGTTAAGTACAGGATTATTAAGTGCTTTATTATTAATGTCTGCAGGAATGTACATATTTAATAATGCAGAAGTTTCAAAAATGTTTATAGGTTTTGGTTATCCAGTGTATATCATTTACCCTTTAGCTGTAGCTAAAATTTTAGCTGTTGGTGTATTGGTAACTCAAAAACAATCAAAAATTAAAGAATGGACATATTCGGCTTTATTTTTTGAATTTATATTAGCTTTTTTTGCACATGTAATGATTAAAGATGGAGGACAAATGGCTGCAATAATAGCACTTGTGTTATTAGTTGTTTCTTATGTTTTTGGTAGAAAGTTATTTAAATAAATTCAATTTAATTATGAAAAGAATTCTTACAATTGGAGCTAGTACAAGTAAAAAGTCGATAAATAAAATTCTTGCAGAATATACAGGTAGTTTATTGACTGATGTTGAAGTGATAAATATTGATTTAAATAACTATAGTATGTCTATTTTTTCGGTTGATTTAGAAGCTGAAAAAGGTTTTCCAGAAGGCGCAATTAATTTAAATTATGAAATTGAAAAATCTGATGGATTTATAATTTCTTTTGCCGAGCATAATGGAGCGTATACGGCAGCTTTTAAAAATGTATTTGATTGGCTATCAAGAATAAATGGTAAAGTGTGGAGAGATAAACCAATGCTATTATTGGCAACATCACCAGGTGCTCGAGGAGGGCAAACAGTTTTAGAACTTGCCGTTAAAAGGTTTCCATTTAATGGAGGTGAAATTATAGGGAATATGTCAGTTCCATCCTTTTTTGATAATTTTAAAGAGGGAGTGTTAGTTGACCAACATTTAAATTTAAACCTTTTAAGATTAGTAGAAAATTTTCAAAAATCGGTTTAAGATGACAGAATTTTCTAAAGAAATAAATTCAACATTTCCTAATGAAAAAATTAAGGCGCTGTTAAATATAAAGTTTACAGCAAATTATTTTGATACATTGGGAAATGAACAGTTAAAACCTTTTAAAATTTCTGAACAGCAATACAACATACTTAGAATTTTAAGAGGAGCAAAAAAAGCAATTACAGTAAAAACTGTAAAAGAACGTATGGTGCAAAAATCGCCAAATTCTACTCGTTTAATGGATAAATTATGTGATAAAAAATTGATTGAACGTGAACGTTGTGAACATGATAGACGGGTAGTTTATGTAAAAATAACCGAAAAGGGATTGAATTTATTGTCGAAAGTTAAAATGGAAGGTTTAGATAATTATTTCAACAATCTTTCTGAAGATGAGGCAAGAATTTTAAATACTCTTTTAGATAAGTTTAGAACAAATGATAGCAAAAATATACAAATCAAATGATAGAGGAATTGCAGATTATGGTTGGTTAAAAGCAAATTACTCTTTTAGTTTTTCAAATTATTTTAATTCTGAAAAGATGAATTTTGGCGCTTTACGAGTGTTAAATGATGATTTTATTCAAGGGGGAATGGGATTTGGAATGCATCCACATGAAAATATGGAAATTATTTCTATACCCTTAAAAGGAGCCTTAAAACACAGAGATTCTATGTCTAATAAATGGATTTCGTTAGAAGAAGGTGAAGTTCAGGTAATGTCTGCAGGTACTGGTATAGAACATTCAGAAATGAACAATCATCCAACGGAGGAAGTGAATTTATTTCAAATATGGATTATTCCAAATAAACAAAATGTAACGCCTAGCTACAACCAAAAAAAGTTTAATGCATTAGAACGAAAAAATAAATTACAAGTATTGGTATCTTCAATAGAACATAGTGTTGAAGGTGCTTTAATCATACACCAGAATGCACAAGTTTCAAGAATTAATTTAAGCGAAAATTCAGTATTAAAGTATCAATTAAAATCTAAAAATAATGGTGTTTATATTATGGTTATTGAAGGAGAAGTACTTGTAGACAATAAAATTTTAAATAAAAGAGATGCGCTAGGAGTTTATAAAACTGATGTAATTAATTTAAAAGCAAACTTTAGCTCAGACATTTTATTTATAGAAGTGCCAATGTAATACTAAAATTACTCCGTAGGTAGTAAAATTGAAAATTTACTACCTACGCCTATTTGACTTTCAATAGTAATTTTACCGCCTTGTTTTTCAATAAACTCTTTACATAATAATAAACCTAATCCAGATCCTTTTTCATTTTCTGTTCCAGGATTAGATTGGGTTTTTTCTATTTTAAAAAGGTCTTCTATTTTTTCAGATGAAATTCCAATACCTGTATCAGTAATATTTAGTTGAAAGTATTGTTTTTGATTGTAATTAATTATTTCAGAACTAATTTCAACTTTTTTATTTCGTTCTGTAAATTTTAAAGCATTTGAAACTAAATTACGTATTATAATTGAGGTTAAATCTGGATCTCCAATAACATTGGCATTTTCAGGATCTATTGTATTTATAAAGGTTATCTCTTTTAAGTTCGCTTGGTTTTCTAATTGTGAAAAGAGTTCTTTATTGTGTGTTATAATGTTGAATTTTATTTTTTTAGCAATTATTTTTTTTGATTGAGACATAGACCAATTTAAGAGGTCTTCTAATAAAATATATAAATGATCAGATGATTTTTGAATGGTTTTAAGCATTGTTTTTTGCTTATTAATATCCATTGTGTCAAAACGATCTACTAATAAATTAATTAAAGATTTTTGTGTACCTGCAGGGTTTTTAAGGTCGTGTGCAATTATAGAAAAAAATTGGTCCTTTATTTTATTTAAAGTTTTAAGTTCTTCTTCTTTTGATTTATTATCCGTAATATCATAAGCATTCAGAATTACAGTATCGGCTGTTTTATAGGTGACTCTAGCAGAAAACCACATTTTATTATTATTAATAACTAATGGATACTCGAGAATTACTAGTTCTTTACTTTTAAGACATTTTGTAATAGCATTTTTAAATGACTTGGCCAGTTCGGGTTCAAAAATTGTACTTACATTTTTACCTATTAAATCTTTTTGAGGTTTATATAGTAAATCTTTATTGCTGTAATTTACAGTTAAATAATCTCCATCTTTATTAAATTCAACAATTAAACTATCGATAGATTTAAAAATGGCAACCATTTTTCGTTCATTTTGTTTAATCTTTAAAAGTGTTTTGGAAATAAACCAAATTAAAATACTAATAATAAAGGTGCTAATAAATAAAATGTATAAAATTGTTTTATCTTGATCAAGATACGAATTCCATCCATTAACTGGAGTGGCAGCTAAAACCCAATTTCCTATAGGTAAATTAACGTCAATAGATATAGGATCGTTTTCAAAAATAGATGCATCTCCCCAAAAAACAGGCCCATTTTTACCAGTTCCATCAGTTCCTCTTAAAGCAAATTTAAATCCGTTTTCTTCTAAATTTATATTTGCTTCTTTAATTAAGTTTTCTTCTTTTATAACAATGTCTGTAATTCCCCAAAATGAATTATTATTAAGTTTATCAAATATGGGAGTGTAACTTATAAATGCAGTACCACCCTCAATTAATTCAACTGGTCCAGCAATAAAAGTTAATTCAGTTTTAATGGTTTTTTCAACAATTTCTTTTCTTTCAGGATGAGCTAATAAGTTTAAGCCCATAGCAGATTCGTGTCCTTCATATGGATAAATAGCATTTAAAATACAATTTTTAGACAAAGCCATAGTACTAATTACAGAGTCTTGTTTTATGTATTCCTTAGCAAGTTCAGAAAATTCATTGTTAGATATTGAAGGGTTTAAGCTTACGTATGCGGCTACACCACGTGTATAATAGATTCTGGAATATAGAGCTTTTTCTAAATTGGATTTTTTACTGGCTAATAAATCCATTAAGTTAGAGCGTTCATCTTTTTCCCATTGCCCTTTTGTATAATTAGAATAATTGTAAATGGCGATTGATAAAACTATAAAAACACATAAAGAGTATAGTATTGGAATTATTTTTTTTATAAAATTTTTATACGTTTTATGTTTCATTTACAACTTATTAATAATTTATAGTTTTATAAAACGGCTAAAATAAAAAAAATATCTTTTTAGAAGTACATAATGTGCTAATAGTGAAAATTAAATTTTAATTTTTATTTAACACTAAAATTGATTGAACAATAAGGTATAAACGTCTTTTTTTTATGCAATTCATTTTTAATTTACGATATTTGCTTTTAATAATTTTTTTAAAGTAATTTAATTAAATACACAAAAAAATGAATAAAAATACTGTATTAGCTTGGGCTACAGCAATTATGTTAATAGTTGGTTTAGCTTTAATAGCTTTAGGTGCATTTAGATACAATGAAGTTGCAGGTTGGGGATTTGCCTCTGTAGGAATTGGTTTTTTTGCAATTGCTTGGGTTTTTAATGCTTTAAAAGGACGAGTTTAATAAATAGTTATAGGTGTATACTATTGTTTTGCTATAAAATATATGCAAAATTTAAGTGTGTGCTTATTAAATTCTTATTTTAAATTAATAACCAAGTACAATAAACAATTAAAATTATATTATAAATATGTCAGATGATAAGAAAGTAATCTTTTCAATGTCTGGTTTGTCTAAAACCTATCAAGGTGCAAATAAACCAGTTTTAAAAGATATTTATTTAAGCTTTTTTTATGGAGCTAAAATTGGAATTTTAGGTTTAAATGGTTCAGGAAAATCTACTTTATTGAAGATTATTGCTGGAATTGAAAAAAACTATCAAGGAGATGTTGTTTTTGCTCCAGGATATTCTGTTGGTTTTTTATCTCAAGAGCCTAAATTAGATGATTCTAAAACAGTTATTGATATTGTAAAAGAAGGAGTTGCTGAAACTGTTGCAGTGTTAGATGAATACAATAAGATAAACGACATGTTTGGCTTGGAAGAAGTGTATTCTGATGCTGATAAAATGGAAAAATTAATGGCACAACAAGCCATTTTACAAGATAAAATTGATGCTGCAAATGCGTGGGAGTTAGATACCAAACTAGAAATAGCAATGGATGCTTTACGTACTCCAGATGGTGATACGCCAATTAAGAATCTTTCAGGTGGTGAGCGAAGAAGAGTTGCATTGTGTAGATTGCTATTACAAGAGCCAGATGTGCTTTTATTAGATGAGCCAACCAACCACTTAGATGCTGAATCTGTACATTGGTTAGAGCATCATTTACAACAATATAAAGGAACTGTTATTGCAGTAACGCATGATAGATATTTCTTAGATAATGTTGCTGGTTGGATTTTAGAATTGGATAGAGGAGAAGGTATTCCTTGGAAAGGTAATTATTCTTCTTGGTTAGATCAAAAATCGAAACGATTGGCTCAAGAATCTAAACAGGCTTCTAAACGTCAAAAAACCTTAGAACGTGAGTTAGAATGGGTTCGCCAAGGAGTAAAAGGACGTCAAACTAAGCAAAAAGCACGTTTGAAGAATTACGACAAATTAATGAGGCAAGATCAAAATCAGTTAGATGAGAAATTAGAAATATACATTCCAAATGGTCAGCGTTTAGGTACTAATGTTATTGAAGCAAAAGGGGTTTCAAAAGCATTTGGAGATAAGTTGTTATATGAAGATTTGAATTTTAATTTACCCCAAGCTGGTATTGTAGGTATTATTGGTCCTAATGGTGCTGGTAAAACCACTATTTTTAAAATGATAATGGATGAATTAGCTCCAGATAAAGGTGAATTTGTAGTTGGTGATACTGCAAAAATTGCATATGTAGATCAAAGTCATTCAAATATTGATCCTGAAAAAACAATTTGGCAAAACTTTTCTGAAGAACAAGAATTAATTTTAATGGGAGGGAAACAAGTAAATTCTCGCGCATATTTAAGTCGTTTTAATTTTTCAGGAAGTGATCAGAACAAAAAAGTAAGTATGTTGTCTGGTGGAGAGCGTAATAGGTTGCATTTAGCAATGACATTGCGTGAAGAAGGAAATGTTTTGTTATTAGATGAGCCTACTAACGATTTAGATGTTAATACATTGCGTGCGTTGGAAGAAGGTTTAGAAAACTTTGCGGGTTGTGCTGTTGTTATTAGTCACGACCGTTGGTTTTTAGATAGAATTTGTACGCATATTTTAGCTTTTGAAGGAGATTCTCAAGTATATTTCTTTGAAGGTTCTTTCTCAGATTATGAAGAGAACAAGAAAAAACGATTAGGTGGAGATTTAATGCCTAAACGTATTAAATATAAAAAATTAATTAGATAATTATAAAAAAGGCTGTTTCAAAAACTATTGAAAACCGACGTCAGGCTGAACTTTTTTCAGGTTGATGATAATTTCACTTTTAAAACAGCCTTTTTTATTTATACTTTAATAAACCATTTACCATCTATTTTAATAAGTTTAGCGTTTTCTTTTTCAGAATCACCATTTTTAAAGTTAACTGTATAATCTACTCTAGCGCTATTGCCATCTTCTGCAATAGTTTCATTATCTATTACAATATTTTTTAAGCCATCTTTATTATCAAATTCTTCTTTTGCAGCCATTCCAAATAGACCTTCCATTTTTTTAGCTTCTTCTTCAGAGAACTTTTTACCTTCTCCAGTAACATAAAGAGTGGTTACTTTTTCAAAATCTTTAGCTTTCATTAAATCATAAGCTTTTTTTATGGTATCTCCGGGTGAAGTGCCACTTCCACAGGAACTTACACTAAATAAAACGATTGTTAATAAGAGTGCCGATGCTAATTTTAAATGTTTCATAATTACTTTTTTTAAATTAAATTATTCTATTAAATATTGGTTTTTTAGTGAACTCTGAAGGGAATATTATAGCATGTGTACCAACAACAAATTTTAATTCTCTTTCTTTTATATTTAGGGTAATTCCTGCATTTTTGAATGCTTTTAATATAAGTTCTGTACAATAGAGTTTATTATCTGTGTTTAAGTTGTATTCATTATCAAAAGTGCATTTTTTTAAATAGAATTTTTGGGCTTCATTTACTACCTTGCTAAGAGTTTTAGCATTAAAAGTTGATCTATAAACAGCGTATGAAGAAGCCTTTTTAGGGTTTAAAAATTTTTTAAAAGTTTCTTTTTTTAAAGTGTTATTTTTATGAGGGACTGCATGAATTACATAAGGAGTTCCTTTTTCAATTGCTATAATTCCGATATGTGTATATTCTGAAGTCTTGTCTGCTAAGTGAACTAAATAACTTCCGGTAGATTTTCCACATCGTAAAATAAGATCTCCATTTTGTAAGTTTTTAAAATTAACTATTTTAAATGATTGATTGGTATTTATAAAGCGTAGATAATAAAATAATGAACTGCCTAATAAAAGCACTATCAAAAAATAACCAATATTTTTAATAATATTCATTTAGATTATGGTTTAATTATATCTACAAATTTTAAAAATAAAAGGGGTTTGAAAGATATGATATATCTAATTAATTTAGAATATGTAAATAAATAGGAGTAATAATTATTAAAGTTACGAAATTAAGTGTTATTTTTTCTTAAAAATTATAAAAAAATAATTTTAATGAATCCAAAGGCAGTCTATAGAGTCTGTAACAATATGAAAAAGTAATCCAATAGCAACAATTCTTGTTTTTGTAGGGATTAATAATAAACAGTAAATACCTATTGCATAATATGAATGTAGAGGATGGAAATTTATGCTACATCTATTGGCTTCAAAAATTGGAGTAGCAAGAAGATGATCTAAATCTATTGACATAGTTAAAATAAATATAAACCACACTTTTTTCCAACTGTTTTTAAAAAAGAGAAAAGCTATAATGCCGGGCACTATAAAATGCATTCCATAGTGAATAATAAATCGTATAATTTCCAATATTTATAGATTTAAATTTTGAGATTCTAGATAATTTAAAGCATTTGGGCCTTCCATAAAAAGTAAATCTAAAATACTAAGGTTAGAAATAAATCCGTGATTTTGTTCAAAAACTTGAATGTATCTTTCTAAATTGTATTGAGGTTCTTTTTTAGAAATTGCGAGGTTTCTAAAGTCTTTTAAAGGAGTTTCTATTAAAAATTCATCAGTTTTAGTTGTGGTGATTTCTAGCTGTAGGGCTTCCATAATAAATTGATGACTCAACAGGTTTAAATCTAATAAAAATGTGTGTTTTTTATTAAATATTGGTAATAAATCATCAATGTAAAATTCAAAAAAGGGTGATGAATTATAAGCTGTTGTTAAAGTTTTTAAATGAAGCTTGTTCCAATCGTCTTTATAATCAATTTTTACATCTTTTGTTTTTTGTTTCACGCCTTTATTATGTTGTATAGGTACATTTAATAAATGTTTACCATCTGCAGTATAAATATAACATCTGTTTCTATAGGTTTGTTTTTGAAAATTATCTTCAAATTCAAAACAAATATTATTGTTTTTTGAAATAGCTACATATTGAATAATTGGAGCAAAATATGTTGGTTGAAGCAATAACATTTGCATCTGATATCTAAATTCTGTATGTTAAAAACTACTCTAAATCGATATTAAATCTGATTTTCTTTTTCTTCTTTTTTACGTTTTCTGTAAGCGCTATAACCAAACCAAATAGCCAGTACAGCTAAAAAATGGTATAAGTACGATACAGGTTCTCCAGAACCATGTACAGTTGTAAATAGGCGATCCCATCTAATTTTTTCGGAAATACCATTTCCATTAGTGTCCCAACTAAACCAAATAAATACAGGTTTACCAACTACATGGTCAAAAGGTACATAACCCCAATAACGGGCATCTTCAGAATTATGACGGTTATCTCCCATCATCCAATAATAATCTTGTTTAAAAGTGTATTCAGTAGCTTTTTTACCATTGATAAAAATTTCATCTCCATTTACTGTTAAATTATTGTTTTCGTAAACTTCAATAATTCTTTTATAAAATGGTAGTGATTTAGAATTTAAAGCAACAGTTTTTCCTGCTTTAGGAATGTAAATTGGGCCATAATTATCGTCAGACCAAGGGTATTGTGGACTATGCGGGAAAACTCTAGAATTATAATTTCCTGCTGGTGTTAACTCTTTAGTTACACTTTTTATAAGCGGATTGTTTTTAAGTTTAGCAGCATTTTCATCGGTTAAATTAAGGTTGTAATAATCTCCAAAATTACGTCCTTCAGTTACATCATACCTTTTTAAAGTTGCAGCACTTAATTGCTGACCATTAGTTACAACTTTGTGCATGTATTGTGTTTTTGCTCTATCTGGTAATACTGTTTTTTTACCGTTTATATAAATGTAACCTTGTCTAATTTCTAATGAATCTCCTGGAATACCAACAGCACGTTTTACATAATTCGATTTTTTATCGATTGGTTTTTTAACATGAATGTTTGAGGTGTCAAAAAAACGTTGTACCGTATCAACAGGCCAACTAAAAACAACAATTTCATTACGTTTAATATCTTGAAAACCAGGGAGTCTAAAATATGGTAATTGAGGTTTTTGTAAATACGATTTTGTACCAATAATAGGTAAAGAATCATGTACCATTGGGGCAGCAATGGTAGTCATAGGTGTTCTTGCTCCGTAATGAAATTTACTTACAAAAAGAAAGTCACCAACTAACAACGATTTTTCTAATGAAGAAGTTGGTATTGTATAAGGTTGCATAATATAAGTATGCACTAGTGTTGCTGCAATAATAGCAAATACAATAGAACTAACCCATTCGCCAAGTTCAGTTCTTGATTTTAAGCTTCTGTCTTCTACATATGTAACATTTTCTATATAGTTTAAGTAAAAACTATAAAAACCAAGTGTTACTACAGCAAGTATTGAGTCTAAAGTTTTATATTTTCCAAAGCTTCTAACGGTTTCAACCCAAATAACAGGGAACATTAATAAGTTTATTATTGGAATAAATAATAAAAGTACCCACCAAGTAGGTCTTTTAATAATTTTCATTAAAATTATTGCATTGTAAATAGGAATAATTGCTTCCCAAGATTTTCTACCTGCTTTTTTATATAATTTCCAAGTTCCTAAAAAGTGAATAACTTGTACAATTAGAAAAAAGAAAAACCACTCAATCATTGTCATAATAAACTATTTTATATTATTTTAAACCCAAAACATCTTTCATTGTAAAAATACCAGTTTTACCATATAACCATTCTGCTGCAATTACGGCTCCTAAAGCAAAGCCACTTCTATTATGGGCGGTATGTTTAATTTCAATAGTATCTACTTCTGAATTATAAGCAACGGTATGTGTTCCGGGAACATCATCTATACGTTTTGCAACTATAGGTATTTGAGAATCGTTATTTGTTACATTTAAGTTCCAACTTTCTTTGTTGGTATGTTTAATAACTCCTTCAGCAAGTGTAATTGCTGTTCCACTAGGAGCATCTAATTTTTTTGTATGATGAATTTCTTCTAATGTTACATCATATTGGTTTAATTGATGCATCATTTTAGCAAGTTGTTCGTTTAATTCAAAAAAGATATTTACACCTAAACTAAAATTTGAAGCGTAGATAAAAGCACCATTTTTTTGCTTGCAAAGTTCTGTAATAGCAGGGTATTTATCTAACCAACCAGTGGTTCCACTAATTACAGGAATATTGTTATTTAAACAATTTGAAATATTATTAAAAGCAACAGATGGAATACTAAAGTCTATTGCAATATCGGCAATTTTGATATCGTATTCTTTAGTGTTTTCATCAACTTTTAATACTATTGTATGTCCTCTTTGTAAAGCAATTTTTTCAATTGTTTTACCCATTCTGCCATAACCTAATAAAGCTATTTTCATGTGTTTTTTTATTGTTTTTTTACGGTCATGCACAGTTTACTACCTAAATTTATAGTAGGTAATTTAATTGTTTTGCACTGTGATAAACTGTTTAACATGCTCGTTTTATTCTTAAAATTTAAAATTTAACGATGCTACAACTACAGATTTATTACTTGTTGCATCTTTAATAATTTGAGGGGATATGGTTAGATTATTATCAACGTTATGCTGTAATAAATGTGCATTTGTACTCGCTTCAAGAATTTGTAAAACATAGATGCCAACAGTTACTAAAATAGACAAGTCTCTATCTTTTTTATATGATTCTTGAGCTCTGGTTAATGCGTCGTCTGATAAATAAATATGATCACCTTCACCGTCAAATTCGTTTGGTTTATTATCTAATCTTAATTTATAAGCAGTTCGTGCTCTATTGTAATTAGTATTATTTAAATCATAAAAATAAACACCAGTTCCAAGAGCAGCATAAACAAATGGAATTTTCCAATATTTTTTATTGTACGCTTGTCCTAAACCAGGAAGAATTGCAGAGTAAAATGCTGCTTTGGCAGGAGATAGCATATCAAACTCGTTTGGCGAGGTATAGATAGTATCTTTTGCTTTTACTATTATTTCTTCTTCTTGTGAAAAGGAATTAATGGTAACTAGTAAACTAAGAACTAATAAAATGTAAGACTTTTTATACGGCACTATTCCAATAATTTTTTTATTCGGTTAAAATCTTCTTCAGAGTGAAAAGGAATTACTATTTTTCCTTTATCAGCCCCAGATAGTTTAACGTCAATTTTATGTCCAAAGTATTCGCTAAACGTTTTTAATCCTTTAGCTACAAATTTTGGAGTCTCATTAGTTTTAGTAGTTGTTTTTTTTGGTTTTTCAACACCACTTTTAAGTTCTTTAACAACTTGCTCTGTTTGTCTAACAGATAATTTCTCAGCTAATATTTTTTCATAAATAGCTAATTGTTCTTCAGTATTTTCAATATTTATAAGGGCTCTACCGTGTCCCATAGATAAAAAACCATCTCGCATTCCCGTTTGAATTATTGGGTCTAATTTTAATAAACGCAAGTAATTTGTAATTGTAGAACGTTTTTTACCTACACGTTGACTCATTTCTTCTTGTGTTAAATCAATTTCATCGATTAAACGTTGGTAAGATAAAGCAACTTCAATAGGGTCTAAATCTTTTCTTTGAATGTTTTCAACCAATGCCATTTCAAGCATTTCTTGGTCGTTTGCCAATCTAATATAGGCAGGTATTGTTTTGTTTCCAATTAATTTTGAAGCTCTAAATCTACGTTCTCCAGATACTAATTGAAATTTTTCGTTTCCAAGTTTTCTAACTGTAATTGGTTGAATAACGCCTAGTTCTTTAATAGAACTAGCTAATTCACGTAATGCCTCTTCATTAAAATAACTTCTTGGTTGAAAAGGATTTACTTCAATAGATTCTAATTCTATTTCAATAATACTACCAACAACTTTATCTGCATTTTCATCATTAGCTGAATTAACATTAGCCGTATTTTCTTTTAACAAGGCAGATAAACCTCTTCCAAGTGCTTGTTTTTTTAGTGCTTTTGCCATTTCTTTTATTTAGCGTGTTGTTTTAAAATTTCGTTTGCTAAGTTAATATAATTTACGGCACCTTTACTTGTTGCATCATAAGCTATTATACTTTCACCATAACTTGGAGCCTCACTTAGCCTTACATTTCTTTGTATAATGGTTTTAAATACCATATCCTGAAAGTGTTTTTTTACTTCATCAACTACTTGGTTAGATAATCGTAAACGAGAATCGTACATAGTTAATAGTAAGCCTTCAATATCTAATTCTGGATTGTGTAATTTTTGAATACTTTTTATAGTATTTAATAATTTACCTAAACCTTCTAAAGCAAAATATTCACATTGTATAGGTATAACTACAGAATTTGCAGCTACCAATGCATTTAAAGTAATTAATCCTAGAGAAGGAGCACAGTCTATAAGAATATAATCATAGTCGTTTTTAACTTCTTCTAAAACTTCTTTTAGCATAAACTCTCGGTGATCTTTATCAACCAATTCAATTTCTATTGCAACTAAATCTATATGTGCAGGTATTATTGAAACATTGGGCGAATTTGTTGGAAGAATTGCATCTTTTGCAGATGCAGCATGTTCTAGTAGTTGGTAGGTTCCAACTTCAACTTCGTCAACAATAATACCTAATCCAGAAGATGCATTAGCTTGTGGATCGGCATCAATTAATAGTACTTTTTTTTCTAATACTCCTAGAGCTGCGGCTAAATTTACAGTAGTAGTAGTTTTACCAACACCACCTTTTTGGTTGGCAATTGCAATAATTTTTCCCATAAAAGAATATAGAGTTATTTTAAGTTGTAAAAATACAATTTATTATGGTTTATAAAAGGGAATATTGTTAACAAACAGATAAAAAATGTTAGATTTAAAAAATAGTTTAGTAATAAGTTTAGAACCAGTATGGTGAATCTAGTTTTTACTTTGTTTTATAAATTACCCAGTTATTTCTTTCAAAATCAAGTTCTTGATAATAAATGAGTCCAATTTTTTTAAGTACTTTAATAGAAGCTAGGTTTTCTTTTAAAGCTCTTCCAACAATTTCTTTTAATTTAAGGGTATTTATACCATATTCAATACAAGATTTAGCAGCTTCTGTAGCGTAGCCTTTATTCCAATGTTTTTTAAAAAATCGAAAACCAATATCGTATTCATTTTTAGTTGCTGTAAATTTAATGCCGCACCAGCCAATAAATTCTTCATTTTCTTTGTTAATTACAGCCCATCTTCCGCAGCCATATTTATGGTATTGGTCGTAGTTTTCTAGAAAATTTTTAGCGCTTTCAATAGAATCAAATGGTTTGTCTCCAGTATATTTTAAAACTGCTTTATCTAGGTTTAATAAATAAAAAGATTTTGCGTCATTTACATTTAATGTTCTTAAATAGAGTCTCTCTGTTTCTATTATTCTATTCAAAATAGTTATTTTAAAAGTTGAATTTGGTGGTGTTTTTAAATGTAAAGAGTTGTTTTTTAGTTTTTTAAGGTAAAAATAAGTAGTTTATTTTTTTAAAGTATGAGCTCTATAAAATTAATAAACTACTTATTATATAAATCTTAATTTACCTAGCTTCTGCTATACTGTTATTTTCTGAAGTAGGGAGTGTTATTTTTGAATTATCAGATGTTAATCCGCAACCTTTTGAAGATCCGCAGGATGTACATAAAAGCAATACAAAAATGATTGCCAATAAAGGGGTAATTATTTTTTTCATTTTAAAAGGGGTTTAATGAGTTTTAAAAGATGAAATATACAAAAAAATTAAGAGCTAAGTTTATCTAGCGTATAAATTATTAATTCTTCTACAGGTTTATAAGGGTTTTTACTAAAAGTTCCATTGGCTCTATTGGCAATTATTGCATTCATAGAACAAGCATTGTGCCCCAATAATTTAGACAATCCATAAATTGCCGAAGTTTCCATTTCTAAATTTGTTATTTTTACTCCTTTATAGTTAAAGTTGTCAATTTTACTATTTAGTTTTGGGTCTTGAATTTGTAATCTTAAAACTCTTCCTTGTGGTCCGTAAAATCCACCAGCTGTTGCTGTTACACCTGCAAACGTTTTATCGCTTAAAAGTTTTTTTTCTAAAGTGCTACTGTTTTTAACAATATAAGGTCTAGATTTTCTTTCACTCCAATTAGTATGTTTTATAAAAGCTTCTTCAAAATCTGCTTCTAATACATGGTCACAATCGTAAGAAAGTAACATACCATCAAAACCTAACCCGTATTTTGCTAGTACAAAGCTATCTACCGGAATGTCTTTTTGTAAAGAACCAGAAGTACCAATTCTAACAATATTTAATTGTGTAAGTTCTTTTTTTACAGTTCTAGTTTCTAAATCTATATTAACTAGCGCATCCAATTCATTCATAACAATATCTATATTGTCTGGACCAATTCCTGTAGATATTACAGACATTCTAATATCTTTATAAACACCTGTAATTGTTCTAAATTCTCTTTTTTGGGTTTCAAATTCTATAGAATCGAAATGTTTTGTGATTTTTGGAACTCTATTTTGATCTCCAACAAAAATTATAGTATTTGCAATATTTTCTGGTTTTAAATTTAAATGGTAAACACTACCATCTGGATTTAAAATTAATTCTGAGTCTGCTATTTTATTCATAAGTTATCCGCCAACGCGTTTTATGTTATATCCTTCTTTTTTAAGAATCTGCATTATTTTATCTCGGTAATTACCTTGAATTATAATTTCGTTGTCTTTTACGCTACCACCAACACCGCATTTGGTTTTAAGTAATTTACCTAAAGCTTTTAAGTCGCTATCTAAACCTTTAAAGCCAGTAATAACGGTAACTGTTTTTCCGCCTCTTCCTTTGTTAGAGAAATGTGCTTCTAAAAATTGTTTGTTAGCAGGTAAGGTTTCTGTGTTTTCATTATTTTCATACTCAAAATTTTCATTTGTTGAAAATACAAAACCACCTAAATCTTCAAGACTATTTATTTTCTTTTTTCCCATTTTAAATACTGAAATTATAGATGTAAATTTACTGAAATTAGATTTATTTTTTAAGTTTATTCCAAATAAAAAGTAAGGCAGCAAAAAGTTCAAAAACTAAACCAATGGCCATAACTAAATTTGATTGAGGGTTTTTTGTGAATTTTAATATTACACCAGCAATAATTAAAAATACACCAAATGTGAAAAAGGAAATTACTTTTTTTGAAATCATTTTATTAAGCCTAAATCTTTTAAACGTTCCGTTAAAAACTCACCAGCAGTAATATCATCATATACTTTTGGGCGTAATTCATTAATGCATTCTGGTAAGCAATTTAATGACATTTCACTTATTGGATGTGTGAAAAATGGAATAGAATAACGTGAGTTTCCCCATTCTTCTCTTGGAGGATTTACAACTCTATGTATTGTTGAACGTAATTTATTATTTGTAAGACGCTCTAACATATCTCCTACATTTATTACTAATTGCTCTGGTAAAGCAGTAACAGGAATCCATTTTCCTTGTTTGTTTTGAACTTCTAAACCAGATGCCGATGCACCCATTAGTAATGTTATTAAATTAATATCGCCATGTGCTGCAGCTCTAACAGCTCCTTTAGGTTCACCTTGAATAGGAGGGTAGTGGATTGGTCGTAAAATACTATTTCCATTTATGACATATTTGTCGAAATAAAATTCGTCTAAACCAATGTATAAAGAAAGTGCTCTTAAAACATATATTGCTGTCTTTTCTAAATTTTTATAAGCTTCCATTCCAACTTTATTAAAGTTCGGAACTTCTTTAACAATTACATTTTCGGGATATGCTGCTTTTAATTTTTCATTACCAACCACTTCTTGTCCAAAGTGCCAAAATTCTTTTAAATCTCCTACTGTTTTTCCTTTAGCACTTTCTTTGCCAAAAGAAGTATATCCACGTTGTCCACCAATTCCTTCAATAGTATACGATTCTTTAGTAGCTTCGCTAAGTTCAAAAAAACTTTTTACTTCTTTGTATAGGTTATTTGTAAGCTCTTCTGATAAAAAATGACCTTTTAAAGCTACAAATCCAATTTCTTCATAAGCTTCACCAATTTCCTTTATAAATTTTTCCTTTTTCTTGGAATCACCAGATAAAAAGTCTGATAAATCTACACTTGGTATATTTTTCATGTGATAGTATTGTTGTTTAGCTGTAGTATATTAACTTAAATTTAAGTGTACTAAATGCTTTTATAATAAATATCGATTTATTGTTTAAAATTATTATTTCTTAAAAATAATAAAATTATTTAAACTTATTGAGAAGGGGAATATTATAACTTATAGTATAATTAAAACCAACACCTAAGTCATTAGAGAAAACTCTATTAAAACCTGGAATGTATAGGTTTTTAAAATTATTAGGCTCTTTGGTAGTAATCATTTTTTTAACACTAAACTGCATTCCTAAATATAGGTTTTTAAAAGTTTCTACTTTCATTCCAAATAAAAACTCTAACCAATGTGCATTTAAATCTTTAAAATTGGTACCTGCTTCAATTGGATCTGTAATAAAGTAGGTGCCAGACATATTTGGGGTATAGCTATTTAATGTTTGTTCAAAAAAGCTGAAACCATAGCGTGCACCTACATAAATTTGGTTATCCATTCCTTTCCAGTTTTCATAAGCATTAAAATTGGCACCAAGTTTAATAAATGATCCTTTTGTAGTGTAATTTAAATAATCTTCGGTTTTTAGAACGTCTTCAAAACCTAATTCTGCAGCAGCATAGATATTGTCTGAAAGGCGTAAATCACCAGTTATTTCAAATCCTTTGGTATCTTCTTCTAAAAAAGAAATAATTGGTTTGCTAATGTCTACACCAACTCTAATTCCATAACTAACTTTAGTTTTTAGAGAATCTGGAACTATTTCTATTTCTTGTTCTTGTATTTTTTCTTTATCAGTTTCCTGTTCTTGAGCGTATGCAGTAAATTGAATTAAAATACTAATGATAAATATTAATATGTGCCGTTGTGTCATTGTCAATAATTGTGTTATTAATATGATATGATTTAATCCAATTGTTGGTTAAACTGTCTATGGTTAAGTTTTCGAAAACTGCTTTGTAACCACAAGATCTTGAGACAAAAACATCGTTTCTATCATAACTAAAGTATATAGTATCTAATGTTCCTGCAGATGCAATTTGGTATGCAGTTTTGTATGCGTTTAAATCTAATTGAAGAGAAACTGAATCTAGGGTTGTATTGGTATAATCTTCAAGTAGTTCATAATTTATAGCTCTTAAAGAATCAATTAAAATGGTTTTTGTGAGTGTGTCATTTTCAAAATCATAAAATTTTAGCACTAAATTTGGAGTTGTGTTTTCCAAACAAATATCATCTTTTTCACAACTTACAACTAAGATGATTGCTAAAATTATTATTGTAATATATTTTTTCATAATTATTTTAATTCTAAAAGAACTACATTTTCTACATGATGTGTTTGCGGAAACATATCTACTGCTTGTGTTTTAATTATTGTGTATTGTTCTTTCATTAAACTTAAATCTCTTGCTTGCGTAGCAGAGTTACAGCTAACATAAACAATACGTTTTGGTGCTATTTCTAAAATTTTAGCCACAACATTTTTATGCATCCCATCTCTTGGTGGATCTGTAATAATAACATCTGGTTGCCCATGTTTGTTTATAAAACTGTCGTTAAATACATCTTTCATATCACCTGCATAAAACTCAACGTTTTCTATGTTATTTAATTGTGCATTTAGTTTAGCATCTTCAATGGCTTCAGGTACAGATTCTACACCTATTATTTTTTTAGCTTTTTTTGACACAAATTGAGCAATGGTTCCGGTTCCTGTATAAAAATCGTAAACAACTTCATTGCCAGTTAAATTAGCAAAATTTCTTGTAATTTTATACAATTCGTAAGCTTGTGTAGAGTTTGTTTGATAAAATGATTTTGGCCCAATTTTAAATTTTAAACCTTCCATTTCTTCAAAAATATGATCTCTTCCTTTAAATAATTGAATGTTTTGATCGTATAAAGTGTCGTTTCCTTTACTGTTAATTACATATTGTAATGATGTAATTTGAGTAAATTTTTCAGATAAAGCATTTAATAAACCGATGCGTTTTTCGGTATCTTCTTTAAAAAATTGAATTACAACCATAATTTCACCAGTTGAAGAAATACGTAACATAAGGGTACGTAATAAACCAGATTGCTCTCTAGGATTGTAAAATTCTAATCCGTTTTCTATTCCATAATTTTTAATAAAATTACGTATATCATTAGAAGGGTCTTCTTGTAAATGACATTTGGAAACATCTAAAATTTTATCCCACATACCAGAAATATGAAATCCACAAGCATTTCTGTTGTCAATTTCTTCGTCAGAGTTTATTTCATCTAAGGTTAGCCAACGGCTGTTAGAAAAAGAAAATTCCATTTTATTTCTATAGAAGTAGGTTTTTTCACAGCCTAAAATAGGAGTTACTTCGGGCAAGTCTAAATGTCCAATACGTACAAGATTGTTTATAACTTCATTTTCTTTGTAGGTTAATTGGTGTTTATAGTCCATGTTTTGCCATTTGCAACCACCACAATGTTCAAAATGTTCGCAAACAGGTGTTGTTCTTTTATCGGAATATTTATGAAATTTTATTGCAGTTCCTTCAAAATAAGCTTTTCTTTTTTTACCAGTTCTAATGTCAACAACATCTCCAGGAACGGTATTTGTTAAAAAAATAACACGTCCGTCTGGGGCTTTAGCAATAGTTTTACCTCTTGCTCCAGCGTCTATAACTTCTATGTTTTCAAAAATAAGTTGTTTCTTTCTTCTTGCCATGTTGCAAATGTAATATTTTAGCACAAAAAAAGCACCTCTAAAAGAGATGCTTTTAATTAAATTGTTGGGTGTATTATTTTACACTTCTCATATATGCAGCAAGTGCAGCTAATTCGTCGCCAGTTAAGTCTTTTACAAAACCATCTAAGTTAGCTTTCATAATAGCTACTTGACCTGGATCAGTATCAACAATTGCAGGAGATTCTCCTTTTAAGAATTTAACAAGGTTTCCTTCTTTTTCGTTATAAACTTTTACAATTTCTTTTATAGAAGGACCAATAACTTTAGTATCTGCTTGGTGACAAGTTGTACACGTTTTATCTGTAAATAATTGCTTACCTAAAGCAATGTTATCAACAGCATCAGCTACTTTTTCTTGTACTGCTTCTACTTTTGTTTCAACTTCTTTTTTTACTTCTTCTTTCTTTTTATCACCACAACTTGTAAATATTGCAGCAACTAAACCTAATGCTAAAACCGATTTTTTCATTTTTTTTTGTTTAAATATGATCGTAACAAATTTATTCAAATATTTTTAACCAAATGTGATTTTTATAACATTTTTATTCTGTTTTGGGTTTTGTTTAATGAAGTGCTGAAAATATCAGTAGATATTTTGTAATTTGCGATTAAATTAGGATGATTTCTCTCCTTAAATGAGGAATTGATAATTTTTAATTTAGAATTTTATTGAGATGATTTCAGAAAAATTAACATCACAACAAGCAATTGATTTCGAAAACCAATATGGAGCACACAATTACCATCCGTTACCAGTAGTTTTAAGTAGAGGAGAAGGTGTATATGTTTGGGATGTAGAAGGAAAAAAGTATTACGATTTTTTATCTGCTTACTCGGCAGTTAACCAAGGGCATTGTCACCCTACAATTATTAATGCTTTAACTCAACAAGCGAGTAAATTAACACTAACATCGCGTGCATTTTATAATGATATATTGGGTAATTACGAAAAATATGTAACTCAGTATTTTGGTTTTGAAAAAGTATTACCAATGAATACTGGTGCAGAAGCTGTTGAAACGGCTATTAAATTATGTAGAAAATATGCCTACGAGAAAAAAGGAATTCCAGAAAATGAAGCACAAATTATAGTTTGTAAAAATAATTTTCACGGACGTACAACAACAATTATTTCTTTTTCTAATGATGAGGATGCACGTAAAAACTTTGGTCCGTTTACTGCAGGATTTATAAAAATTGAATATGATAATTTAGAAGCTTTAGAAAATACATTAAAAACCACTAAAAACGTTGCTGGTTTTTTAGTAGAGCCAATTCAGGGTGAAGCAGGAGTTTATGTGCCTTCTAAAGGTTATTTAGCTAAAGCAAAAGCTTTATGCGAAAAATACAAAGTACTTTTTATTGCTGATGAAGTGCAAACAGGTGTGGCTAGAACAGGTAAATTGTTAGCTGTAAATCATGAAAATGTAACACCAGATATTTTAATTTTGGGAAAAGCTTTAAGTGGAGGTGTATATCCGGTTTCAGCAGTCTTTTCGAATACTGAAATTATGAATGTTATTAAACCTGGTCAACATGGATCTACTTTTGGTGGTAATCCGTTGGCTTGTGCTGTTGCAATTGCTGCTTTAGAAGTTGTAAGAGATGAAAAATTAGCTGAAAATTCTGAAGTTTTAGGAGCTCTTTTTAGAACTGAAATACAAAAATTAGTTGAATCTAGTGATTTAGTAAACTCTGTACGCGGTAAAGGATTATTAAATGCTATTTTAATTAATGATACCGAAAAGAGTTCTACAGCTTGGGATATTTGTATAAAATTAAGAGATAATGGATTGTTAGCAAAACCAACACACGGAAATATTATTCGTTTTGCGCCGCCATTGGTTATGAATAAAGAACAATTGTTAGATTGTGTTGAAATTATTAAAAAAACAATATTAGAATTTAAAATTTAGTTGTTTTAAAATTAGAACATAAAAAAAAGCGGCTTAAAAGCCGCTTTTTTTATAAAATATATTTTTTATCCTTTTCTTCTTCTTGAAGAGCCGTTAGAATTATCGCGTTTTCTGCCAAAACCGCTAGTGTTTCCACCTTCTTTACGGTCTTTACTACGTCTTCTTCCGCCACCGCTTCGGCTGTTTTCATTTTTACCACCATCTCTTCTTCTTCGGCCACTTCCGCTACCGCCTCTGCCAGATCGTTTTTTTTCTGTAATTTCAACATTTACGCCTCTGCCTTCAAAATTAACATCGTTTTCTTGGAAAGAAGCAATGGTTTCATCTTTATAATTTTTATCTAATTCAAAAAATGAGAAGGTGTCTAAGATTTCAATTTGACCAATTTCTATGTTTTTTGCAATTTGTTGATCGTTAATTAAACCGATAAGTTTTGCAGGGTTTAATCTGTCTTTTCTTCCAATATTTATAAAGAAACGAGTCATATTTTCATCATCTCTTCTTTTTCCTCTGCTATCTCTATCGTTACCTCTCATTTGATCACTGTCATTTAAGTCAGGAGCATTTTCATAATAAGAAAGAAAAGTATTAAATTCTAAAGAAACAAATCGTTTAATTAATTCTTCACGACTTAAATCTTCTAATTTTTCATAAATAGAAGGTAAGAAATCGTTAATTTCAGTTTCATTAACTTTAATGTCGTGAACTTTATCAATTAATTTAAATAATTGATTTTGGCAAATTTCTTTTCCAGTAGGAACGGGAGTGCTTATAAATTTTTTTCCAATAATTCTTTCAATTGGACGTAATTTTCCTTTTTCTCTACCTGTAACAATTGCAATAGAAATTCCTTCTTTACCTGCACGTCCAGTTCTACCACTACGGTGTGTGTAAGATTCTATTTGATCTGGTAATTTGTGGTTAATTACATGTGTTAAATCATTAACATCTAACCCTCTAGCAGCAACATCTGTAGCTACTAAAAGTTGTAAATGTTTTTTGCGGAATTTTTCCATAACGCTATCGCGTTGTGCTTGAGATAAATCTCCGTGAAGTGAATCTGCGTTGTAACCATCTTTAATTAATTTATCTGCAATTTCTTGAGTTTCTCTACGAGTTCTACAAAAAATAATGCTATAAATATCAGGATTTACGTCTGCTATTCTTTTTAATGCAGCATATCTATTTCTTTCTGAAACAACATAATATTGATGAGAAACTTGATCTGATCCTTTATTTTTTTCACCAGAAGTAATCTCAACTGGTTTGTGTAAGTATTTTTTAGCAATGCTTTCTACTTCTCTTGGAAATGTTGCAGAAAATAATAAAGTTTGTTTTTCTTCTGGAGTAACAGCAAGAATTTTATCTAGTTCATCTTTGAAACCCATATTAAGCATTTCATCAGCTTCATCTAAAACTAACCATCTTAAATTGTCTAGTTTCAATTGTCTTCTATTAATAAGATCAACTGTTCTACCAGGAGTGCCTACTACAATTTGAGCACCTTTTTTTAGTTTTCTAATTTGTTCTTCAATATTAGCACCACCATAAACTGCTGCTACATTACACCCTTTAGAGTATTTTGAAAATTCTTCAATATTATTTGCAATTTGAAGCGCTAACTCTCGTGTTGGCGATAAAATTATAGCTTGTGTGTTTTTGCTTCCTAAATCAATTTGTTCTAAAATTGGTAAGCTAAACGCTGCTGTTTTTCCTGTACCTGTTTGTGCAAAAGCTTTTAAATCATCTGTTGATGCTAGTACTTGTGGAATTGCTTTTGATTGGATTTCTGTAGGATTTTCATATCCCAAATCGGTAAGAGCCTTAATAATATCTTTATTAAGACCTAATTCTTTAAATGTCGACATTCTGTATATATTATTGATTTACAGACGCCCATCTATAAACCGGTTAAAAACGTGCAAAGGTACACTTAAAATCGATGCGAAGCATTAAAAATTAATTTTTTTCTAATTTATTTAATTCAGAATTAAACTTTTGGCTATCTAAATAGGTAAATCCATTGGTTACTATTCCTTTGTTATTTACCATAATTGTTCTTGGGTAACTACTTGTAAGATAGTTGTGTGCATAACTATTCTTAGTAAGTTTAAATTGGTTATTAAGGTCTAATAAATTTAAATCTGGGTCTGAGGTAAATGCTCTCGAGTTTGGCTGCATATTTATACCAACAAACAGTATTTTAGGGTGTTTTTTTACTAAATAATTAATTCTTTTGGTTAAATATTCTAAAGACATATGCTCTGCCGACCAAAAATAAATAACAGTATTATTGTTTTTTATAACCTTTTTAATATTTAAGATAGAATTGTTATAAGATTCAATTTCAAAATCTTGTAAAGGCTCTTCATTTAAAACATATTTGCTGTCGTTTACTAAATTTTTTACTTGTGTAAGGTAAGTTTCATCTGTACAGTTATCTAAAAATATATTTAAAGTTTCTTTATTAATAGAGCAGGTAGATTCACTCTTTAAAAAATCTTCTATTACAATACTTTTTAATAGTGCATTTTTAAAATCTTCAAGTTTTACATTTTCTACTATTGCATTTAATAAGTTTATAGTAATGTCTGATTTAGTACTATCTTTTTCTTTTTGTTGGTAACTTAAATTAAATAAGTAGTTAATTACATAGTTTCTATAAGGGTAAAAAGATAAAAAATTAGCTTCGTTTAAATTTACTTGTTTTCTGTAATTGTAAAAATCAGATGAAATATCTGGGAAATTTTTTAATCTATGTGCTCTTTTATAATACAAAGGGTATAGTTCCTTTAATCTATAAAGAGGGTAATGTATAGCCGTATTTGTTAATTTTTGAAAACCCGTAGTAATGTTTTCTCTGTTTTTAGAGAATTCATTATAAATGGCTTGTCTTTTTTTAGCAAGCGAATCTATTTTAAATTGAAAATCAGCTTCATTTAAATAAAAATATCGAAACATTTTGGCTTCTTCTTTTTCATTTTGTAAAAATAAATTAATTAAAAACTCATTTTTACTGCTTCCTCTACCTGAATAAACGATAGATTCATCAAAATCCCAAGTATTTAGGCGTACTAAAATACTATCACTAGGCTCTATGTATACATATTGAAATTCGTTTGCATGTTTAAATGTATATAAACCTTCTTCAAAATTTTTATATTCGGCAATAAACCTATTGTCTGGTTTAAGAGGTAGCGTGTCTATTACTTTGTCATTTTTTAATAATAGAACAAAATTTGTTCTAGGATTTACTACTTGACCTCCAAAATAGGTTAACGAATTATTTCTTTTAGTTGAGTTACAACTAAAAAGAAAAAGGGTTAATATAGAGCTTATTAAATATTTCATAATTATATGAATTCTCTACAAAAATACATACAACTTTAGGTATTGCTTGTTAATAAGGTGTTAAATCTAAACATAAAACAATCTAAAAAGATTACTTAGAATTAAATGTTTATAGTAAATCTATTTTAGTACTTTTGCAGCGAATTTTAAAAAATAAAAATTACAATGCTTTCAGTATCAAATTTATCTGTTCAATTTGGAAAACGTGTTTTGTTTGACGATGTAAATACAAAATTTACAATTGGTAATTGTTATGGAATAATTGGCGCAAATGGGTCTGGTAAATCAACATTTCTAAAAATTATTTCAAATAAAATAGAACCAACTTCAGGTCAAGTTCACTTAGAACCTGGAAAACGTATGTCGGTTTTATCTCAAGATCACTATGTTTTTGATGAATTTCCTGTTTTAGATACAGTGATGATGGGAAACAAAAAACTATATGATATTAAAAATGAAATGGATGCCATATATGCTAAAGAAGATTTTTCTGAAGCTGATGGTGTAAAAGCTGGTGAACTAGGAGCAGAATTTGAAGAAATGGGAGGTTGGAACGCAGAAAGTGAAGCTGCAACCTTATTGTCTTCTTTAGGAATTAAAGAAGAAATGCATTATACTTTAATGGCTGAATTAGATGGTAAATCTAAAGTAAGAGTGCTATTGGCACAAGCTTTATTTGGAAATCCAGATGTGTTAATAATGGATGAGCCAACAAACGATTTAGATTTTGAAACTATTGGTTGGTTAGAAAACTTTTTAGCAAATTACGACAATACTGTTATTGTAGTATCGCATGACCGTCACTTTTTAGATGCAGTTTGTACTCATATTTCAGATATAGATTTTGGAAAAATTACACATTATTCTGGTAACTATTCTTTCTGGTACGAAAGTAGCCAGTTAGCTGCAAAACAAAGAGCGCAACAAAGTAAAAAAGCTGAAGATAAAAAGAAAGAATTAGAAGAATTTATACGTCGTTTTTCTGCCAATGTTGCTAAATCTAAACAAGCAACAAGTCGTAAAAAAATGATTGAACGTTTAAATGTAGACGAAATTAAACCATCGAGTAGAAGGTATCCTGCAATTATTTTTGAACGCGAAAGAGAAGCTGGAGATCAAATATTAAATGTAGAGCATTTATCTAAAGCTACCGAAGAGGAAGTTTTATTTAATGATATTCATTTTAATTTAAATAGAGGTGATAAAGTAGCATTAATTTCAAAAAATTCTAGAGCTGTAACTGCTTTTTATGAAATTTTAAATGGAAATACTAAAGCAGATTCTGGTAAATTTCAATGGGGAGTTACTACATCACAATCATATTTACCATTAGATAATTCAGAATTTTTTACTGATGCTAATTTAAACCTAGTAGATTGGTTACGTCAATATGCTAAAACTGAAGAAGAGCGCGAAGAAGTTTATTTAAGAGGATTTTTAGGTAAAATGATTTTTAGTGGTGAAGAAGCACTAAAACAATGTAATGTGCTTTCTGGAGGTGAAAAAGTGAGATGTATGATGAGTAGAATGATGATGATGAGAGCTAATGTTTTAATGTTAGATGAACCTACAAATCACTTAGATTTAGAGACAATTCAAGCATTTAATAACTCTTTAAGTAATTTTAAAGGAACTGTTATTTTTACAACACATGACCACGAATTTGCGCAAACAGTAGCAAACAGAGTTATAGAAATTACGCCAAAAGGTGTTATAGATAGGTTTACTTCTTTTGATGAATATTTAGAAGATCCTAAAGTTAAGGCACTTAGAGAGAAAATGTATAAGTAAACTACAACTAGTGTTGAACGTTTAAAAGTAGAGCGTTTAATAGTTTACTAGAGACTGTCTAGAAAGTAGTATTTCGTCAACCTGAATTAAATTCAGAAAGGCGATGTCTTTTTAGACAGTCTCTTTTTTTGTCTTAAATTTTATAATTTAAACTTAGTTATTTTTGATGGCTGAACTGTTTTGAAGCCATTTTAAGTCACAATTATAAAGAGAAAAGAATATAAAACTTTATTTATAGATTAAATACTTTGCTCTTATTTTTTTAAAATCTTCAATTGCTGGTTGCCAAGAAGCGTGAATTTCTTCAGCAGTTAATCCATTTTTTAATTGTTGTTCTAGTTCTAAATTTCCTGCGTGTACCGTAAAAGTTGCTCCAAAGAATTTTTCAGTTTTAGGCGTTTTGTTATAAGCATCAACCAAATATTCAATATTTACAGAATTTAATTTCTCTAGATCTTTTAAATTTACACCGTAGCATAATTTACCTTTATGTTTTGGTGATTTTGACCCAAAGTTAGGTTGAGGAGTATAGCTAAAATCACTTTTAGGAAAAAATGGTGCGCCATATTGTTGAAATTGATTTTCAGTTCCACGTCCTGCATTTATTATTGTTCCTTCAAAAAAACCTAAGCTAGGATATAAATTTATGGATTGATCGTTTGGTAAATTTGGTGAAGGGCGAATTGGTAAATGATATGGAATTTGGTGTGTGTAATTTTTTAAAGGAATCACTGTTAAATCGCATTTAACATTGTTTTTTAGCCAATTTTCACCATTTATCATTTTAGCATATTCGCCAATTGTCATTCCATAAACCAGCGGAACAGGGTGCATACCAACAAAACTTTTATGTTCCATCTTTAATGTTGGTCCATCTACATAATGCGCATTAGGGTTTGGTCTGTCTAAAACCATTATAGGAATATTATTTTCTGCACAAGCTTCCATAATATAATGTAAGGTAGAAATATAGGTGTAAAAACGTACACCAACATCTTGAATGTCGAAAACAACCAAATCAATATCTTTTAATTGTTCTGCGGTAGGTTTTTTATTTTTTCCGTATAATGAAATAATTGGAATTCCTGTTTTTTTATCTACGCCATCATCAACAAGTTCAGCAGCATCGGCTTTTCCTCTAAAACCGTGTTCAGGAGAAAATACTTTTTTAATAGCTATATTTAGCTGAAATAAACTGTCGACTAAATGTGTATAATTATTGTTTTTTAATAATACCGAAGTTTGGTTGGCAACAATAGCAATGTTTTTTTGTTTTAAAATAGGTAAATAAAGCTGTGTTTGTTGCGCCCCAGTTACTATTTCTTTTGAAGAAATTTCAGTAGTTTTTGCTGTATTTGATTTGTTATTAGCGGTATTTGTTTGTCCACAGGAAATCAAACTAAAAAACTGCAAAAAAACTAATAAGAAATATGTATTTTTGGTCGACATAGAAATAAAATATAAAATTGAATTACGAATTATTTATAGCAAAACGTATTATTGCTGCTAAGCAATACAAAAGTAGCATTTCATCTCCAATAATAAAAATAGCAATTAGTGCAATTGCTGTTGGAATTATTGTTATGATGATTGCCATTGCAACAGGTTTTGGATTACAAGAAAAAATACGAGAAAAATTATCTGGATTTAATGGACATATTCAAATTACTAATTTTGATAATAATAACTCTGAAATAACATTAGTCCCTATTTCTAAAAATCAAGATTTTTATCCAGAATTTAAAAATGTTGGAAATATTAAAAAAGTACAGCCTTATGCTACAAAAGGAGGGATTATAAGAACAGAAACAGATTTTGAAGGGATTATTTTAAAAGGAGTTGATAAGGATTACGATTGGACCTTTTTTGAAGAATATTTGGTTGAAGGAATTATACCTGATTTTACAAATAATGTAACAAATGATGTGTTAATTTCTAAAGAAATTTCTAACAGACTGCATATAAACTTAGGAGATACATTTAATGTTTTATTTGTTAAAGATGATCCTTCAAAAGCACCTTGGTTAAGAGTTGTAAAAGCTGTTGGAATTTACAATTCTGGATTTCAAGATTTTGATGAAAATTTTGTTATTGGAGATATTCGTCATATTCAAAAAATGAATAGATGGGCTGCAGATGAAGTAGGCGGTTTTGAAGTGTTAATTGCTAATTTTGATGAAATAAACTTAAAAAGCAACCAAATTTATAAAGAAACAGCATCAACATTAAATAGCCAAAGTATTATTGAAAAATACCCAGGAATATTTGAGTGGATAAGTCTGTTTGACAATAATATATACCTTATAATTATAATTATGGTTTTGGTTGCAGGTATAAATATGATTACTGCTTTGCTGGTTTTAATTTTAGAAAGAACACAAATGATTGGTATTTTAAAAGCCTTAGGAAGCACCAATGTAGGTATTAGAAAGGTGTTTTTATACAATGCAGGTTATTTAATTTTAAAGGGACTTTTTTGGGGTAATTTAATAGGTTTAAGTATTTTATTAGCTCAAAAATATTTTGGATTTATCACTTTAAATTCAGAAACATATTATGTTAGTGAAGCTCCAGTTTATTTAGATGTAGGGTATATAATTTTACTTAATATTTGTACGCTTTTATTGTGTTTATTAATGCTAATTGTACCTACCTTATTAATAACTAAAATAGATCCTGTAAAATCTATTAAGTTTGAATAATAATTTTTAATTTTAATAAGAATGGTGTTTAGAAAAGCAACTGTAAAAGATGTTTCTAAAATTGTTGAAATAATTGCAGATGATAAACTTGGTGTAAAAAGAGAGCATTTTACAAATCCTTTAGCAGAATCGTATTTTGAGGCTTTTAAGGTAATTGATGCAGATAAAAATCAAGAGCTTATGGTTGTTGAAGATGAAAATTCTGAAATTGTTGCAACATTTCAATTGTCATTTATTCAATACCTAAATTATTGCGGCGGCTTAAGAGCGCAAATAGAAGTTGTTCAAGTTAGAAAAGATAAAAGAGGCTTAGGTATTGGCAAACAAATTTTTAAATGGGCTATTGCTCGTTCAAAAGAAAAAAAAGCATTTTTACTTCAGCTAACAAGCGATAAGAAAAGACCAAAAGCTATAAAGTTTTATGAAAGTTTAGGGTTTAAAGCTTCTCATGAAGGAATGAAATTACATTTTTAACCCTTTCAATTATTCAACATGAATTCTTTCTAACTTTTTAACTAAACTTAAAACTCACTGGTAAAGTGTAGTTTAACTGTTGGATATTTGCTTTGCGTCATTTGAATTGTAAATGCAGAATCTGCTAAAAATACCAATTGTCCTTGTTTATCTTTAGCCAAAAAGCGTTGTTTTACTCTCTTAAACTCTTTAAATTCTTCATTTTTAGGGTTTTCAGGACTTACCCAACAAGCTTTATGTACAGGAAGATTTTCGTAACTACATTTAGCACCATATTCGTGTTCTAAACGGTATTGGATCACTTCGTATTGTAGTGCACCAACGGTGCCAACTATTTTTCTTCCGTTTAAATCTAAGGTAAATAATTGCGCTACACCTTCATCCATTAATTGGTCTAAACCTTTGTAAAGTTGTTTAGATTTTAAAGGATCGGCATTGTTTACATAACGGAAATGTTCAGGAGAAAAACTTGGAATCCCTTTAAAGTTTAGTATTTCACCTTCTGTTAATGTATCTCCAATTTTAAAGTTTCCTGTATCTTGTATCCCAACAATATCACCAGGAAAAGATTCATTTACAATTTCTTTCTTTTCTGCAAAAAATGCATTTGGACTAGAGAACTTCATTTTTTTATTTAAACGTACGTGCAAATAAGGAGCGTTTCGTTTAAAAGTTCCAGATACAATTTTTATAAAAGCCAATCGGTTTCTGTGGTTAGGATCCATATTTGCATGGATTTTAAATACAAAACCAGCTAATTTTTCTTCTTTAGAATCAACCAAACGTTCTTCAGATTTTTTTGGTTGAGGAGATGGCGCAATTTCAATAAAACAATCTAATAATTCTTTTACTCCAAAATTATTTAATGCAGAACCAAAAAACACCGGTTGTAATTGACCTTTTAAATAAGCTTCTTTATCAAAATCTGGATATACTTCGTCTACAATTTCTAATTCTTCACGTAGGTTTTCGGCCCATTTTTCGCCAATAATAGAATCTAATTCTGGATTGTTAATATCTGTAAATTCAACACCTTCAGAAACAGTTTGTTTATTATCTCCAGAAAAAACATTTATTTTCTTTTCGTATATATTATAAATACCTTTAAAATCGTATCCCATACCAATTGGGAAACTTAGCGGACAAACTTTTAAGCCTAATTTTTGCTCAACTTCATCTAACAAATCAAACGCATCTTTACCTTCACGGTCTAATTTATTTATAAAAACTATCATTGGTATATTACGCATTCTACATACTTCTACCAATTTTTCAGTTTGTTCTTCAACACCTTTTGCAACATCAATTACAACAATTACGCTATCTACAGCGGTTAAAGTTCTAAATGTATCTTCAGCAAAATCTTTATGTCCAGGTGTATCTAAAATGTTTATTTTTTTGTCTTTGTAGATAAAAGCCAATACAGATGTGGCTACAGAAATTCCACGCTGACGTTCAATTTCCATAAAATCGGAAGTTGCTCCTTTTTTAATTTTATTATTTTTTACAGCACCAGCTTCTTGTATAGCGCCACCAAATAATAATAATTTCTCTGTTAATGTTGTTTTACCAGCATCTGGATGCGATATAATTCCAAAAGTCCTTCTGCGTTGTATTTCTTCTAAAAAAGCCATTTATAAAATTTTGAGGTGCAAATATAAGCTATTCTTATTGAAAGATTGAAGTATTGAATAATTCAAAATAGAAGATTTTTTCAACTTTTAAATCTTTTAGTTTTGAATAATCTTTTTGTAGATTTGTGACAATTCAAATAAGTATGATGGAAGAGCAAGTAATATTAGTAAACGAAAAGGATGAACAAATTGGTTTAATGCCTAAAATGGAGGCTCATGAAAAAGCACTTTTACATAGAGCATTTTCTGTATTTGTATTTAATGATAAAAACCAATTAATGTTGCAACAACGGGCAGCAGATAAATACCATTCGCCATTATTATGGGCAAATACTTGTTGTAGCCATCAACGAGATGGAGAACGTAATATTGAAGCCGGAAAAAGACGTTTGCAAGAAGAAATGGGCTTTGTTTGCGAATTAGAAGAAAAAACATCATTTATTTATAAAGCTCCGTTTGATAATGGTTTAACAGAACATGAATTAGACCATATTATGGTTGGAACTTATTCAGAAGATCCAGTAATAAATAGGGAAGAAGTAGCGGCTTTTAAATGGATGACTTTAGAAGAGGTAAAAGAAGATATTTCACAAAAACCTGAAATCTATACAGAATGGTTTAAAATTATTTTTGAAAAATTTTACGAATTTTTACAATTGTAATTATGACAGCCAAAGATTTAAAGGTACTTGAAAACTGGAGAAATAAGCAAAAAATGGGTAAATGGAAATATATTGCTGTTTATGGAGGCTTTTTTATGCTTCTAATGCTTATTTTTAGAAATATTGGCGATTATTTTTCAGACAAATTGCCTTTAGATTTTTTTACAATTAAAAATATATTAAAACAACTAATAAGTGCCGGAATTGCTGGTTTAAGTTATGGTTTAATCTCTTGGTTTATGAACCAAAGAACCTATAAAAAGTTAATAATAAAACAAATAAATGAAGGTAACAGTTAATAGAAAAGCTCATTTTAATGCAGCGCATAGATTGTACAATGCAGATTGGACAGATGCTAGAAATGCTACGGTTTTTGGAAAATGTGCCAATCCAAATTATCACGGACATAATTATGATTTAATTGTAGCTGTAAAAGGTGAAATACATCCAGAAACAGGGTTTGTTATGGATATGAAAGTTCTAAAAAAATTAATTGAAACTGAAATTGAAGAACAATTTGATCATAAAAATTTAAATGAAGAAGTTCCAGAGTTTAAAACATTAAACCCAACTGCTGAAAATATTTCTGTTGTAATTTGGAATAAATTACGTGCTAAAATTGATGAAAATCTAGAATTATCCATTACGCTTTACGAAACCCCAAGAAACTTTGTAACTTATTGTGGCGAGTAGCTTAATTTAATTGGCACTTTTAGAACATATTGTATATAAGAGCTGTTTATTTAGTTAAATAATATTGTATACACTATGAAAAAAATAATCTGCTTAATTTTAATTCTAACATTAAATTCTTGTCATTTTATTGGGAAAAGAAATGGAATTAAATTTAAAATAACAAACAAATTTAAAGCTCCCATTAATAATGTGAAATTTACAACTTCAGAATATATTACTGCATTTGAATTTGATAAAATAGGAGTTGGTAAAACTGTTTCCGGTTTTCTTTCAATTAAAAATAATAAAACCGATGGGAGTTATGTATTGGAGTATACACGTGTAAAAGGTGAAAAAGCAACCAAAAATTATGGATAGTACACAAATGGAGGAGCTTTAGAAAGATGGGTTGCATTTAAAATTGATAATGATACTATAACCTATAATTTCAGTAAAATTAACTAAGAATTATGCTTTTTATGTAAAATTAATTTACAAACTAATAGCTATTGCATTTATGTAAAGCTGAAAATAAAGGGCTTAAAAAATAAATTTATGAATAATAAAGAATTAATAGAAAAATTTTACACTTCGTTTTCTAATGGTAATGCTAGTGGAATGACAGAATGCTATCATAAAGGTATTCAATTTCAAGATCCCGTGTTTGGAAAATTGAAAGGTGATGAAGCTTTTAAAATGTGGGAAATGTTGTTGTCTAAAAAATCTGCAACTACAAAAATTAGCTTTTCAGGCATTAAAACAAGCGAAAATAAAGGAAGTGTTAACTGGGTGGCGAATTATGTCTATGGAAAAAACAAGCGCAAAGTAACAAACAAAGTTAGTGCTAATTTTAAATTTAAAGATGGTAAAATTATAGAACATATAGATACTTTTAATGTTTGGAAATGGTCTAAACAAGCTCTTGGTACTGTTGGTTTTTTACTCGGGTGGACTCCTTTTATGAAACATAAAATTCAGAAAATCACTAAAAAACAGTTAGAAAACTTTATGAGTGAAAATTAATTAATGAAGAAGCGACTAAAACCTAAAAAGGAAAAATTATATTTAATACTTTCAGTTCTAATTATTTCAATCGGATTTATTTTAACAATGTTTTATAGACCCTATGTTTATAAAAATAAAATCAATGATTTTGGACTTGCAGACACTATAGGAAGTTTAGTTTCTGTAATTGGATTTTGTTTTTTTATTTGGAGTTATAAAGCATATTCTAATAAAGAAAAAAATAGACAAATAATTTTAGCAACAATAATTTATGCATTTGTTTGGGAGTTTTTAGGGTATTTAAATATTTATGGTACTTTTGATATTAAAGATGTTATTGCTGCGATAATAAGTGGATTACTAACTTTTTTTTTAAAGGAGTTTATTGATCGTAAAAATAATATTTAAAGTTTTTAAATCAGTCAAATCAAAAATTTAAAGAATAGTATCTTTAAAATAAATTATTTCAATAATTTAGTGCTTCGTTATTAACGTAAACATAAATCAATAATTCAATTATTTATACGTATGAAAATAATTTGTATAGGAAGAAATTACGCCAAGCATATTGAAGAACTTCAAAGTGAAAAACCAGAAGATCCAGTAATATTTTTAAAACCAGATTCAGCTATTTTAGCAAAAAATCAACCTTTTTTTATACCACCTTTTTCAAATGATTTGCATTATGAAGTAGAGGTTTTAGTGAAAATAAATAAAGTTGGTAAATATATTGAAGAAAAATTTGCCCATAAATATTACGATGAAATAGGTTTGGGAATTGATTTTACGGCAAGAGATTTACAAAATAAATTAAAAGATAAAGGTTTGCCTTGGGAAAAATGTAAAGGTTTTGATGGAAGTGCTGTTATTGGTGCTTTTTTCCCAAAGGAAAATTTAGGAGATTTATCTAACTTAGAATTTACATTATCTAAAAACAATAAAATAGTACAAGAAGGAAATACCAATGCTATGCTTTGGAAAATAGATGAGTTAATTGCTTATGTTTCACAATTTTTCACCTTAAAGAAAGGAGATGTTATCTTTACCGGAACACCTGCTGGTGTTGGAAAAGTTGTAGAGAATGATGTTTTAGTTGGAACTATTGCAAATAAAGAAGCACTCTCAGTAAAAATAAAATAGTTTATTAGGTTAAAAATATAGAATAGCTAAATAAGGTATACAGTTATTAAAAGGTGAATAAAATTGGTCCTTTATATTCTTCAGCTTCTTTTCTGTGTTCTTTCATAATATCATAACCATAATGTGTTCTAACTAAATCTTTAAAGTTATACTGTAGTCTAGGAAAGTTTCTTAATAACTTATTAAAGCTGCTATTTTTAGAGTTGCTCATAAAATAGTATAAGATTTCAGTATAAGCTCTAGTTAGTGTATAATTAAACTTATCACTTTTTAACGCATTAATATAATAGTTTTCTTTTAATCTACAGTTCTTAATAATAGCAGTCTCAAGACCATATTTTTTAATTAAAATATAAGACATTCTTAAAAGAACTTCGTGTGTAAAGTAAGAAGGACTCAAAGTACAATTTTCAATTTGTTCTATAAGTTCGTTGTCATTTAATTCATCTGGTGCAATCATAGCTTTCTATATAGGTATTAATTAATACGTTCTTTTTATATTAAAGATGTGTTTTTTTTAAAAAGGTTGCGTCAGAATTAGTACTTTTATCAAAATATTTTAATAAAAATGCAAGCAGAAATAATTACTATTGGAGATGAAATTTTAATCGGTCAAATTTTAGATTCAAATTCAAAGTGGATTGCAGAAGAATTAAATAAAATTGGTATATCAGTTTATCAAATAACTTCAATTCAAGATACAAAAGAACATATTTCAAAAGCTTTAAATGAAGCAGAGAAAAATTCGGACATTGTTATATTAACAGGAGGTTTAGGACCTACTAAAGATGATGTTACTAAATTAACCTTGGCAACTTATTTTAATGATAAATTAGTGTTAAAAGAAGAAATAGTAGCGCAAATTAAAGAAATGTTCGCTAAAATAGATTATCCTTTTACAGCTGTAAATAGAGACCAAGCATTAGTTCCTTCAAAATGTATTCCTTTAAAAAATAATTGGGGAACAGCGCCGGGAATGTGGTTTCATAAAAACAATACAGTAATCATCTCATTGCCAGGTGTACCCAATGAAATGAAAGGCTTAATGCAAGATGAAGTATTGCCAAAATTAAGACATACTTTTAAATTACCTTATATTTTACATAAAACCATATTAACTTATGGAATGGGAGAGAGTATGGTTGCAGAGCGTATTGAAGACTGGGAAGATAATTTACCAGAATTTATTAAATTAGCATATTTGCCAGCTTATGGAAAGTTAAGGTTGCGATTAACAGCTAAAGGAGCTGAAAAAACATTATTGGAAACCAGCATGCGTTTAGAACTTGAAAAACTTTTTAAATTAATCCCCGATTTAATTGTAGGAGTTGAAGATTCTCAAACTATAGAAGTTGCAGTAGGTAAATTATTAAAAGCTAAAAAACAAACCTTAGCGGTTGCCGAAAGTTGTACAGGAGGAGAAATTTCTAAAATGTTAACGGCAATTCCGGGTGCATCGAGCTATTTTTTAGCTGCTGTTGTAGCATATCAAGCGAAAGTTAAAATATCAGAATTAAATGTAGATAAAAATTTAATTGAGCGTTTTTCGGTTGTTAGCGCAGAAGTAGCAGAAGCTATGGCAATTGGTGTTCAACAAAAATTTAAATCGGATTATGCAATAGCAACTACCGGAAATGCTGGGCCTACAGCCGATTTAACAGATAAAACAGTAGGAACGGTTTTTATTGCAATAGCCACACCAACAGGTGTTTTTTCAAAAGAATATTTTTTCGGACAGCCGAGAGAAAAGGTGATAGGAAAGGCTTCAAACAAGGCTTTAGAACTGCTGAGAAAAGAAATTTTAAAAAACTAGTTAAATAAGTTTGTGTATTTAGATATAAAGAATTAATTTTGCATCTCGTTTTGAGAATACATAAAAAAGGTACAGAAATATGTCAAGAGTTTGTGAACTTACTGGAAAAAAAGCAATGGTTGGAAACAATGTTTCTCACGCATTGAATAGAACAAAAAGAAAATTTGACGCTAATTTAATTAAAAAGCGTTTTTATATTCCTGAAGAGGATAAATGGGTTACTTTAAAAGTATCTACATCTGCTTTAAAGAATATTAATAAAAAAGGAATCTCTGCGGTTATTAAAGAAGCAAGAGAAAATGGTTTTTTAAAAAAATAATAAGCAATGGCAAAGACTAAAGGAAACAGAATTCAGGTGATTTTAGAATGTACTGAGCACAAAGCTTCAGGACAAGCAGGTACTTCTAGATATATTACAACTAAGAATAAAAAGAATACTCCTGATAGAATGGAACTTAAAAAATTCAATCCTATCTTGAAGAAAATGACTGTTCATAAAGAAATTAAATAATTAGAGGTTTTTTAATAAAAACTTCAAATAAAACTTAATAAGACCATGGCAAAGAAATCAGTAGCATCATTACAAACAGGATCAAAAAGATTAAGCAAAGCTATAAAAATGGTAAAATCACCTAAAACAGGTGCTTACACTTTTGTAGAAGCTATTATGGATCCAGCAAATGTAAAAGACTTTTTGAGCAAAAAATAAATTTTTTGTTTTTAAAATATTATAAAGCTACTTTCAAATTATTGAGGGTAGCTTTTCTTTTTTTATATTTATAACCTAAATTTGTAGAAAAATGAGTTTATTTAAAAGAATATTTTCAAAAGAGAAAAAAGAAACTCTAGACAAAGGTTTAGAGAAAACAAAAACATCTTTTTTTTCGAAGCTATCAAAAGCAGTTGCAGGTAAAACTAAAGTTGACGATGATGTATTAGATAATCTAGAAGAAGTTTTGGTATCTTCAGATGTTGGAGTGGAAACAACGCTTAAAATAATTGATAGAATTGAAGCCAGAGTGGCCCGAGATAAATATTTGGGTACTGATGAGTTAAATAAAATTCTTCGTGAAGAAATTGCAGGTTTACTTTCTGAAACTAATGTTGGTAACGAAATCGATTTTACTATTCCATCAACTAAAAAACCTTATGTAATTATGGTTGTAGGTGTTAATGGCGTTGGAAAAACTACTACAATAGGTAAACTAGCTTCGCAATTTAAAAAAGCTGGAAAAAGCGTTGTTTTAGGTGCTGCAGATACCTTTAGAGCTGCTGCAATAGATCAATTACAAGTTTGGGCAGATAGAGTTGATATTCCAATTGTTCGTCAAGAAATGGGAAGTGATCCAGCTTCTGTGGCTTTCGATACTTTAAAATCTGCCGTTTCTCAAAATGCAGATGTGGTTATTATAGATACTGCCGGAAGATTGCACAATAAAGTAAATTTAATGAACGAGTTGACTAAAATTAAACGTGTAATGCAAAAGGTGGTAACAGATGCGCCGCATGATGTATTGTTGGTTTTAGACGGATCAACTGGTCAAAATGCTTTTGAACAAGCAAAGCAGTTTACATTGGCAACTGAAGTAACATCGTTAGCCGTTACAAAACTTGACGGTACTGCAAAAGGTGGTGTCGTTATCGGAATTTCAGATCAGTTTAAAATTCCAGTTAAATATATTGGAGTTGGAGAGGGAATTGATGATTTACAGGTGTTTAATAAAATTGAATTTGTAGACTCCTTCTTTAAATAAAAGAACATAAATAAAATATTTAAAGCCTCTTTTTTAAGAGGTTTTTTTATTTTTATACTTTCTGTAAAATCAAATCAAATGAAAAATATATTTTTTGTAGTTCTATTATTTATTTTACTTAATGCGTGCAAACAAAAAGAAGAACCTGTTATTTTTACAAAATACGATGAATCAACAGAGTTATTAGAACAGCAAAATCACGAAATTAATAGAATGCAATTTAAATTAATTCAATCTAAATATTTAGATATGAATGAAGTTTTTAAACCATTTGAAGAAGATTTAGCTAACTTTTCAGAAGATGATTATTTAAATTTAGTACCATTTATTTTAGAGAAAGATATTCCTACAATACAAGAATATGTAAACAATAGAATTTTATCTTATGAAAGAATTGTATTGTTTTACTTATATAGAATTAGGAAATATGAAAGCAATTCTAATTTAGCTCTACATAGTATTATAGCTCTAAACCCTACTATTATTGAAGAAGCACGTGAAAAGGATAGAAAACGACCTGCTAATTTAAAAAATGCTGTATACGGTTTACCTATACTTTTAAAAGATAATATTAATACTGTTGGAATGCCAACTACCGCTGGAGCTTTTGCTCTTTCAGAAAATTTAAATACAGAAAATGCTTTTATTGTTAAACAACTAAAAGATAAAGGAGCTTTAATTTTAGGGAAAGCAAATTTAAGTGAGTGGGCTTACTTTTTTTGTAGCGATTGCCCTGTCGGTTATAGTGCTATTGGCGGACAAACATTAAATCCGTATGGAAGAAAAATATTTGAAACCGGTGGTTCTAGTTCTGGAAGTGGTGTAAGTGTTGCCGCTAATTATGCGGTAGCAGCAGTAGGTACAGAAACTTCAGGATCAATTTTATCTCCTTCAAGTAAAAACGCTGTTGTAGGTTTAAAACCAACAGTAGGTTTGTTAAGTAGAACAGGAATTGTACCAATTTCAAGTACTTTAGATACACCAGGTCCAATGACAAAAAGTGTTATTGATACTGCAATTTTACTTTCGGCAATGTTGGGTGAAGATGCTAACGATATTATAACAAAGGGAAATAATAAACAATTAAAGTATGTAGATTCTTTAAATTATTCAACTTTAAGAGGAAAAAGAGTAGGGGTGTTTAAAGAATTATTAACAGATTCAATTTATAAAAAATCAATACAAGTTATAAGAAGAGCAGGAGCGGAAATTATTGAATTTGAACAACCTAAAATTTCATTAAATGGGTTTTTAACTTTGTTGCGTATTGATATGAAAAAAGATTTACCAGCGTATTTAAGAAATGATGCAGATAAAAATATAAAAATTTCAAATATTGAATCTATAGTCGAATTTAATTTACAAGATGTTGTAAAACGAGCGCCTTACGGACAACAATTATTTGAGGCTATTTTACAAGATACTACTTCAATTGAAGCATTTGAATTGATAAAACAAAATTTACATACAAAAGGACTTGAATTTTTTAATACTCCAATGGATACACATAATTTAGATGCTATTTTATCAATAAATAATTATCATGCAGGTTTTGCAGCTGTAGCTAAATATCCGTGTTTAGCTGTACCAATGGGGTATGAAGGCACAGGAGAGCCTATTAGTTTAACATTTATAGCAAAACCTTTTCAAGAAGAGAAATTATTAAAATTAGGATATGCTTTTGAAAAATTAACGAAAGTAAGAACGCTTCCAAATAATTATAAATAGTATTTTAATTTATAATTAAATTTAGTTTTTGCCATAGTTCATTATCGAAATTAGAAAGCGCAAAATTTGTATCATCAGCACTTTCTCCCATTCTAATAACAACTAATTTTTTACTGGGCGATACGTAAATTTTTTGATCATTTTTACCTAAAGCAGCATATAAATCATTTGGAGCATCTGGAATTAATGCACCTTGAAATTCATATTGAGATTGTGGTAAGTGGTAATTAGATTTTCCATTTAACCACCATAAATATCCGTAAGCTTTATTAATGTCTTGTGAAGTATTTATAGAAGCGTTAAAAAATGTTTCATTTACAATTTTGGTAGTATTCCAAGTTCCTTTGTTTAAGGTAAGTAAACCAAATCTAGCCATACTTCTCGTTGTGCTATAGTAAATATTAAAGTCACCAGTTTGTAGCCAGGTTCCAGTCATTCCAATTTTATCTTTCAAATTGGAATTGAAAAATGCTGAAAATGATTGATTAGAAGCTTTCTCTATAATATCTTGTAATTTAACATATACATTATGGTATGCCCATCGTGTTCCAGCATCACTTTTAAATTTTAAATTTATTGGCTCTACATTGTCTCCTAAGCTATCATCTAAACCGGAGTTCATACTAAGTAAATGTTTACAAGTAATCATGTTTTCCTTTTTAATTGGAGCACTTGTCCAACCAGTACCTAAATAATCAGCTACTTTATTATTGATATTTATAAAGCCTTTTTCTTCGGCAATACCTGTTGTAATAGAGGTTAAGGTTTTACCTGCACTTGCCCAATACCAAGGTTTTGATATAGAATGATTATTAAAATATGATTCAATAGCAATTTTTCCATTGTATAAAACTATAAAACCTTTAGTGTTCTTTTCTTCTAAATAATTTAATAAAGGCTGTATTTCAGTTTCATTCCAATTTAATTCAGAAGGAGAGACTGTTTCCCAAGTATTTCCAGTTAGCGGAGGGAAATATGTAGATTGTGATATTTCGGTTAATTCTTCATTTTTGTCACAAGCTACAATGCTAATTAGTAAAAGTAAAGTTCTTAAATATTTTTTCATTAGAGAAAGTTAAATTTCAGGTATTTATAATTAGACTAAACTTAATTGAAAAGGTTTGATTACTTTTGCAAATATTATTAAAAATAAAATTTGTGCGTACAAAATCTAAAAAAGAAAATAAAATCAACGTAGTTACTTTAGGTTGTTCAAAAAACGTTTACGATAGTGAAGTTTTAATGGGGCAATTAAAAGCAAATAATAAAGACGTTGTACACGAAGATGAAAATGATGAAGGAAACATTGTTGTTATAAATACCTGTGGTTTTATTGGAGATGCCAAAGAAGAATCGGTTAATACTATTCTGCATTATGTAAATAAGAAAGAATTAGGAGAAGTTGATAGAGTGTATGTTTCTGGTTGTTTAAGTGAGCGTTATAAGCCAGATTTACAAAAGGAAATTCCTGATGTAGATGAATACTTTGGTACTCATGATTTACCGAACTTGTTAAAGGTATTAGATGCAGATTATAAGCACGAATTGGTTGGAGAACGTTTAACAACAACGCCAACTCATTATGCATATTTAAAAATTGCTGAAGGTTGCGACAGACCTTGTTCTTTTTGTGCAATACCATTAATGCGAGGAAAACATGTTTCAACTCCTATTGAAGATTTAGTTGTTGAGGCTACAAAATTGGCTAAAAAAGGAATTAAAGAACTTATTTTAATAGCGCAAGATTTAACGTATTACGGATTAGATATATACAAAAAAAGAGCATTGGCCGATTTGTTAAAAGAATTGGTTAAAATTGATGGTATAGAGTGGATTCGCTTGCATTACGCTTTTCCAACTGGATTTCCGTTAGATGTGTTGGAAGTAATACATAACGAACCTAAAGTTTGTAACTATTTAGACATTCCTTTACAGCATATTAATGACGATATTTTAAAATCGATGCGAAGAGGTACTTCACACAAAAAGACAACTAATTTACTTGCTGAATTTAGAAAATCGGTTCCTGATATGGCAATTAGAACTACATTAATTGTTGGATATCCAGGTGAAACAGAAGCTGCTTTTCAAGAATTAAAAGATTGGGTAGAAGCAATGCGTTTTGAACGTTTAGGTGCTTTTGCATATTCGCATGAAGAAAATACACATGCAGCTAATTTAGTAGATGATGTTCCAGAAGAGGTGAAACAACAACGTGTAAATGAGATTATGGAATTACAAAGTCAGATTTCTTTTGATTTGAATCAAGAAAAAGTTGGTAAAACTTTTAAGGTGATTATTGATAGAAAAGATGGAAACGTATTTGTTGGTAGAACCGAATTTGATTCGCCTGATGTTGATAATGAAGTGTTAATTGATGCTACTAAATATTATGTGCAAGTTGGTAAATTTGCACAAATTAAAATTACTTCAGCTTCAGAGTTTGATTTGTATGGGGAACCTGTTAATTAATTGAAGATTAACAATTACTTATTTGGTAATTTATAAAATAGTAAAGGCAATTTTGAAATTTCAAAATTGCCTTTTTCAATTATAACTATTACGGACAACATTGTTTAAAACAAAAATTATCAAACCACCATTCTTCAACTGGATTTCCTCCTTCATCAATAAAGAAAGCAACACCGCTTATATTTTGAATAAGTGTGTTAAAAGCTAAAATATCGGCTGGTGTAGGAGGTGTGGTATTATTAACACCATTAATTGTCCAAGCACCAAATGTATTAGAAGGTAAGGTTGTTTCTGTAGCTAATTCTAACGGAACTTCAATGGTAACTGGGGCATTTCCTGAAATTACTAAACTAGCAGGGTCTAAAACAAAACTAGCAATATTTGATGAGGCTGCAGGACTAGTTCCGTCAAAAATTACAAGGCTATTGTTTGTTGCTGTGTTATTATTAGCGCCTGCAAAATATTCAACATCATAATGTAGTTCGCAACCTTGTGCTATTAAATCACTTGGAAAATCTGTAGTATTATAAGCCCAAGATGCACCACTACCGTCATCTACATATAATACATTAGAACCAGCTCTTAATTGAACTTGTAAATCATTTAAAGATAAGCCTAACCAGTTACCTGGGTTTTCAACTTTATCGTCTTCAAAATCTTCAAAAAGTTCGCAATATTCTTCACATATTTCTGTGTATTCGCAACTTTCATCATCTTCATTACAGGAAGCTATAATTAAAATAAGACCTAAAAATAATAGTTTTAGATAGTTGAAATTAATCGATTTTTTTTGGGAGCTGTATTTACTATATAGTGTTTTCATTTTTTTATATTTTAATTAAACCAAGGCATTGTTAATTGTAAATTTGCCTTGGTTTTGTTATTTAATTATTTATTAGATTATTTTGTATTAAAAGCAAACTACTTTAAATTCTGTTCTTCTATTAATACGGTGTTCTTCATCTGTACATGGTACATTATTTGTACATTTTGTGTTTTTAAGTTCGCTTTCTCCAGCACCTCGAGCTATTAATCTACTAGGTGAAATACCTTTGCTAGCAATGTAGTTTACTGTTGCGTCTGCTCTTCGTTGCGATAAAGATTGGTTATACTCATCACTACCTTGACTGTCTGTATGAGAAGACATTTCTACAGTAATATTTGGGTTTTCTTGCATTAATCTTACAACATAATCCAAATCTGGTTTTGCTGCTGGTAGAATTATAGCTTTATCTAAATCAAAATTTATATTTTCTAATTTTATTGCTTTTCCACAAGGGTCAATACACATTTCAAAGTCTATAAATAATGAAGAATTTCTATTGTATGCATCTGTAGTTACTTCAACCTCATTAGAAAAATAACCATCTTTTTTACCATTTAAAGCGTAAGTTGAAGCTTGTTTTAGGTGAAAAATAAAATTACCTTCAGTATTTGAGATTGTATTTTTTTGTTTAGCATTAATTTTATCTTTTAGTAAAATAGCTACATCTTTAATTCCGTCTGCAGTATTACATTCTACAACATTTCCTTTTAAAATATAGTTTTCATCTGCATATACAATTACCTTTTGAATTGTAGATCCATCAGCTTTACAATCTTTAAATTCTGCTTTAGTAATGCTGGTTTCTTCAAGGTCTATAGTATAAAGTTTTCCTTTTACAATGTAATTATCTGGTTCAACATCGTTAAAAACTACAACTCCATAAGAATTTGTTGTACCACTTTGTATAATATTTCCGTTTATATCTGATAGAACAATAGCTGTATTTGGTAAAATTTCGCCTGTAAATTTATCTTTTGCAGTAACTGTTACACCACAACCACAGGTTGCACAACAATGTGGGAAATGATCTAATCCACATACACTGCATACTTTTTTATCTAATTTAATGGTTAATCCAGCAAATACACCTACAGATGCAATATCACAATCGCAAGGAGCTTCTCTAACAATTGGACCACTTCTATCTAACATATTTTGTCCATCCATAGTTGTAATTGGGTGGTATCCAGCAGAAATCCCTAAGCCTGAATCTAATGTTTCCGTAACATCAAAATGTCTTAAATAATAGGCTCCAGCGTGTACTCCAAATGTTTTGTTGAAAAAGTAAGTAATGCGTGCTTGGGCTTTTGCAGAAATTACGTTTTTAGCATTGTAACCTGCATGAAAATTTAATAAATCGTTTGTGCCAGCATCCGTTAAAAGTGTTCTACCACCTTTTATAGATCCTAAACCAGCTCTGGTATTTAGTTCTCCAACTAAATTACCTTGTTGGTTTTCGTATTTAAAACTAGGACCAATTCCGTAAAACATACGCGTAATACTAGCTTCACTTAAATTAAAGTTTGTTATTAAACCTCCGCTTCCTATCAAATTTTCGGTAGGGTACGTACTTTCAGGTTTGTTTTTTATATAATCGAAGTCTACTCCAATACCAAACCATTTCCAGTAATAATCTAAAGATATTCCAGCTTCTAAACCAGCTTTATAATCTATATAAGGAGTGTTGTTATTATAGGTTGGAAAGTCGTACCCAACTCTTGGACTAATTTGAAAATAATTGCTTTTATTAGTCTCATTTTGTGCGTTTATATTTGTTAGCGTAAAAAATGTTATCACTAGCAAAAATGTTTTAAATAATGTCCTCATAATATCTTTTTTTAGTTTATAGTAATAGATAAACTGAAGTATTATTTTGTTACCCTATTTTTAATTTTTTTTAAAGTTTTATTAAATTTACACTAGTTAAGAAAGGTTAAAGGTGTTGATTTATAGTTAGTTATTATGAAGTAATAGAGGTTAAAGAACTTTATAAATTAATGTAAATCAAAAAAGGCTGTATAAAAAATTATAAATTAGCATCCTATTGATGAGAATTTTACTTTTTATACAGCCTCTCTATTTATAAGGTTCCTGTAATGTATTTTCAGAAAAATATGAACGGATTTAATATCTAATTCAAGAAAATTGCATTTACAAAAAATAGTTTTCCGTTTTGCCAAAAAGATCTAAATAAAGGATTGTCTACCATATAAATAATAGTACCACTACCTTTTCTTTCTATTCCAAATAAAAGTGAGTTATCAATATCTTTTAAAGCATTAGAACCAGCATATCCAGATACATGTTCAAAATTTTCTGGAAAATAAGCTACATTATATCCACTTTCTAATAATTGGTACGATGTAGAACTTTGTTTTAAACTGTAATAGTTATTCTCGTATCCAAAAGCTAAAGGGTGTGACGCATCAACAGTACTTTTAAAAATACTACCTGTAATTGCATTTTTAATGCTTTCATTTTCTCGTTGGTCAAACGGAATTAAATTTAATTGTTTAGCATCTTTATCTTCTTTTGTTTTTTGCTTTTTTAAGCCAAAGCCTTCTTTATCAGCAAAATTATTTACGGCGCTACCTAGTGCTATTATTTTTCCTCCGTTTGAAGCAAATGAGTTAAGTTTTTTTAGAGTTTGTTCATTTGCCCTATAGCTATTTGGTAAAATTAAAACTTGGTATTTAGTTAAGTCAATTCTGTTAAGATTTGCAGTGTTTAAAATATTTAAAGGATACTTTAATTGCTTTTCAAAAAAGTGCCAAATTTCCCCAAAACTTAGAGATGAAGTTCCTTCTCCAGCTAAAACAGCAATTTTTTTAGATGTTATAAGTTGCACATTAGAAGACCCGAAATCTGCTCCAGTAGCAACAAAACCAGTATTAGTTGTAGTTAGTTTTTTATTTAATTTGTTTGCTATTTCAACAATAACTGCATCAAAATTAGGAATATGTTTATTTTCACCTCGCATAATTATTAGAGATCCTTTTTTAAATTCATTCCCTTCAACCGAAAAATCTTTATAACTAAAGCGTACATTAAATCCTTTTTCTAATAAATCACCTAATAATTCAGCATCAGAAACTTCATTCCATTTATGTAAGTAAGCATAGGCATTTTCAGCAATTTTATTTGTGTAATTTTGCTTGTTAACCTCTACTAATTCAGAGTCGAAAGTAATGTTGTTTTCGGTTGCAAAACCTTGCAAACCGTATGCGTAAGGCAAGCTCCAAGCAGTAATATCATAGGTTATTGGTGTTGAAAGTTGTGTTTCTTGTTCAAACAAAACTTTCACCATTTTTCCTTTTGGTTGGTTTGTAGAAATTATTAAATCATTTTTATTTGTTGTAAAGTTTTCGGTAGTTTTGGTGTTGTAATTATATGCTTTAACTTTTTTTCCTTCAGAAATATAAAAATCAATTTCATGTTTTTGTAAAAAGTTTACTACTCCTTGAATTTTTTCAGAAGCTCCCCTTAAAATATAGTTTTTATATTTTAGTTCAGAATTGTCGAAAAACTTAGCATATTCTTCTAACATTTTTGATGTATTTTTAACTGCAACCTCTATTGTAGAAAGTCCCGTAGTTGTATGGTGTGCAATTCTATCTTTTAGTGTTAAAACGGTTTTATTATCTGTTACAATACCCAAACCAGCCATACCATGCCCTGCTTGTTCATATGTCATTCCAATAGCCCCCATATACGTAGGGTAGGTGTCTCCATAACTTGGGTACAATAGGTCAAAAGATTCTTTTGTAAAATAGCGCCAGCCTTCTTTATCGAAATGTTTTGCATGATTTTTTCCAATTTCAGTCTGAAAATCACGTTGCCAAGTTGTAATAATTTCGTGAAAAGGTTCTGCAGCAGGTGCAAAATAATATGGATTATTTATAAATTGTTCATGAAAATCTACATGAACTTGTGGCATCCATTTATTATATATTTTTAAACGTTGTTGCGATTCAATTTGAGTTGCCCAAGCCCAATCTCTATTTAAATCGAATAAATAATGGTTTGGTCTTCCGCTAGGCCAAGGTTCTTTGTGTTCAATAACATCTGGATTTGTGTTATAAGGGGTGCTTTTGGTTTGGTTGTACCAATTAACATAGCGATCTCTACCATCTGGATTTAAACAAGGGTCAATAATAACAACTGTATTTTTTAGCCAATCTTGTTTTTCGGTAATTAATTTATATAAAGTTAACATTGCAGCTTCAGAGGCAGAAGCTTCATTACCGTGTACATTATAACTTAGCCAAACAATTCCAATTTCAGAATCAGATTCACCCTTTATAATTCCAGTTTTTTGTAAGTTAGCTTTTCTAATAGCTTCTAAATTTTTACTATTTTCTTCAGAAGAAATAAAAGAAACATACAAGGGTCTATGTTCGTTTGTTTCACCATATTTTTCTAGAGAAACATTTACAGAATTAGAACTAACATAGTTAAAATAATCTATTATTTTATGGTGTCTTGTAAATTGTGTTCCTAATTCATATCCTAAAAATTCTGAAGGTGATTGAATTGTTTGAGCAAAACTTATAAGTGTAAAAAATGTACAAATTAGAAGTGAAAGGCGAAAGTTTTTCATAAATTATAAAAATTAAAGGTCCAAATGTACTTAAATTAACTTAATTAAAACATTGTATAAATTGTATTGTTTGTTTTATTTTTACCAAAAACTATAATTTGTGAAACAGGCATATTTTAATTGGAGTACAGGGAAAGATTCGGCATTGGCATTGTATAAAATATTACAAAACAGGGAGTATGCCATTGGAAGTTTGGTAACTACGGTAAATCAAAAATTTAACAGAGTGTCTATGCATGGTGTATCTGAAAATTTATTGGATTTACAAGCAAAAGAACTAGGTTTACCATTGTATAAAATATATTTTCCAGAAGAGGTTTCTATGGAGAGTTACAATACAATTATGAAAGCTGAGCTTGCTAAAATTGTAAATTCAAAAAATTATAAATATTCGGTTTTTGGAGATATTTTTTTAGAAGATCTAAAAGTATTTAGGGAAACTAAATTAGCCGAACTTAATATAAATGGTGTTTTTCCTCTGTGGAAATTAGATACTAATACTATTATTAAAGAATTTATAAGTTTAGGGTTTAAAGCTATTACTGTAGCTGTAAATGCAAATTTGTTAGACAAGAGTTTTGTTGGTAGAATTGTTGACGAAAGTTTTATTAATGATTTACCACAAAATGTAGATGTTTGTGGTGAAAACGGTGAGTTCCATACCTTTGTTTTTGATGGTCCAATTTTTAAAAATCCAATACCTTTTAAAATAGGAGAGAAGGTGTTAAAAACATATCCTTCAGATAAATCAGCTACTTGGGATTCTAAATTTTGGTATTGTAATTTAATTTCTAAATAAAATGAATTTAACCCTCTAAAATTTAGTTATTTCTTTAACCTATTTTTAACGTTTATGGGTGATTTAGGTTACAATTGTTGTGGCTTTTATGTTTTAAATTTACGCTATAAAAAAATAATAAATATTTAAAACATACATAAATGGAAGAAGAAAAAGAATACACAGGAATGCCAAGAATTGGAGATAAAGCTCCAGAATTTAAAGCTGTAACTACACAAGGAGATATTAATTTTCCAAACGATTATAAAGGAGAATGGGTAATTTTATTTAGCCACCCTGCAGATTTTACACCAGTTTGTACTTCAGAATTTATAACGTTTGCTAGTTTAGAAGAAAAGTTTGCAAATGCTAATTGTAAACTAGTTGGGTTATCTATAGATGGTCTATACAGTCATATAGCTTGGTTGCGTTCAATTAAAGATAAAATTGAATACAAAGGAATGAAAAATGTTGAGGTTAAATTCCCTTTAATTGAAGACATTACTATGGAAGTTGCAAAAAAATATGGAATGGTACAGCCAAATGAAGCTGCAACGCAAGCTGTAAGGGCCGTATTTGTAATTGATCCTGAAGGTGTTATTAGAACAATTATTTACTATCCTTTAAGCTTAGGTAGAAACTTTGATGAATTGTATAGAGTTGTAGTTGCTTTACAAACAGCAGATGCATTTGGTGTTGCAACACCAGCAGATTGGAGACCAGGTGATGATGTAATTATTGGCCCTGCAGGTTCTTGTGGTGCTGCTGAAGATAGAATGCAAGGAAAAGAAGATATGGATTGTAAAGATTGGTACTTCTGTTCTAAAAAATTAGATAAAGATGTAGTGCTTAAAAAAGTACTAAAAAAATAAGTATAGCACTATTGTCTAATTGTTGACAATAATTATGCTGAAATCAATTACTCATTCTTTCTTATTTTAGAATAAGGAATCTATGAACGTTTGATTTCAGCATTTTTTTGGAAGTGATTCATTTTTTTGTTTAAGTTATAAAAAATTATACTTTAAATCTTTTATTGGTATTCGTTATGCTGAACTTGATTCTGCAGCTCACCTTGTTAAATATCCATTATTATGAGAACTTGAATCAAGTTCAGGTTGACGTGCATTTTTATTTTTTAGACAGTCACTAATAAATTTCACATTTAAAAATAATAGGCTGTAGTGCTGTAAATTTCCTTTAAAACAAAATAACTTTCCAAAACACCAATATTTTCAATTTTAGATAATTTTAAGCGTACAAACTCATGATATTCGTCTAAGTCGCCAAGATTTATTTTTAAGAAAAAATCTACTTTACCCGCCATATGATAACATTCTTGCACTTCTTTTAAAGCTTTAATTTGGCGTTCAAACTTTTCAATAAAACCCTCGTTATGGTATCTTAAAGAGACCATACATATAGCAGTAATTGGTTGGTTAACAAGTCTTTTATCTAAAATAGCTACGTATTTTTTTATATAGCCATTTTTTTCAAGCCTTCTAATCCTTTCATAAACAGGTGATGCGGATAGGTTTAAGAGTTCAGAAACTTCTTTGGTAGTTTTTTTTGAATCCTCTTGTAAAATTCTTAAAATCTTAAGATCTATATCGTCTAATCGTTCCATAAAAAGATAAAATTACTGGTTTGATATTATTTAAAAGTTGTTTTTAGATAAAATTTAATAAAATTTAGTATTTAAAAGATAAAATTACTTATTTTAATTGAATTATAAGTTTATTTAATTGATTATGTTTAAAAATTTGTAATTTTATTCTTATAAAAATACGTTTAAAATGAATCAAGATAAATTATTAATTACCGGAGCAAGTGGTCAATTAGGAACCGTTTTAACTAAAAAATTACAAGAAAAGTATGGTGTTACTAATGTAATAGCGTCAGACTTGAGATTAGATTCAAACTTTAAAGGAATTTTTGAAACATTAGATGCAACGGATTTTGATGCAATACAAGAAATTGTGTCTAAATATAAAATTACGCAAATTTATCATTTAGCAGCTATCTTGTCTGCAAATGGAGAAAAATATCCACTAAATACTTGGGATATTAATATGAAAACATTCTTTAATGTTTTAGAAGTTTCAAGACTTAATGCTATTGATAAGGTGTTTTTTCCGAGTTCTATTGCTGTTTTTGGCGCTAATATAGATAGAATAGATACTGCCCAATATTCTAATTTAACACCTTCAACCGTTTATGGAATGAGTAAAGTTACAGGTGAAAATTGGAGTAAATATTATTTTGAAAAATATGGTCTAGACATTCGTTCTATTCGTTATCCAGGTGTAATTGGATACCAATCGTTGCCAGGTGGAGGTACAACAGATTATGCCGTTGATATTTTTATAAAAGCCATTAAAAATGAAAATTATGAGTGCTTTTTAAATAGCACAACAACATTACCAATGATTTATATGGATGATGTAATTAGAGCTACTATAGAATTAATGGAAGCTCCAAAAGAAGCAATTACAGTTAGAACCTCTTATAATTTAGCGGGTATGAGTTTTGATCCTGCACAATTAACAAAAGCAATTCAGAAAATATATCCAGATTTTAAAGTGACTTACAATCCAGATTTTAGACAAAAAATTGCGGATACTTGGCCAATGAGTATAGATGATTCTTATGCTCGAAAAGATTGGAATTGGAAACCTAAATTTGATATAGATGCTATGACACGCGATATGGTTAAAAATTTGAAAATTAAGTTTTCAGATAAGAGCATGTCTTGTTAGCTGTTTTTAAATAGTTTTAAAGAACCAATTTTTCGCGTCATGCTGAATTCATTTACTCGCTATCCTTTTTTTATTACCTTTTAAAGAGTTTATGAATCTATAATTTTAGTTGCTCTTATTTATTATGACAAACTAAATTAATAGCGTACCGTCATGCTGAACTTGATTACTCACTATCACTTTTTATTACCTTTTTAAGTGTTCATGAATCTTTGATTTCAGCATCTGCATCTAAGGAAACCTTAACGTCATGATATTCCTATAAAAAAGTAGCATACAAATATGTTATATAGCAGGGATTGATAGTTTGTATTTACTGTTTATAACATAGATGATAACCCTCTAATTGAAATTTATTACTTTTGAAAAAACAAATTTTCCATGAGAGTTTTAACACTATTTTTTTTAGTTTTTTTTAGTCAATTTCTTACAGCTCAAAAAGAAATTGATTCATTGCTTCTTGTTTTAGATAAAACAATGGAAAATCGTAATGAATATGATTTACAAAAAGAACTTCACATTAATAATTTAGTAGATTTATTAAAAGATGAAAGTTTAACGCTAGAGCAAATTTATCATATCAATAATAATATTATTTATGAATACGAATCATATTCTTTTGATGAAACACTATCGTATATTGAGCAAAATATTTCGATAGCAAACAATTTAAAGAATCAACTTTTTATTGATGAATCACGATTAAATTTGGCAAAATTGTTGGCTTCTTCTGGTCGTGATAAAGAAGCTTATGACATTTTAAACGATATAGATAGAGTACACCTCGATGATAAATTACTTAACAGTTATTATAACAATTATAAAAAAGTATACTTAGACTTAAGTTTTTATTCTCTAGCGAATGAAAATAAAGAGAAATATTCAAATTATTACAAAGCATATACCGATTCATTATTTAATAGATTAGACCCAAGTACAGAAGAGTATTTGGCAATAGTTGAAACTAAGTTTAGAGACAATAGGCAGTTGTTAGAAAGTTTGAAAGTTAACTCCCGCAGATTGGCAATGACAAATATGGGAACCAGAACATATTCTCTTGTTACTTTTGAAAGATCTCTAAGTTATGAGCTTGAATTAAATACAGTTGAACAAAAAAAACAGTTGATTTTGTCAGCTATTTCTGATATTCAAGCAGCTGTTAAAGACAATGCTTCTTTAACAACATTGGCTTTGTTGCTTTTTGAAGAAAATGACATTGATAGGGCTCATAAATACATTAATTTCTCTTTTGAAGATGCTAATTTTTATAATTCAAGACTTCGCTTTATCATTATTTCAAACATATTACCGGTTATTACAAAGGCTTATCAAGAGCGAAGTGAAATTCAAAGAGCCAAACTTCAGAATTTATTAATAGCTATAAGTATACTTGGTGTTATATTATTATTAACCGTATTTTATATTTTTCAACAAGTAAAACGTTTGTCTAGAGCAAGAAACGAACTTTTACAAGTAAACGAACAACTTAATAAGTTGAATATAAAACTGAATAGCACGAATAAAAAATTAGAAAAATTGAATGAAGATCTTTCTGAATCAAGTTTAGTTAAGGAACATTATATAGGCACATTTTTAAGTATTCAATCTAATTATATTGATAAATTAGATGCCTATAGAAAAATGGTTAAAAGGCATATTACTACAAAAAAAGTAGCAGACCTATTTGAAAAAACAAAATCTAAACAATTAATAGATGATGAATTAAAACTTTTTTACAAAAATTTTGATGATACATTTTTACATATCTACCCTAATTTTGTTGAAAAGTTAAATGAATTATTAATTGATGAAGGTAAAATCACTCCTAAGAATAAAGGCTTTTTAAATACTGAACTCCGCATTTTTGCATTGGTAAGATTAGGAATAACTGATAGTTCTAAAATTGCAAAATTACTTCGTTACTCGGTAAATACAATTTACAATTACCGTGTTAAAGTTAAAAATAATGCAGCGGTTCCAAGAGACAATTTTGAAAATGAAGTAATGAAAATAGGAGCTTCTAAAAAGTAAAAAAAGTTTCACAATTAATTAATTTAACACATATTGCGGTTAAAATACATCCTATTTTAAGTTGTAACTTCCACTTTTTTTTAATCTAATATTTTAATTAAGTAGCTGTATTATAGTATTTTGCTATTTTAGAGCGCTCTTAATAGTCCACTTTTTTACTACATGTGATTGTAGACCTTCCTTATTTCCAATTTCTTTACAATATCAATTGAAATAACTTGTGTAAATAAGTTATGAAAATGATATAGACATTTAGATGGCTTTTAAAGCTAATCAAAAACAAACTCAATTAGTATCATTAAAAAAACCAAACATGAAATTTAATGAAAATTCAAATTTAAAAACAACGTTTAGATACGTAGTTTTAATGTTGTTAATTTCCTTTTCAACCTATGCTCAGCAAGGTTTAATAAAAGGGAATGTAACAGACAAAACAGGTCAACCTATTCCAGGAGCTTCAATTTTATTGAAAGGCACTGAAGTTGGGACTATCTCTGATTTTGATGGAAATTATCAATTATCCGTTGAGAATCCATCTACAGCAGTACTTATATTTAGTTATATAGGAATGAAAACTGTTGAGATTAATGTAATGGGAAAAACAGCAATCAACGCTGTGCTTGAAGAAAACGTAATGGCAATGAATGAAGTTGTTGTTGTTGGTTATGGTTCGCAACAAAAGAAAGACATTACAGGTTCTGTTTCCGTTGTAGGTGCAGATGATTTTGAATCGAGACCAAACACACAAGTTGCTTCCTTAATACAAGGGAAAGCAACAGGGGTTCAAGTACTTTCTAGTTCAGGTAAACCATCGCAAGGATTAAGTATTCGTATTAGAGGAACTAATTCAATCAATGCAGGAAGTGAACCTCTTTATTTAGTAGATGGGGTACCTACTACAGATACTAGATCTATCAATCCCTCTGATATTGAAAGTATTTCAATTCTTAAAGATGCCTCTTCTGCAGCAATTTATGGTTCGCAAGGAGCCAATGGTGTTGTAATTATTACCACTAAAAGAGGAACCTCTTCAAAACCAACAATAACATTTGATACGTACGTGGGTACTTCTCAAGTATGGAAAACATTACCCGTATTAAATGGAGAGCAGTATAGAGATTTAATGACTGAACTTGGTCAAAATACAGACTGGGATAATTACAATAATCATACCGATTGGCAGCAAGAAATTTTTCAATCTGGCTTGTCTCAAAACTATCAACTTTCAATGGGTGGTAAAAGCGAAAATACCAACTATTATCTATCAGGTGGCTACACTGCCCAAGTTGGAGCTGTAAGAAGTTCAGAAATGGATAGAGCAAATTTTAAAATAAATTTAGAGCAAAAAGTCAATGACTGGCTAAAAATTGGGACCCGTGTTGCTTACTCAAAATATTCAGATGTTGATATTAACGACAACTCAAGTGTAAATACAGGAGGTGTGTTGTTAGGAGCTTTAAATACACCAAGTATTATTGGTATTTATAATACCGATGGAACTTTTACGAGTAACCCGTTTCAAAATTGGGAAAACCCAATAGCTAGTACTGATGGTAGCGATAGAGAATATAACAATAGAAGATTTTTAGGGAATATTTACTTGGAAATAAACTTCTTAAAAGACTTTACATTTAGATCTAATTACGGTATTGATGATAGCAATGGTATTTATGATTATTTTTTAGATCCATATAGAACAAGTTATGGTAGAGCGTTAAATGGAATAGGTATTTACAATACAGATAACTCTTTCTTTTACATTTTTGAAAACACTTTAAAATACAATAAGGAAATTAAAAAACATAAACTGGAAGCTTTAGTTGGTTTTGTAAATCAAAAAAACTTTTGGGAAAATAGTTCCATAGAAAGAAGAAATTTTGCCAGTGATGGAATTAAAACAGTAAATGGTGGTTCTGAAATATTTGTAGCAACAGCCTATAAATCAGAAAAGGCAAATACCTCGTTTATAAGTAGAATTAATTATGATTATGATAATAAGTATTTATTAACAGCAAACTTTAGAGCAGATGGTTCAAGTATTTTTGGATCGGAAGATAGATGGGGATATTTTCCTTCATTCTCTTTAGGATGGAGAATATCTGAAGAGAACTTTTTAAAAGAATCTAAAACCGTTAATAATCTTAAATTAAGATTTGGATGGGGTATTGTTGGGAATGATCAAATTAATAATTACGCTTATTTTGGTAGAGTTGGTAGTGGAGCAAATTATCCAATTGGAGGTACAACAATGCCAGGAACTTATCCTGCATCTATTGAGAATTTAGGGTTAAAATGGGAGCAATCTGAACAAACAAATTTAGGTGTTGATGTTGGTTTCTTAGATGGAAACATAACTTTTACTGCTGATGCTTATATTAAAAACACAAGTGACTTACTTTTAAATGCACCACTTCCAAAAAGTACTGGTTTTGATAGTGCCGTTCAAAATATTGGTGAATTACAAAACAAAGGGTTGGAGTTTGCTTTAAGTACCATCAATATTAATAAAGAGGTTGTTTGGACTTCAGCACTAAACCTTTCTTTTAATAAAAGTAAAGTGGTTAACCTAGTTGGGCAAGAACTTTTTCAAGGTGAAATTGCTGGTAGAGGTTATGCTAGTTTAGTTAAAGAAGGTCTTCCTTTAGCAACTTTATACGGTTATGAATATGGTGGTGTTGATAGTACAACAGGAAATGCCTACTATATTAACAATGCAGGTGAAGCTACTTTTTCACCTACAGCAGATGATAGAAAAGTAATAGGAGATCCAAATCCAGATTTTTTATATTCTTTAGATAATACAGTAAGTTATAAAGGGTTTGGGTTAAATGTGTTTTTACAAGGAACACAAGGAAATGATATGCTTAATGCTACTAAAATAGAAGCAGAAGGAATGTTAGATCCAAAAAACCAATCAATTACCGTTTTAGATAGATGGAGATCTCCTGGTGATGAAACCAACATTCCAAGAGCTATTTGGGGAAGTACTGATAATTCAAGAATCTCAACACGTTTTATTGAAGACGCATCATATTTAAGATTTAAAACCATAACATTAAGCTATAATTTTGACGATAAAATATTAGATAATTTAAATATGGGAAGTTTAAAAATGTATGTTACTGGTGAAAACTTATTTACCATTACAGACTATTCAGGTTATGATCCTGAAGTGAATGCTTACGGAGGAAGCAATACTGTTAGAGGAATTGATTACGGAACATATCCGCAAACTAAGAACATCATTTTCGGTATCAATGTTACATTTTAATTTATAAAGATTTAGTATTATGAAAATATATAAAATAATAGTTGCAATCGCAGTAACATGTACTTGTATTTCTTGTGAAGATTACTTGGATTTAAGTCCAATTTCAGAAGAAACATCTGCGAATGCTTACAACAGTGCAAGTCAAATTGAAGCAGCACTCACAGGAACCTATGAATCATTTCAATCATCAGATTATTATATTTGGGACAATGTGCTGTTTCAAGATGTAAGATCTGACAATTATTATGCAGGTGGCGATAACCCTGAAATTTTCTCAATAGATTATTTAACCATTTCACCAACCAATTCAAAAGTATATGGTAGTTGGTCTAATTTGTACAATGCTATTGCAAAAGCAAATACAGTTATTGATAGAATAGATGCTGTTGAAGATGTTAATTTAACGCAAGAACGAAGAGATCAAATTACAGGTGAAGCTTATTTTTTAAGAGCCTACCACTATTACAATTTAGTAAAAACTTGGGGCGGAGTTCCACTAGTATTAGAAGCAGTTACATCAGTAAATCCAGAAGATGTTAATTTACCAAGAGCTTCAGTAGAAGAAGTTTATGAGCAAATTCTCTCTGATTTGGAATTGGCAGCTACACTTTTACCAGATACTTATGGAAATGAGGCAAGCGTAAATAAAGCACGAGCAACTGCTGGTGCAGCAAATGCTTTAGCTGCAAAAGCTTGTATGCAAAAACCAAATCCAAGCTATGAACAAGCGTTGGCATTTATTTCTGAAGTTGAAAAAAGCTCTGCAAACTACATTTTAATAGATTACAATTATTTATTCGATGGAAATCATTACAACAATAGTGAATCTATCCTAGAAGTACAATTTTTGGGCGGTGATGAAGGAAACTGGGGACCTCAAATGTTATTACCTCCTTCAATATCAGGAGATACTTGGAGAAAATTTGTGACTCCATCACACGATTTGGTAAACGCTTTTGATGCAGAAGGAGATGTTGTGCGAAAAAATGCGACTGTTTTGTTTGAAAGCGTACAGTGGATTGATGAATATTGGGGCAATGAAATTGGAACTACAATACCATTTGGTTATAAATGGAAAAGTGCTAGTGGTTGGGCAAGTTCAAATCGTCAATATTTATTGAGATATGGAGATATTGTACTTTTAAAAGCAGAGGCCTTAAATGAAACTGGTCAGTTAGAATTAGCGGCTGTTGAGGTGAATAGAATTAGAAATAGAGCTCTTTTACCCGATTTAACTTCTGCTCAAAAAGCAAATAAAGAAGTTATGAAAGCAACTATTTTAAATGAAAGAAGACTTGAATTGGCACAAGAAGCTCAGCGATGGGATGATTTAGTGAGAAACAATGTAGCTGTTTCAACTATGAATAATTTAGTTACAATTGACCTAAGAACTGGAAGTGCCGTAAATTATAATATGACAGCTGCTAAAATTTTATTGCCTATTCCTCAACAAGAATTAGATAGAAATCCAGCATTGGTACAAAACCCTTTATAAGACTAAAAAAACAATAAAAATGAAACATTTATATATAAAAATAGTTTTCTTATTAGCGGTGATATTTACTATTGGCGCTTGTGAAGAAGAGGATAATTTACAGTCTGAAGGACAATGGGAGCTTTCTACACCTTCAATAGTATCTCCTCAAAATGATGATAAAATTGTATTGGATGAAAACACTACAAATGAATTAATAACATTTACTTGGACACAGGCAACCTCGTCAGCAGGTTACGGAGTTTTTTATTCCGTGGTGATAGTAGATGGAGATAATCCAGACTATAACAATCCTATTATGGAAATTAAAGCTGAAAATGGTGGGAAAGATCTTTCAGCAACGGTATCGTATGGTAATTTAGATACTGCTTTATCTTTAGCGGGGTACGCAGCAAATACCAATGTAAATTTAACTTGGGCTGCTGTAGCACAAAGTTTGAGTAAACAAGAAATGAATACCAGTACTTTAATTGTAACTCGTTTTGAAAACGAAATTATTCCAACACAATTATTTTTATCGGGTACAGCAACAGAAAATGGTGATGATTTATCAAGTGCAATTCCATTGCGAAGATTGAATAATGCAGAAGGAAATTCTTCAAATAATTATGAAATTTACACAAGTTTAACCGCGGGAAATACCTTTATGTTTTACAGTGAACAATCGTTACCTGCTCATAAATATGGAGGCTTTGAAGGAAACCTTGTGAAAAATGGAGATCCAATAAGTGTTGCTGAAGATGGTCAATATAGAATATCTGTAGACTTGGATAACAATACTTATTCTTTATTGAAAATTGATAGATGGAGTGTTGTTGGTAGTCCAATAATTAACAATTGGGGAGGTGATGAGCCCCTAGAGTATATTGGTGGAGGTGTATGGCAAGCTGCAATAGAATTTGTGGATACTGGTGGATTTTTATTTAGAGCAAATGGAGATTGGAGTTACTTATTGAAACGTGTTGTAGGTACTACCAATGAAGTGATTATGGAATCAGAAGCGAGTAGCCAAGGTTTATCTTATGAAGATATTCCTTCCGAAGAAAAAGGGACAATGATTGTAACGTTAGATTTATCATCAAATGCATATACCTATAGTATTGAAAAAGATCCAAATGCCGCAGAGCCAATTGAAACACCAGAAACATTATTCTTGTTTGTTAATAATACCATGATTGAAGAGCTCACTAAAGATGGTGATGTTTTTAAAACAACTAATTATTTAGCATTGCAAACAAGTGATGTTGTAACTTTAAATTCAGCATCTGATGGTTCAGGAAATGGATATACTATTTATTCTAGTATTGGAGCAACAGATACTCCTAATGATACTAAAGTAACTGTAAATGCAAATATAAGTGCTGGTAGTGATGGAATTGCAGTTGAAAGAGATCAAGCTTATGCATTTAGTATTGATTTTTCAAATGCTAAATTATCTTGGAGTTATTACAATATTACATTGTATCAATGGGATGAAATAAATCAAAAATGGGATGATAGAGACGAATATTTAATGACCTATGTTCACCCATATAAATTTACGACTTCAGCAAGCCTAAAAGCTAATTTTGATATGAAATTCTTCTCTCCTTGGGATAATGATTTTGGAGCAGATGACCCAAGTGCATTAAGTGGATCAATGACAAATCACGGTGGTTCTAATTTTAGAAACATAATTACAGATGGTACATACAATGTTTCAATTGAAATTTCAAATGACTATTTGACTGGAACATATAGTTTTGAATAATAATTAACACAAAACCAGCAGTATTCGCTGCTGGTTTAAATTTTAAAATATGAAAAATAAATTTATTAAACTGATAAAAGTTCTCATTATTGTTATTGCTTGTATTGGAATTCAAGTAGGGTGTCAGAGCTGCCAAAAGGAAAATAATGAAACTCATATACCGCCTCCAGTAATAGAGCCTATAAATGTAGAATTTTACCTAACAAAAGCAGATCAATCTATTTTGTTTACAAAACAGTCCTCTGGAATTTCAGCATATAATGAAAATAGTTATGCAACTATTAACGTTACGCCTTCAATTGAATACCAAGAAATAGATGGTTTTGGATATACTTTAACGGGAGGTAGCGCATTGCATATTAATAATATGTCATCATCAACAAGAGCAAATTTATTAAATGAACTCTTTAGATATGATGAAAATAATATTGGTGTAAGTTATTTAAGAATAAGTATTGGTGCTTCAGACTTAGATGCGGCTCCTTTTTCATACAATGATTTACCTGCTGGTGAAACCGATATTGAAATGGCTAAATTTTCTATTAATGAAGATCGAAAAAATTTAATACCTGTTTTAAAGGAAATTTTAACGATTAACCCTACTATTAAAATTATGGGCTCACCTTGGTCTCCTCCAACTTGGATGAAAACCAATCAAAATTCAAAAGGAGGTAGTTTAAAACCTGAATATTATGATGCTTATGCAACTTATTTTGTAAAATATATTCAAGCAATGGCAGCTGAAGGTATTGCCATAGATGCTATAACTGTTCAAAATGAACCTTTACATCCTGGTAATAATCCAAGCCTTTTAATGGAGGCTGTTGATCAAGCAGATTTTATAAAAAATCACTTAGGACCTACTTTTGAAACAGCAGGGATTACCACTAAAATAATAATTTACGATCATAATGCTGATAGAACCGATTATCCTATTTCTATTTTAAATGATATAGATGCTAAAAAATATATTGATGGTTCAGCTTTTCATTTATACGGAGGAAATATTAGCGATTTAAGTAAAGTTCAAACTGCACACCCTGATAAAAACCTATATTTTACAGAACAATGGGTAGGCGCAAATGAGAATTTTGAAGACAATTTAAAATGGCACACTAGAGAACTAATTATTGGTGCTACACGAAATTGGTGTAAAACAGTGTTAGAGTGGAATTTGGCAGCTGACTCAAATTTAGAGCCGCATACCGATGGAGGATGTACAGAGTGTTTAGGAGCTTTAACCATAGATGGAAATACAGTGACTAAAAATGTGGCATACTATATTATTGCGCACGCATCTAAATTTGTTAGACCTGGATCTATTAGAATAAATTCAAACTACATTTCTGAATTGCCAAATGTAGCTTTTAAAACACCTAATGGAGAAATTGTTGTAATTGTATTAAACAATACAGGTGTACAAAAAACTTTTAATATAAATGCGGAAGATGAAGCCATAACAACCACATTAGACGCCGGTTCAGTTGGAACCTATATCTGGTAATAATTTATAAAACTAAATAAAATGACCTATAAATATTTAATACTCTTTTTCGCAGTAGTTACAATTGCTTCTTGTTCAAAAAAAACCGTAAAAGAAACAGCAGTAAATAATGCGCCTATAATAGAAGAAACCCCTTTATTAAAAGATGAAGTTGAAGTATTTTCAACAGTTAAAGATAGTGACTTAAAGCTAACTTTAACAGGGAACTATAAATTTGAAGCTGCTATTCAACCTTTAGAAACTGAAGTTGCAATTTTTGTAAATCCAGAAAAAACCTTTCAAACAATGTTAGGTATAGGAGGGGCAATTACAGATGCTTCAGCGGTTGTTTTTTCAAAATTAGCAAAAGATAAACAAGAGGAATTTATTCAAGCATATTATAGTGATGAAGGAATTGGATATACTATTATAAGAACCAGCATTCATAGCTCTGATTTTAGTCCTGAAAGCTTTACTTATATTGAAGAAGGAGATGCTGAATTAATAACTTTTTCAATTGAAAGAGATAAACAATTTAGAATTCCTTTGATAAAAAAAGCAATTAATGTTATAGGTAATGATGTTGTTTTTTACGCTTCACCTTGGAGTCCTCCTCCTTTTATGAAAGGGCGAAAAGATATGTTACAAGGAGGTAAATTACTTCCTGAATTTCAACAATCTTGGGCAAATTATTATACAAAATTCATAAAAGCATATGAAGCTGAAGGAATCCCAGTTTGGGGTGTAACTATTCAAAATGAACCAATGGCTGTTCAACGTTGGGAATCTTGTATTTACACCGCAGAAGAAGAACGTGATTTTTTAAAAAATTATTTAGGACCTACTTTTGAAAGAGAGGGTTATGGAGATAAAAACATTGTAGTTTGGGATCATAATCGCGATTTAATTTCTCATAGAGCTAATGTTATTTTTGATGATCCAGAAGCTGCTAAATATGCTTGGGGAATTGGGTTTCATTGGTATGAAACTTGGACTGGAGCGGAACCAAATTACAAGAATTTGCAAAACATTAATGATTCTTTTCCTACTAAAAATTTATTGTTTACAGAAGGGTGTCAAGAAGCTTTTGATGCTAATGATTACCAACGTTGGTCTAATGCAGAACGCTATGGAAATTCTATGATTAACGATTTTAATAATGGAACTGTAGGTTGGACAGATTGGAATGTTTTATTAGATGAAACTGGAGGTCCAAATCACGTTCAAAATTTTTGTTTTGCACCAATTCACGCCGATACACAAACAGGGGAATTAATTTATACACCTTCATATTATTATATTGGTCATTTTTCAAAATTTATTAAACCTGGGGCAAAAAGAGTGAGTACAACTTCAAGTAGAAGTACTTTAGAAAGTACTACTTTTTTAAATGAAAATGGAACAATGGCAACAGTAGTTATGAATAGAACAGCAAATGAAATTTTATATAAATTAATTGTTAATGAAAAGGAAGTTTCTTTAAAAATTCCAGCTCATGCGATGCAAACAATTACTTATTAAATAACATAAGTCTATGATAATACATCTCTAGTTCTAGGATTACCTCATTTTATAGTTTATGCAGTATTAATATAAGGCATAGACTTATGGGGTTCTCAATATAAAAAAGGTTATGAGAAAAATGTTGAAGATTATTTTTTGGTAAGTAAAAGTTTACATTGGGATAGGATTTAATAATATTATCAACAATTAAAAAGAATAAAACCCAATAACAATAGTAACCATTACATAAAGTACTAAAAACCCCTTTTTAAGGGGGGGTGTTTTTATAAAATTAATTATTTTTTACAACTAATTAAATGACAAACTAAATTAATAGCGTACCGTCATTGCGGGATGGAGCGTAAAGAAAATGTTCAGTGAACATTTTCTTAACCCTCCATCCTCTTTGGCTTTCTCCCGTTGCTTCACTTCTTTAGATTGCTACTTAAATTCTCATAGGACGTTTTTAAATTCGTCATTGCGAGTGAAATGCAATGGAACGCGGCAATCTGTTGTTATTTATCTAAATTTTGTTTAATTGTTCAACACGTTGCTTCTGAAAAACTACAAAGTTGATTAAAAACTTCATCAAAATTATAACTATTATTCAAAAGATTGTCGCGGTTGTACCTTCCTCGCAATGACGTTAGTCTTTAAACTTTTCAACTAATTCCTAGGTTGCTTCATAAGATCCTGAAATCGAGTTCAGGATAACGTTGCGTTCAAACTTTCAACTTTCCAACTCTAAAAAAGCTTCGACTTTGCTTAGTAGCTGTTAGGAATGACATTACAGCGTAAAAAAACCTAACAGGTTTCTAAAACCTGTTAGGTTTAGCACCTATTTTAATTTTGAAGTATTGTAATTCTAAATTAAATATAAAATATTAAGTTCTAATAACACCCTCTAAAACAGCCCAAACATTTTTTGCTAATATTTTATGTCCCTCAACGGTTGGATGAATACCGTCTGCTTGGTTTAATTCAGGAATGCCACCAACATCTTTCAATAAAAAAGGAATTAAATCCAAGTTGTTTTTTTGAGCCAATTCAGGAAATATGGTTTTGAATTCGTTTGTATATGCTTCACCCATATTTGGAGGCAATTGCATACCTGCTAAAATAATTTTAGTTGCTGTATTTTTCTCTAAAACAGCATCTATTATTGCTTGTAAATTTGCTCTTGTTTCATTTAAAGGAACACCTCTTAATCCGTCATTTGCCCCTAATTCCAACACAAAAACATCAATTTTCTGATTTAAAACCCAATTTATTCTACCTTTTCCACCAGCGGTAGTTTCGCCACTAACACCAGAATTAATAACGGTATAGCCCAAAGAAAGTGAATCTATAGTTGTTTGAATTAGCGCAGGGTAGGCATCATTTACATCATCCAAACCATAACCAGCAGTTAAGCTATCTCCAAAAATTAAAATAGTTTTTGAAGTGGATTTTTCTGTTGTACTAGCTTCCGTTTTAGCAGGTGTTGTTTCAACCGATGTTTCTTTTTTAGAAGTTTCAGATTCACAAGAAAGCAATAGTATAAAAAATAAAAAATAACAAAACTTTAAGAAAATCTTATCGCTACTAGCACTTAAATTAAATCTCAATTGAGTATTTTTCCGTTTCATCATTTTTTTTAGAAGTATAAATATTATGACAAAGATATTAAAGATTAACGAACTAGAGAAAACATATATAAGTGGTTCAAAAAAATTAACAGTATTAAAAGATATTTCTTTTGAAGTTGAAGCGGGAAGTATTTTTTCTATAGTTGGTCCTTCGGGAAGCGGCAAAACCACTTTATTAGGTCTATGTGCTGGTTTAGATCATCCAAGTTCTGGTATTATTGAATTGTGTGGACAAAATCTACAAGATTTAGATGAAGATGATCGTGCAAAATTACGCAATAAAGAAGTGGGATTTATATTTCAAAATTTTCAACTATTACCAACACTTACAGCATTAGAAAATGTAATTGTTCCGTTAGAATTACAAGGTGAAAAAAATGCCACCAGGGTAGGAAAGGAGCTGTTGCAAAAAGTGGGGTTAGAAAATAGACTTCATCATTATCCATCGCAATTGTCTGGTGGAGAGCAACAACGTGTAGCATTGGCGAGAGCTTTTTCAAACAAACCTTCTATTTTATTTGCTGATGAACCTACGGGGAATTTAGATGAAGAAACAGGCGAAAAAGTTATTCAATTATTGTTTCAATTAAATAAAGAAGCAGGTACAACCTTGGTTATTATAACTCACGATTTAGACTTAGCAAATAGAACGCAACAAATAGTACGTTTAAAAGGAGGGAAAATAATGTCGAACGAAAAAACAATGGCAGTTTAATGACGAATTCTTCTTCAAAAGCAGCGGTACAATGGCTGTTTAAAATGGCTTGGCGCGATGGAAAAGCGAGTATTTCTAGGTTGCTATTATTTATGGCGTCTATTATTTTAGGAATTGCAGCTGTAGTTTCCATTCAATTATTTAGCGAAAATTTAAAACAAAACATTAAAAATCAGTCGAAAGCTTTAATGGGTGCTGATTTTATTATTGATAGCAGGCAACTTCCATCAAGTAAGGTACAAGCAATTATAGATTCTTTAAATGTAGCAGCTTCCGAAGTAAATTTTGTTTCAATGGCGGCATTTCCAAAAAATGAAGGCACAAAATTAGTAAAAGTGCGTGCTATAGAAGGTAATTTCCCTTTTTATGGAGTCTTAGATACTGAACCTGTAAGTGCTGCTCAAAATTATCAAGAATTGGGTGGCGCATTGGTTGATGCCACATTAATGTTGCAATTTAATTTAAAACCTGGGGATTCTATTAAATTAGGAAAGCTAACGTTTCCAATATTAGGCGCGTTAAAATCTGTTCCAGGAAGTACAGCTGTTTCAGCGTCTGTAGCGCCACCTGTTTTAATTCCTTTTCGTTTTATTGATAAAACAGAACTACTACAGTTAGGAAGTAGAAAAGAGTACCAATATTTTTTTGTAGCTCCAGAAACAATGGATCTAGAAGCCTTAGATAAAAAAATAGATCCTATTTTAGATGATGAAAACGCAGATTTAGACACACATACAAGTACCAGTCAACGCTTAGGAAGAAGGTACGATAACGTAGGTAAGTTTTTAAATTTAGCAGCTTTTATAGCACTTTTATTGGGTTGCGTTGGTATTGCTAGTTCCGTACATATTTATATTAAAGAAAAATTAAAAAATGTAGCAGTACTAAAATGTATTGGTGCTACTAGAAAACAATCGTTTTTTATCTACTTAATTCAAATTGCAGGAATTGGACTTGTAGGTGGAATTCTAGGTTCAGTCATTGGAACTGGCTTGCAATACGCTTTTCCATATATTTTACAAGGGTTTTTACCTTTTGATGTGCAAATTTCAATTTCAGCACAGCCATTAATTATGGGAATTACCTTGGGTATTTTAATGTCCGTTTTATTTGCCTTGTTACCATTATTAGGTACATGGTATGTTTCTCCGTTGGAAGTATTAAGAGGTACTGATGAAGATTTAGTAAAACCTAGAAAAGCACGATTATTTACATTGGCTGCAATTCTATTGTTTGTCTTTTTATTTTCATTTTGGTTGTTAAAAAATGCGCTATTTGGATTGTTTTTTACGGTCGGAATTTTAGTCACATTTTCTATAATGGCGGGTGTTGCAAGTGTATGTATGCAATTAATAAAAAAGTACTTTCCTAGTAATTGGGGTTTTACAGAGCGTCAGAGTTTGTTAAATTTATTTCGACCAAATAACCAAACAATGGTATTGATTTTAGCCATTGGTTTAGGAACTTTTTTAATAAGCACCTTGTATTTTACAAAAGATATTTTGTTGGCAAAAACATCTATAGAAAACAATGCTGAAAGCGCAAATATTATTTTGATGGACGTACAAACGGAGCAAAAAGAAGCTGTTGTAAATACTGTAGTTCCGAAGGGTTTAGAAATTATAGATAATATTCCAATTGTAACTATGCGCATGCATAAAATTAAAGATAAATTGGTAAATGATATTCGCAAGGATACAACTTTAAGAATGAATCGTTGGATTTTAAATCACGAGTTTAGGGTAACGTACAGAGATTCTTTATTAGATTCAGAAGAATTGATAGCAGGTACTTGGACGGAATCAATAGTACAAGGAGAACCGATTAAAATTTCAATCTCAGATAATATTGCTGAAGATGCCAACTTAGCTATAGGAGATTCAGTGGTTTTTAATGTGCAAGGCGTTCTAATGGAAACGATTATTGGAAGTATTCGGAAAGTAGATTGGGGGCGTATGCAACTTAATTTTTCAGTGGTTTTTCCAACGGGTGTTTTAGAAAATGCGCCACAGTTTAACGTGTTAACTACTCATGTGCCTAATGAAGCTGTTTCAGCAGATTTACAACGCGATTTAGTCCAAAAATTTCCAAATATTTCGGTGTTAGATTTACGTCAGGTTTATTCTATTATTGAAGACATTCTATCTAAAATATCATGGATTATTAATTTTATGGCATTTTTTAGCATTCTTACAGGAATTATTGTTTTAATTGGTTCGGTTAGAAATAGTAAATACCAGCGTATTAAAGAAAGTGTATTGCTTAGAACTCTAGGGGCAAAAAGTAAGCAAATAGTACGTATTACAGCTTTAGAATATGTGTATTTAGGATTGTTGGGAAGTCTTGTTGGAATTGTCTTATCCTTAATTAGCAGTCAATTATTGGCAACATTATTATTTAAAGAATCCTTTATGCCTTCAGTCATTCCTTTTTTAATATTTCTTCCAGGAATTACAGTGTTGGTTTTAATAATTGGCTTGAGTAATATTAGAACAGTTTTAAAAAGTCCTCCCTTAGAAGTATTGAGAAAAGAAGTGTAAAGTAGTAGGTTTAATTGTTAGGTTGTTGAGCTAAGTCCTTCTTTTTAAGATTGGTTTATTTCGGTTTTTCATCTTGTTTGTAATTTTAGAAAATCTGATTAAATATGCTTATGTTTGCGTGTATGAAAACACATACATTTGCCATTGCAGGCTGCGGAAAATTGGCCCACATTGTTGTGGATGCCTTATTAAAAGATTTATTACCAAACTATAAATTAATTGCTAGTTACTCAAGAACTTATGAGAAAGCTAAAGAGATTTCTAGTAAGATAGATGCTTCAAAAACTGGGTATTCTTGTAAAGCATGTAGTAGTTTTAAAGAATTGCTAGCGCTTAAACCAGATTATATTGTTGAAACTGCATCGCCATCAGCATTTAAAGAGTGGGTGTTACCTGCTTTAAAAAATGGTTCGTCCATTATAACACTGTCTATTGGTGGACTTGCAGATGCAACATTTTATAAAAAAGTAGCGCAAACAGCTTTAGAAAATAATACACGTGTACATTTAGCTTCGGGTGCTATTGGAGGTTTTGATATGTTAAGAACTGTATCTCTAATGGAAGAAAGTGAAGTTACTTTTACTACTAAAAAAGGTCCAAACTCTTTAAAAAACACTGAAGTGTACGATGCTAGTTTACAAACCGAAACGCGCGAAGTTTTTAAAGGAGATGCTAAAGAAGCAATTGCGCTTTTTCCAACACGAGTTAATGTATCCGTTGCTGCTGCATTAGCCTCTGTAGGTCCTGAAAATTTAAAGGTTTCTATAAATTCAATTCCAAATTTTATGGGCGATGATCATCGTATTGAAATAAAAAGCCAGCAAATTCATGCAGTTGTTGATGTGTATAGCAAAACTGCACAAATTGCTGGTTGGAGTGTAGTAAATACAATGCGAAATATAGTTTCGCCTATTGTTTTTTAAAATAGTTAGTGATATTTGCCAACACTTTTTCGCTTAAACGTACAAAAGCTTGTTGGGTTCTACCAGTTGAAACTTGTAAACAATTTACGTTGGGGTGTTTTAAAATGGATGCATTTCCTAACGCCCCAAGCGTATCACAATAAACAGCGTTATCACCTTTGTACCATTTTTCAAAAGGTGCAGCATCCCAAGCAGGAGACAAGCCTGTATTGAATAAAATTTTACGATTTCCTAAATGTTCAAATTCTTCCTCATGTAATAAAATTGTATTTTTATTTAAGCAACATATAATTACTTCATTTTCAGAAAGTAATTGTTTTAAAGGTAAAAAACGATAACCTTTTGCTGTTGCAGCTTCTTTTTCGCTACGAGCAAAATAACTGATTTCTGCACCTAAAAAACGCAAAGCATCAGCAATCATACCTCCTGATTTACCAAGTCCAACAATACCAACTTTAAGTCCCGTAATTTCACGAGGAATAGTACTCCAAGGTTTTCTTATACTACCATCGGATTTATGACCAATGCCATGTAAGCAGCGTACTAACTCACTTATTACATATTCTACAACACCCTCATCACCATAATCTCGTACTCCTTTTACTATAATACCTTTAGAATTGGCATACAAAATATCTACATTGGCGCTTTCAGGTGAATATAAAGAGCAACACATACCAATGTATTTTATATTTGGACATTGTTCTAAAATATCGCGACCTAAATTTGATCGGTGACTTAATAAAACACCATCTGCATCTCCAATGCGTTTTACAATTTCTGCTGCACTAGAAGGTTGATCTTCATGTAAAATAAGTGTTTCTGTAAAAGATTCTAATTTTTTATTTGCCGAAGAAATTAATTCTAATGGCTCTATTCCTACAAGTTTTTTAAACATAGTTTATTTTTTTAATTTTTAAAAATATTATTCCTGCCATAAGTTTTCATGAACTGAAAACTCAGGCAAAATTCATTTTGTAACGTATAATTTAGTTGAATTGGTGTTATTTAATAAGAGAAATTTTTAATGTAGATTTTTTTAAAAATAATGTTTTAATTAAAAGTTAAAGGTACTTAATTTTATAGTCATTTAAAAGTTTAGAAGTTGGTTTTTTGGCAACCGTCATCCCGAACTTGTTTAGCTACGCTGAATCTTCGATTTCAGGATCTCATGAACTTAACTAAATGATGATTGGGGTTCTTTAGTGGCAGCTACTGAAACCGTAGGTTCACGAACTCTTTAGTATAAAATAAAAAGGAATAGTGAGTAACTAAATTCAGCATGACGGTTATATTTTGATTGAGGATTTTAAGCAACAGATTGCCGCAGTTGTGTTTTCATTGCATTACAACACGCCCTCGCAATGACGGGTTTTAAAGAACGTCATCCTAAACCTCTCGTCATCCCGAACTTGGTTACTCACTATTCATTATTATTTTATAAAAAAGTGTTCGTGAATCTTCGATTTCGGGATCTTATGATTATAGTTAAAATGCTTAAACATTTTTTATTTTATCTTATTTTTCATTTTTTCCATCGATGAAAAAACGAAACAAAAAAATCTAGTCTGATGATAATTTAATTGAATCTTACGGAAGTTACGCAGTCGACGCCAGACCGCTGCGCTATTTGGCTTACTCTCGTTGCTCCACTTCCTTAGATTGCTACTTAAATTCTCATAGGACGTTTTACAATATAATTAGCTTTTGACTTTTATTGTAACAGATGCTGAACTAAATTCAGCATGACGTGTTATAGTATAATCGTTAATCAAAACGTCATTGCGAGGGAGGTACAACCGCGGCAATCTCATAATATTTAGTTAGTATGTTAGTTAATAGCAAGTCGTCATCCTGAACTTGATTCAGGATCTCATGAACTTAACTAAATGATGATTGGGGTTCTTTAGTGGTAGATGCTGAAACGAGTTCAGCATGACGGTTATATATTGATTGAGGTCTTAAGCAACAGATTGCCGCGGTTGTGTTTTCATTGCATTACAACACGCCCTCGCAATGACGGGTTTTAAAGAACGTCATCCTGAACTTGATTCAGGATCTCATGAACTTAACTAAATGATGATTGGGGTTCTTTAGGGGCAGATGCTGAAACGAGTTCAGCATGACGGTTATATATTGATTGAGGTCTTAAGCAACAGATTGCCGCAGTTGTGTTTTCATTGCATTACAACACGCCCTCGCAATGACGGAATACACTTTACTTCGTCATTGCGGGATGGAACGTGAAGAAAATGTTCACTGAACATTTTTAGTAATCAGGTCAGCCGGCGCCAGGGAAAAGCGACCGCGGTAATTTCTTGAACTTAACTAAATGATTATTGGTATGATATTCCTACAAAAAAGATTACATTTTTAAGCGGCTCGTTTAGTTTTGATATTTTTTAATATTATTTCCATTTCTAGAGGAGTTAAATAGTCTAAAGACTGATGTATTCTTTTAGTATTATACCAATGAATATAACTATCTATTTGACTATATGCCTGGATAAAGGTTTTGAATGATCTTCTGTAAATTAATTCGCATTTAATTGTTTTAAAAAATGATTCAGCTACTGCATTATCCCAACAATTACCTTTTCTACTCATACTTTGATTTATCTTTTTATTATGCCTAAAAATAGCAGTCATTTTACCTGACGCATATTGAACCCCTCTATCAGAATGAAAAATAAAATCATCTGAAATGGGTCTGTTTTTTCTAGCTCTTGCCCAGGCTTTATAAACTGTATTTTCTACAGTCATATCATTGCTTAAAGACCATCCAACAATCTTTCTATCAGCTAAATCTATCATAGTAGTTAAATAAATCCATTTGTCTTTACATCGAATGTAGGTAATATCAGAAACCCAAACCTTACCAAGTTCTTTTATGTTGAAATTCCTATTCAATATATTAGGACTGATGTTATAATTATGATTAGAATTCGTTGTAACTACATATTTTCTTTTAGATTGGCTTCTAATTCCCATTTGCTGCATAAGTCTTGAAATATACGATGGATGATAATGATATCCCGCTCTAGCTAAGGTTTTAGTGATTTTATAACTACCATATACTTTACGATTTGTTTTCCATATTTGATAAATTTTCGCTTTAAGTATTCTTGTTTTAGAGACTCTGATAATACTACTATTTCTTAGCCATTGATAATAAGAATTTCTACTAATTTTTAAAAGTTTACACATCTTCTCAACAGGATAGTTGGTACTGTGTTTATTTATAAACCTGTACTTTACCTGTCGTTCTTGGAGAAGATGCTCACCGCCTTTTTTAAGATATCCCTCTCCATCTCAGCATCTCTAAGACGCCTTTTCAATTCTCGAATCTCTTTTTCTTCTGGTGTTAAGCTCGGAGTTCCTGAACCTGTAAAAGATTCTCGGTTTGATAAATAGGATCTTTTCCAACTGCGTATACTTGCAGAATGGACACCATATTCTTTCCCCAAATCTTCTGCACTCTGACCTGAGAGCATTAATTCTACTAACATAATCTTAAATTCCTTGTCGTACCTTTTTGTTTTACTCATAATTCAAATATATTAATTTATGAGCCGTTTTAACTGTAACTATAAATGTAGGTATTCCAGTATTTCATTTCACTTGTTCATTTTTACTCATTCCTTAATTATTTGTTATTGTATTCGTGATGTACTACGCAGTTCCATTGATGAAAAACGAAATCGACGATAGGAGATTCACGAACTCCAAATAAATAATAAGGCAGGCGTGAGCTAACCAAAAAATCTAGTCTGATGATAATTTAATTGAATCTTACGGAAGTTACGCAGTCGACGCCAGACTCCGGGCGCCAGCTGGCCCATTCTCTAAAAATGTTTACTAAACATTTTTTTAACGCTCTGTCCTCTTTGGCTTACTCTCGTTGCTCCACTTCCTTAGATTGCTACTTAAATTCTCATAGGACGTTTTACAATATAATTAGCTTTTGACTTTTATTGTAACAGATGCTGAACTAAATTCAGCATGACGTGTTATAGTATAATCGTTAATCAAAACGTCATTGCGAGGAAGGTACGACCGCGGCAATCTCTTAATATTTAGTTAGTATGTTAGTTAATAGCAAGTCGTCATCCCGAACTTGGTTCGGGATCTCATGAACTTAACTAAATGATGATTGGGGTTCTTTAGAAACAGATGCTGAAACCGTAGGTTCACGAACTCTTTAGTATAAAATAAAAAGGAATAGTGAGTAACTAAATTCAGCATGACGGGGTTATTTTGATTGAGGTCTTAAGCAACAGATTGCAGCAGTTGTGTTTTCATTGCATTACAACACGCCCTCGCAATGACGGAATACACTTTACTTCGTCATTGCGAGGGAGGTACGACCGCGGCAATCTTTTGAACTTAACTAAATGATGATTGAGGTTTCTAGATACAGATTGCCGCAGTTGTGTTTTCATTGCATTACAACACGCCCTCGCAATGACGGGTTTTAAAGTAACGTCATCCCGAACTTAGCTAAATGATGCTTGAGTTTTTTAAGTAACAGATATCTTGATTGCTATGCTAGGAGTAATAACAAGTTAGATTAAAATTGATTATTAAAAGTTGTTTAAAAAGGAGTATTTTTTTTTAGTTATCTTTGTTAAAAGCTAAACAAAACAATATAATGAGATTAAAACGTGTCGTATTTTTAATAATTATACTTTCTTTTTTACAAAGTACTGGTCAAGAAATTGAACCAGCTATTGCTTTTTGGAATACATTAAAATCGCATTGTGGTAATGCATATGAAGGAACTCTTATAAGTCCAGAAAAAGATGAGAATTTTGGAGGGAAAAGATTGGTAATGCACGTAAAGTCTTGTACAGAAAATAAAATAAAAATCCCTTTTTATGTAGGAGAAAATAAATCCAGAACTTGGATTTTAACTATAAATGATGGTGTTATTACCTTAAAACACGATCATCGTCATAAAGATGGAACTATGGAAACAGTTAATTTTTATGGAGGTACTTCAACAAATAAAGGAAAAGCAGACATTCAATTTTTTCCAGCAGATGCGCATACGCAAGCACAGCTACCTGAAGCAGCAACTAATATCTGGTGGATTACCTTAAACGATAAAACTTTTACGTATAATTTACGTCGTTTAGGAACAGATCGTGTTTTTAAAATTGCTATGGACCTTACAAAACCTATTGAAACCCCAGAAGCACCTTGGGGCTGGAAGGATTAAATACTGTAAAGTATGATATTTATTATGTGTTAAATCATCCATTTATTTTAAATTCGAAAAATGATCCAATGCAAATTTAGACCCCATTTTTTTGTTATTATTAGCTGTTTAGTACTCGCTTCTTGTACTTCAAAAGAAGCATTAAAACCCTCAGAAAATAGTACACAAGATTCTATTCATATTTTTATGCAAGACATTAGAAATAATGATTTAGATTTTAAAACTAGGTTAAGTATAGCCAATAAAGCTTTTCAAAAATTAAAAAATAAAGAAGAAGATGGTAAAGATGCTCGTATTGAAGAAATTCTAGCCTATAAAATATATTTTTTTGATAATTTAAAACAGCTAGATAGTGTATTTAGTATAAATAAAACATTATTGCAATTAAATATAGAAAATAAAGATTCTTTAGCTATTGCAAGTAATTATTATAGATTGGCTTATTATTATTTTCAAACTGATAAAAAAGATAGTGCATTTATTGCGTATAAATTATCCAGTGACATTTATTTAAAATTGGGGGATAGTCTAAAAATTGGTGAGAATTTAATGCAAATGGCCATTATACAATCAGATCTTGGTGATTTTATCGGTAGTGATAAGACCGCAATACAAGCATTAAAATACCTTGATGATACGAATTTAGTTTATAAATCTGCTATTTATAATTGCATTGGAATTTCAGCAAAAAATCGAAAAAACTATAAAGAGGCAATCTATTGGTATAAAAAAGCTATTGAGAATTCCACTATAAGTAGTTTTAAAGCGGTAAGAAAGAGTAATTTAGCGGTTACATATCGGGTTTTAAAAGAATATGATAAGTCAATTGCTATATTTGAGGAGTTGCTAAAAGATGGTGACTTAGACAACGATACCAAAGCTAAATCTAGAGTTTTAGACAATCTTGCTTATACCAAATGGTTAGCTAATGAAAACGAAAATGTTATTGATGATTTACTTGCTGTTTTAAATACCCGTTTGGCAGAAAAAGATCTATTTGGACTTATTGCAAGTTATGATCATCTTACAGATTATTATACAAATAAAAATCCCGATATAGCACTTAGTTATGCAAATAAAATGTACAAGCAAGCGGTTATTTTAAATAGCGCTAGAGATAAGTTAAGTGCTATGCAAAAACTTATAGACTTAGAAACTTCTACTAGCAAGGCGAAAGAATATTATAATAACTATATTAAGTTGAGCGATAGTATAGTTGATGCGGAAAGGGCTATTTTAAATAAATTTGAAAAATTAAAATACGATAGCGAGAAAAACCGTGAAGACAATTTACAATTAAAAATTTTAATTTCAAAAAGGGAGTTAGAATTAGAAAAAGAAAAAACCAGAAATATAATTGGAGCAACTTTAAGTGGTTCAGTAGTTTTTGGCTTATTAGTATTTTTATATTATCGTAAACAAAAATACCTGCAAGAAAAAAGGACAGAAGTATATAAAACCGAAACACGTATTGCTAAAAAAATACATGATGAAGTAGCAAATAACTTGGTCAATATTATGAATAAAGTGCAATATACAGAAGAACCAAAAGAGTTACTTTTAGATGATTTAGAGAAAGTTTACTTACTTACAAGAGATATTTCACACCAAAATAATACTGTAGAAACAGGAGAGGAGTTTGAAAATTCTTTAAAAAAACTTACTTACAAGTTTTAATACAAATACTACAATTGTTATTCTTAAAGATATTCATAAAGTAGCATTAAATTTATTAAAGGAAGATAAGCAAATAGAAATTTATAGAGTATTACAAGAGCTTATGGTTAATATGCAAAAGCATAGTAAAGCAACATTGGTTGCCATTGCTTTTAAAAAAAATATGAATGAATACATTATAAATTATTCAGATAACGGAAAAGGAGTTGATTTAACAGGCCTAAAATTGCGTAATGGACTTAAAAATGTGGAAACCCGTATAAAATCTATTCAGGGAATTATTAATTTTGAATCATCTTTAAATAAAGGTTTTAAAGTCTTTATAAGTTTTAAAAAATAAAAGCTATGTTTCAAAAAGTATTAATTGCAGAAGATATGGACTTTATTAATAGTGGAATAAAGTCGCAATTGGCAGAATTAAATATTGCTCAAATTGAGTATGTGCAATATTGTGATGAAGCCTTACTTAAATTAAAAAGTGCTAAATTAAATAATGCCCCTTTTGATTTATTAATAAGTGATTTGTCATTCGAAGAGGATTATGTTGAGCAAAAAATAAAATCTGGAGATGAATTAATAAAAAAAGTAAGAGAAGAATTTTCGTTATTAAAAATAGTGGTATTTTCTGTTGAAGATAAAGAGTATAGAGTACAAAAGCTGTTTAATGAATATAAAATCAATGCTTATGTATGGAAAAGTAGGGAAGGATTAAGAGAGCTTAAAAAGGCGCTACTACAACTATTTAATTCAGACAAAATTTACATTTCTCCGCATATTTCCGGAGCAGTATCAAAACAAAAAACAATTGAAATATCAGAATATGATATTTTTTTAATAGAATGCCTTTCTAAAGGTTACCAACAAGAAGAAATTAGTACTATTTTAAAAGATAAAAATTGGTCGCCTACAAGTGTAAGTTCTATTGAAAAAAGATTGAAAATTCTAAGAGAACATTTTAATGCTAGCAACCCTACACATTTAGTTGCAATAGCTAAAGATTTAGGATTGATTTAAAAAGTTTCATTAAATTTAAGATGCTTACGGAAATCCGTACATTTATTATGGACTTTCAATTTAAATTTGTACAAGATTAAAGGAAGATTGTAAATTGAAAAAAGATTTAATAAACAAAGCCTTACAAATTTATGTAAGGCTTTGTTTTATTTAGGCATATTTTAAAGAATATATAAATATTAAAGAACAAGAGTTTTTAAAATTAAGTGTAGCGTTTTATATTTATAATTCGTATAGATGGTAATCAGTTTGTAAATAAACGGTTAGATTTGTATAATAAAATATATTTTTAATAAAATAAATGGGTTAAGCCATAAAGTTTTGTGAAATTTATTATATTTGTAATTGTAAAAAATAAGATTGCTAAATCTACGATATTACTTATTGTCGTTGTTAATTCATTTTAGAATTACAATAAAGGCTATTTTTAGAAATACGTCCATAAAATGGGAGTGTTTTTGGCGAAGCCATACCATAAAGTATAGTCTTAGTTATAATCTTTTTTTTGAAAAAAATAATAATTAATTCAATTACGGAAATCCGTAAGTTTTTATTGTTTTTTATGTTGAATTTTGTATTCGAAGTCATATTTAATTGTTGAAATAGATGTGAGTTTATGTGGCGAAGCCATGCCTAGACATTAAAATTATGAAACAAATAAGTAATCACTTTTCTTAGTTAAAACACACAGAGATGTATTGGTTTGTATTAAATGTTAAACGCAAAAACGAGATAAAAGTTGCAAGCCTTCTAGAAGCTGCAGGTTTTAAAGTTTATTGCCCTACTTATACTACTGTAAAAAAATGGTCAGATCGTAAAAAAAAGGTTACAAAACCTTTAATTGCCACTTATATTTTTATTAAAATTAAAGAGAAACATCGTGCAAAAGTTTTTGAAATTCCAGGGATTATAAGATACTTATTTTATTTAGGTGAGCCTGCCAAAGTCTTAAATAAAGAAATTAAGATTCTTAAAGATTTTTTAAAAGAAGGTGCTTCTGTACCAAAAATAGAAAATATAAAACCTGGAGACAATCATTTAATTACAAATGGACCTTTTAAAGGTAAAAATGGAGTAGTTCAAGAAGTTGGAAACAATAGGCTTCAAGTTGTTTTAAAAGAGTTAGGGATAAAAGTAACCCTTCAAAAAAAGAATCTTTAATTATTTTATAAATGAGATTTTAAAAATCCATGAACCAAGATTTACAACATATTAATACTGCACTTTTTTCAGATAAAATTAAAGTTTTTATAGATGAAAATATTCAAGATTTTATTGAATTAGACACTAATGGTTTTGTTCAAAGTATAAATCCATCATTGTGTGAGTTGGTTGGTATAAATGAAAATGAGGCTATTGGAACCCATATTAAACATATTCAGTTTTCAAAAGCTAAAGAAGGTTCAAAAGAACACAAAAATAAAAGAATTGAAAAAAATATTGAGTTATTACTTTCAAAACTAAGAACGCAATCTAAATTAAGTAGTAGTAAAGATGAGAAGATTGCAATTTTAACACACGATTTATTCAATCATTTTAATTCAATGTTAGGTTTTTTAACATTGTTAAAAGATAATATAAGAACCTATGAACTGGAAAAAATTGAAAAGTTTATACATATTATAAATAATTCAGCAACAAATGCAGCCGACCTTTTAAAAGATTCCTTAAAATGGGTGCGTTCAGAATCTGGTTTACTAAGTTTTAATTTAAAGCCGTATGTTTTCTGGAATATAGTGGATAATGAATTGTTAAAATTAAACGATTTAATAGCAGATAAAAACATTAAAATTGTAAATAAGGTTGATGTAAATGAGCTGGTAATTTGCGATAAGTATATGATTAAAACGGTTGTTAGAAATTTAATTACTAACGCCATAAAGTTTAGTTACAGCAACGGAGAGGTTTGTATAGATTTAAAAGAAACTAAAACGCATCAAATTATTATAATTAAAGATAATGGGGTGGGTATGCATAAAGAACAACTAGGAATTATTTTTGAAGTAACAGAAAATAAATCTACATCGGGAACAGAAGGTGAAAAAGGTACAGGTTTAGGTTTAATAATATGTAAAGCGTTTGTTGAAAAACATAATGGAACTATAAAAGTAACATCTGAACTAGGAAAAGGAACTCAATTTCAAGTTTTATTGCCTAAAGAAGTAGTATAAGAGAGGGATTAAAGCATAGCTGAGATGTTTGTTAAAAACAACACAAATGCGCATTCAGAAGCAGTATAAAGATGTTTTAAAAGTTTTATAATTACTAAAAAGAGCGGCAGTTCTTTAAGCGTTGAAAAAACAAATTTATGTGATTTTCGTGGCGGAGCCATGAAAAAATAAATAAACTAACAAATTTTTACAAAAATCGCTATTATGAAAAAAAATCAAATTGTTTTATTAGTATTACTTATTGTAATAACAATTACCTGGTCTTTTGCAGTTATTAATTTAATTTAAATCAGTTTAAACTAGAAAAAGAAAAGAACGTTTTAGAATGCCATGAGTAAATTATTATTTGAAGAAGAAAGCTTTAAAATTATAGGTGCTTGTATAGAAGTACATAAAAAATTAGGAGCAGGTTTTCTTGAAGAAATATATTATGAAGCTATAGAAAAGGAGTTTACAAATAAAAGTATTCCTTTTGAAAAAAATAAAAAATTAGACATCAGTTACGACGGTGTTCCATTAAAAAAACAATTTACAGCAGATTTTTTATGTTATAATAAAATTTTGGTTGTTGTAATGGTAGATAGTGTTATAAAAGAAGAATACATACATAAAACACTTAATTATTTAAAAGTTACCAATTTAAAATTAGCATTGCTCATTAATTTTGGAGCATCTAATTTAAAATGGAAAAGGCTTATTCATACTAATGTTAACCATTAGTAATATCTGTGAAATTTAGTTAATAGTATCCGTGAAAGTTAAATTAAAAGTTGACTTAGTTCAACCCTCCATGTGTAAAAACAATACTACACATGAATTATTCAAAATTTTATACAAAAAATCCAATTTACAAAGGGTTTTTAATGATTTTTTAGAAATACAAAGTCGTGTAAAACATTGTTGTAAATTATACTTTATAAAGCCATTATTAGTATTTTCTAATAATGGCTTTGCTATGTCCAAAAATTAGAGTTTTAAATACTTGAACAATTAAACAACATTTAGATAAATAACAACAGATTGCCACGTTCCATTGCATTTCACTCGCAATGACGGTTTCTATAATATTTCGTCATCCTGAATTTATTTCAGGATCTCATGAAGCCAAACTAAGAGTATAATTAGTATTTCATTAGAGAAAGATGCTGAATCAAGTTCAGCATGACGGTTTTATTTTGATTTAGTTATTAAGTAACAGATTGCCGCGTTCCATTGCATTTCACTCGCAATGACGGTTTAAAAAAAATTAAATTATTGAAAACTCAAAAATTCAAAAAATACATTCAATAAAAATGAGTAAAAAACCCAAAGCTATAATCGTTAGCGGTTATTTTAACCCAATACATAAAGGCCATTTAGAATATTTTATACAAGCAAAAGCATTGGCAGATGTATTGTTTGTAATTGTAAATAACGACTACCAACGCAGTTTAAAAGGAGCTAAAGAGTTTCAATTAGAAGATGAGCGTATGTTTATTGTAGATCATATAAAACCTGTAGATAAAACAATATTATCTATTGACAAAGACAGAACCGTATGCGCTACAATAGAAAAAATAGCAAAAGAATATGGAGATCGTTATACGCTGACATTTGCAAATGGAGGCGATCAAAATAACAATTCAATTCCAGAACGTCCTATTTGTGAAGCATTAGGGATTGAGTTATTAGATGGTTTGGGCGAAAAAATACAATCGTCTTCGTGGTTATTAAAAAAATCTTAATTAAACAAAACAACTATATAAAATCCGTTAATTTTAAAGGAATATTAAACAATGAAAAAGATTGCATTTATTACAGGAGTAACAGGGCAAGATGGCGCTTATTTAAGTGAGTTTTTGCTAAAAAAAGGCTATGAAGTACACGGTTTAAAACGTCGTTCTTCGCAATTTAATACAGATAGAATAGATCATTTATATCAAGATCCTCATTTAGATAATAAAAGTTTTATACTTCATTATGGAGATATGACCGATAGTACCAATTTAATACGATTGATACAAGAAATTCAACCAGATGAAATCTATAATCTTGCAGCTATGAGTCATGTTGCTGTTTCTTTTGAAACACCTGAATATACTGGAAATGCGGACGGTTTGGGAACTCTACGTCTTTTAGATGCTGTACGTTTATTAGGATTGGAAAAAAAGACTAAAATTTATCAGGCATCAACTTCAGAATTGTATGGGAAAGTACAAGAAGTACCACAATCTGAAACCACACCTTTTTACCCGCGTTCTCCGTATGCAGTTGCTAAAATGTATGCCTATTGGATTACCGTAAATTATAGAGAAGCATATAATATGTTTGCGTGTAATGGTATTTTATTCAATCACGAATCACCTATTAGAGGAGAAACCTTTGTAACTAGAAAAATTACCAGAGCTACAGCGCGTATAGCATTGGGCTTACAAGATAAAATGTATTTAGGAAATTTAGATGCAAAACGAGACTGGGGGCACGCCAAAGATTATGTACGTATGATGTGGATGATTTTACAAGCAGAAACTCCAGAAGACTGGGTAATTGCAACTGGTAAAACTACTTCGGTACGCGAATTTGTTCGCTTAAGTTTTGCTGAAGTTGGTATAGAATTAGAGTTTAAAGGAACGGGTGTAAACGAAAGAGCTGTAATAAAAGCTTGTAACAATAAAGACTATCAAGTAGCTATTGGAAAAGAAGTATTGGCTGTAGATCCTACCTATTTTAGACCAACAGAAGTAGATTTACTAATTGGAGATCCTACCAAAGCAAATACAAAATTAGGATGGACTCCAAAGTATAATTTACAAGAACTTGTAAAGGATATGATGCAAAGCGATTTAAAGCTAATGCAAAAAGATCAATATTTAAAAGATGGTGGTTATACTACTTTAAATTATTTTGAATAAAAAAATACGGTAAAAATGAAAAAGAAAGTATTTGTATCGGGGTGTTATGATTTATTGCACTCTGGCCACGTAGCATTTTTTAAGGAAGCCTCTTCCTATGGAGACTTGCATGTTGGTATAGGATCTGATAAAACCGTAGAAGAGTTAAAAGGACGCCTTACCATTAATAGTGAGCTAGAGCGTTTGTATATGGTAAAAGCAATCCGCTATGTTACCGATGCATTTATAAATTCTGGAAACGGAATTATGGATTTTGAGGAACAGTTAAAAGTATTACAACCAGATTATTTTGTTGTAAATGAAGATGGTTATTCACCCAAAAAGAAAGAGCTGTGTAAAGAATTAGGTATAGAATTGGTGGTTTTAAACAGAATTCCGAGTTCTGGCCTTCCAGAGCGTTCTACCACTTCTTTACGCAATGGAAATAAATCTCAATTACCGTATCGTATTGATTTGGCAGGTACTTGGATAGATCAGGTGTATGTTTCTAAATATGCACCAGGATGGGCAATTACACTTTCGTTAGAACCTGTTATAGAATATAACGAACGTTGTGGAATGAGTACTTCAACCAGAAATGCAGCAAAAAAAATATGGCCTTATACGTTACCTTTAGAAAAGCCAGAAAAATTAGCTGAAATTTTGTTCCGTTATGAAAATAAACCAGGGAATGAATTTGTTTCAGGAGCACAAGATGCTATTGGAATTTGTATGCCGGGTCTGGTAAGACATTATTACGATAATGATTATTGGCCAAAAAAAATAGAATCCATTCATACGGAAGAAATATTATGTTGGTTAGAAGAACATTTATATATGGTATTATTGTGGCCTCGCAAACAAGGCTTGGAGTTAATGCACAATACAGAAATTAATAAAACCAATGTAACACAATTAGCAATGGCATCGGAAGCGGTTTGGAACGCTATTTTAGCAAAGGATTTACAAGCATTTGCTAGCGCATTTTTAAAATCGTTTAAAGCACAAACAACCATGTTTCCTGCAATGCTAAATAATGAAATAAACGAAGTAATAGCTTCGTATAAAAATGAAGCCTTAGCTTGGAAATTAGCAGGAGCTGGTGGAGGTGGTTATCTTATATTAGTTTCAGAAAAACCGATTAAAGATGCCATAAAAATAAAAATTAGAAGAAAAAACACTGGAATTTAATACATTCACTTCGCAATTTTTTAAATTATAAACAGCATGAAGAAAGCATCAAAAATATACATAGCCGGACATAAAGGAATGGTAGGTTCTGCTATTTGGCGCGCTTTAACAGCAGCAGGTTACACCAATTTAATAGGTAAAACCAGCAAGGAATTAGACCTTCGTAACCAAGCGCAGGTTTATAAATTTATAACTGAAGAACAACCAGAAGCTATTATAGATGCGGCAGCTAAAGTTGGAGGGATTTTAGCAAATAGTAAAAATCAATACGAGTTTTTACTAGAAAATATGCAAATACAAAACAATTTAATACAAGCAGCACATACAAATAATGTGAACAAATTTATATTTTTAGGCAGTTCTTGTATTTATCCTAAATTGGCAGCACAACCTTTAAAAGAAGACTATTTATTAACAGACAGTTTAGAACCAACAAATGAAGGTTATGCCATCGCTAAAATTTCTGGAGTAAAATTGTGTCAATTTATACGCAATCAATATCAAAAAGATTTTGTGAGTTTAATGCCAACTAATTTATATGGCCCGTTCGATAATTTTGATTTAACAGCTTCGCACGTACTACCAGCAATGCTCCGTAAATTTTATGAAGCCAAAAATAATAACAATGCCACTGTAAATTTATGGGGAAATGGTACTCCAATGCGCGAATTTTTACACGTAGATGATTTGGCAAAAGCAGTACTTTTTACCCTAGAACATAAATTACCAGAACATGTTTACAATGTAGGTACAGGCACCGATGTTACTATAAAACAATTGGCTACAACCATTCAAAAAATAACCGGACATACCGGAACTATTGATTGGGATAGCAGTAAGCCAAATGGTACACCACGTAAATTATTAGACGTTTCAAAATTAAATAAGCTAGGTTGGCAGGCCTCTATAGAATTAGAAGAAGGTATAGCAACAACTTTTAAATGGTTTTTAGAAAATCAAGAAAATCTTAAAAAGAAAAATTAAAAGCACCAACGTCGTGCTGAATAAATTCGGTCACAATGACGGTTTCTATAATATTTCGTCATGCTGAATTTATTTAGCTCCGCTGAATCTTCGATTTCAGCATCTTATGAAGTAAACTAGGAATTAGTTGAAAGGTTTAAATATTAACGTCATTGCAAGAAAGGTACGACCGCGGCAATCTTTTGAATAATAGTTATAATTTTAAAAATCTTTTATTTTCATTTTTTCCATTGATGAAAAAACGAAACAAAAAAATCTAGTCTGATGATAATTTAATTGAATCTTACGGAAGTTACGCAGTCGACGCCAGACCGCTGCGCTATTTGGCTTACTCTTTCTGCTTCACTTCCTCAGATTACTACTTAAATTCTCATAGGACGGTTTCTATAATATTTCGTCATGCTGAACTTGATTAGCTCCGCTGAATCTTCGATTTCAGCATCTTATGAAGTAAACTAGGAATTAGTTGAAAGGTTGAATCACCGTCCGTCATTACGAGGAGCTTTTCGCGACGAAGTAATCTGTATCTAATGAAATAGAAATTAGCATTTAAGTTAACCACATGAGATCCCGAAATCAATTCTGCCTATCGGCAGGTTCGGGATGACGGTATAGAAAAGATTAAACAAAATTTAGATAAATAACAACAGATTGCCGCGTTCCATTGCATTTCACTCGCAATGACGGTTTAAAATCAATATTTATACGGCATATCGAAGGTTTATCGTAAAATGTGAAGTGAAATCGCAGATTCACGAACACAAATAATAAAATAAAAAGGGATAGTGAGTAAGACATCGTAAAATTTTAGGCTGTTTGAGCTAACAATAAATTTGATAGCTAGCTAAAAATATTAAAAGCGAGTTCCTAAAATTTAGATGTTGAACAAAACATTTAGATAAAGTTTCGTAAGCCTAGATTTTTTTGGTTCGTTTTTTTATCAATGAAAAAAATGAACAGAGCAAATGAAAAAAGTTAGAATATTAAACAAAATTTAGATTACCACATGAGATCCCGAAACCGTAGGTTCACGAACACCAATAATAAAATAATAAGGAATAGTGAGTAATCGAGTTCGGGATGACGGTTTTATTTTGATTTAGTTTTTAAGTAACAGATTGCCGCGTTCCATTGCATTTCACTCGCAATGACGAATTTAAAAACGTCCTATGAGAATTTAAGTAGCAATCTAAAGAAGTGAAGCAACGGGAGAAAGCCAAAGAGTGCAGCGGTCTGGCGTCGACTGCGTAACTTCTGTAAGATTCAATTAAATTATCATCAGACTAGATTTTTTTGGTTCGTTTTTTTATCAATGAAAAAAATGAACAGAGCAAATGAAAAAAGTTAGAATATTAAACAAAATTTAGATTACCACATGAGATCCCGAAACCGTAGGTTCACGAACACCAATAATAAAATAATAAGGAATAGTGAGTAATCGAGTTCGGGATGACGGTATAGAAAAGATTAAACAACATTTAGATAACATAACAACAGATTGCCGCGTTCCATTGCATTTCACTCGCAATGACGAATTGAAAGGCAGGAATGACATTTAGATATAGATAAAGTTTAAAAGAAACGTCATGCTGAATCAATTAGGTTCGCAATGACGGTCGTCAAAAACCTAAAACCAACAACCAACAACCAAAACCAGTAACTAAATTACCAAAAACAATGAAAATAGGAATTACTTTTAGCGCATTTGACTTATTACATGCCGGACATATAAAAATGTTAGAAGAAGCCAAAAGTCAATGCGATTATTTAATCTGCGGTTTACAAACCGATCCAACTATAGACAGACCAGAAAAAAATAAACCCGTACAAACGGTAGTGGAACGTTATATACAATTAAAAGGCTGTAAATTTGTAGACGAAATTGTGCCGTATACCACAGAACAAGATTTAGAAGATATATTACATTCCTTTAAAATTGATGTACGTATTGTTGGTGATGAGTACCAAAACAAAGATTTTACCGGTAGAACCTATTGCGAAGAAAATAACATAACTCTGTATTTTAACCATAGAGATCATCGTTTTTCTAGTACTAGTTTAAGAAATGAAGTACACCAACGCGAACAAAAATCATAAAAAGTTGTTTTTAAAAACAAGTAAGTACGTTATAATAAAAATTAAATAAATTATATGAAATTAGTAATTGTAGGAAGTGGATATGTAGGTTTGGTATCTGGAACCTGTTTTTCAGAAATGGGAAATAAGGTAATTTGTGTAGATACAGACAGCGCTAAAATTGAAAAACTTAAAGCAGGCATTATTCCTATTTACGAACCTGGTTTAGCACCTATGGTTTTAAAAAATTCCGAACAAGGAAATCTTTCTTTTACAACTAATCTAGCAACAGCACTTGTAGATGCAGCTATTGTATTTATAGCGGTAGGAACACCTATGGGCGACGATGGTTCGGCAGATTTACAATATGTATTGGCAGTTGCAAAAGAAATAGGAGCAACTATGCAAAACGAATTGATAGTAGTAGATAAATCTACAGTGCCAATTGGTACAGCAGATAAGGTAAAAGCAACCATACAAGCAGCATTGGATAAACGACAAGTAAACATACCGTTTCATGTAGTTTCCAATCCAGAATTTTTAAAAGAAGGTGCTGCAATTAACGATTTTATGAAACCAGACAGAGTTGTTATTGGTTCGGATACTAAAGTTGCAACCGAAAAAATGAAACAGTTGTACGCTCCATTTTGTATGTCGCACGACAGGTTTATAGCTATGGACATACGTTCTGCTGAAATGACAAAATACGCTGCAAATGCTATGCTAGCAACAAAAATTTCATTTATGAATGAAATTGCCAATATATGTGAGCACGTAGGAGCAGATGCCAATATGGTACGTACAGGTATTGGCTCCGATAAAAGAATAGGGTATAGCTTTATTTATCCAGGGGCAGGCTATGGAGGTTCTTGTTTTCCTAAAGATGTAAAAGCATTAAAAAAAATTGCTGCAGCACATAAGTACAATGCAAAAATAATAACAGCTGTAGAAGAGGTAAACAATGCACAAAAATTGGTAATAGCACAAAAAGTAGTACAGCGTTTTGGCAAAGATTTAACAGGACTCACGTTTGGTATTTGGGGCTTAGCCTTTAAGCCTGGAACTGATGATATGCGCGAAGCTCCTGCTATTTATGTAATTAAAGAATTGGTAAAAAGAGGCGCTACAATTAAGGCCTACGATCCTAAAGCTGTAGAAGAAGCCAAACTCATGTATTTAAAAGATGTACAACATATTAGCTATGTAAACTCTAAATACACCGCTATTGAAAATGCAGCCGCTTTAATTTTATTAACCGAATGGAAAGAATTCCGTTCTCCAGATTTTGAAGAAATTAAAAAACAATTAAAAACGCCTGTTATTTTTGATGGTAGAAACCAATACAATAGTTACAATTTAGAAGAAAAGGGTTTTGAATATTTTCAAATTGGGAAAAGATAAAATACGTTAAAAGAAGTTACCTTATTTTGAATTCATTAGAGAACACCTTATTAAAAATTTATTACAATATTTATTTACATTAAATGTCAACAGCTAATAGAGTAATAAAAAATACTGGATTTTTATATGCTAAAATGGGAATAACAATGTTTATTTCCTTGTATACTACCCGTTTAATATTAAATGCATTAGGTGCTTCAGATTTTGGTATTTATGCAGTAGTGGGTGGAGCAATTAGTATGTTGGGGTTTTTACATGCTGCAATGTCATCTGCTACGCAACGTTTTATGTCTTTTTATGAAGGGAAAGGCATAGTAAGCAAGCAAAAACAGATATTTAATGTAAGTTTAGTCTTACATTTTGGTATCGCATTATTTTTAGGAATTGTACTGTTGGTAGCTGGTTATTTCTTTTTTAATGGAATTTTAAACATACCACCAGATAGAATTTATGCAGCAAAGGTTGTATATGCTTCTTTAATTATAAGTACTATGTTTACTGTAATGTCTGTACCGTATGAAGCAGTGTTGAATGCGCACGAAAATATGCTCTATTATTCTGTTGTAGGAGTAATTGAATCGGTGTTAAAATTAACCGTAGCCTTTATAATTGTATATTATATGGGAGATAAGTTAGAGTTGTATGGTATGCTTATGGCATGTATCCCTTTATTGGTGTTAACTATTATGCGTATTTATTGTCATAAAACATATAAAGAATGTGTAATAGCTCCAAAACGTTATTGGGACAAAAGTTTACTAAAAGAAATGACATCTTTTGCTGGATGGAATTTAGTTGGTATTGGAAGTGGGATGATGGGTAATTATGGAAATGCAATTGTTGTAAATCATTTTTTTGGAACAGTGGTGAATGCAGCTTTAGGAGTTGCAAACCAATTAAATGGACAATTGATGGCTTTTTCCAATAATATGATGAAAGCTTTAAACCCCGTGATTGTAAAAAAACAAGGGGCAGGAGATGAGCAAACTATGATTTATTTTTCTTTGTTAGGAAGTAAATTATCGTTCCTTATATTGGCAATTTTTGCCATTCCTGTTATTATAGAAACACCTTATATTTTAAAATTATGGTTGAAGGAAATACCAGAATGGACTGTTCTTTTTTTAAGACTAGCATTAATACGTAGATTATTAGAACAACTTACTATAACCCTAGGTACATCGTTAAATGCTAAAGGTAATATAAAGGGGATAAATATATCGAGTTTAGTTTCTAATCTATTGCCTTTATTAGTGTTGTATCTTTTATTTTTAAATGGATTTCCAGTTTATTGGTTATATATTGTAACTATTTTTTTTATGGTTGGTTTAGGGACAGGATTTAAAGTTTATTTTAATGTAAAACTGTGTTCTCTTAAAATTTCAGATTTAATAAAAATAGTATTAATTCCTTGTACTTTTATTTTTACAGTTGCAATGTTATCTGGATTTTCAACTAATTTATGGTTAGATGAAGGATTTCTTCGTTTTGTCTTGTCAATTTTATTTTCATCATTCATGTTTATGTTTGCAGCTTATTTGGTCCTAGATAAAAAAGAGAAAACCATAGTTGAAGGATTAATACAAACAGTAAAGGGTAAAGTGTTTAAATTTAGGCATAAGTAATTTTTCAGAGCTAATTGCACTAGGAAATCCTTGTAAAGTAATAAAAGAAATAGATTTTAAAAAATAAAATAGAATGAAAGAATATTCAATCTTAGTAAATACCTGTGATAAATTTGAAGATTGCTGGAACCCTTTTTTTAAATTATGGACTGTTTATTGGCCAGACTGTAAAGGAAAATTATATTTAAATACAGAACATAAAAATTATGAATTTAAAGGTTTAGATATTGTTCCTTTAAAAGTTTGTAAAAATAATAATTTTCCAAAAAGTGAACGCGCTACTTGGAGTCAATGTCTTAAATGGGCTTTAGAAGCAATGGACACAGATATTGTGTTATATATGCAAGAAGATTATTTTTTAAAAGATTCGGTAAAAAATAAAGAGGTTGAGTATTATGTAAACTTAATGCAAAACAATACAGTTATTAAATGTATTCATTTAACAGATCAATCTGTAATAGCTGAAGGTAGATCTAACTATAAAAATTTAGATACTGTAAAATATAAGCAAAGATACAGAGTTTCTTGTCAAGCTGCTTTATGGAGAAAATCAGAATTATTAGAGTTGATAAGAGTAAATGAGGATGCTTGGGAGTTTGAAGAATTTGGCTCTATGAGGTCAGCTGTCCTACAAAATGATTATTATGTGGTAGATAGAAATTATGTAAAGCTAAATGAGTATGAAATTATACCGTATATTTTTACTGGGATTATACAAGGTAGATGGTACGAAGAGGTAATTCCTTTATTTAAAGAACATAAAATTAAAGTAGATTTTTCAAAACGAGGATTTGTAAAAGATGCTCCGAAAAAGCCTTTTTTTAAGAGAGTTAAATATAGATTAAACAAGATACCTAAAGTTATTAGAAATTATAAGGAATTGAAGCGACTTAAAAATGAATAAATTATCAATTATAACTCTAAAAGTACTCCGTAAAATTTATCAAAAAATAGAGAAACAACCTTTTAAAATTATTCGGGGGATTCAAGATCCAGAGCAAGCTTTTAGTGCTATATACAATAACTTGTTAAGTAAGGAGCCTTGTATGATTGCTAGGTTAGGGTCAACAGAATTAACATGTTTGTTGAATTATTTAAGCATAAAAGAAAATAAAGAAAATTATATAAAATATATAAAAGGTACATGTGAAGCTTTTTGGTGGAATAAAAACATTATGCAACAGATGCAAAATTGGAGCGGTTTTTTTCCTGCTGATCAAGAACATATTTCTCAATTTTGTGAACTGATGTTAGAAGATCTTGCTGAAGTTGATATCTTAGGCTCTTGGTTATATGCAGAGAAAAATGTTGATTTATATAGATCAAAGGAATCTTTAAATATGCATTTAATGTTATTAGAACCATTTTGGGCTGAAATTCCTTGGACAAAAGCATTGGAAGGAAAAAAAGTAGTAGTAGTACATCCTTTTTCAGAAACTATAGAAGTACAGTATAAAAAACGAACGCTTTTATTTGAAAAAGAAGTATTACCAGCATTTGAATTAAGGACTGTAAAAGCTGTACAAAGTTTAGGGGGGGAAAGTACTTTTAAAACTTGGTTTGAAGCATTAGACTTTATGAAAGCCGAAATAGACAAACAAGATTATGATATTTGTTTGATTGGAGCAGGGGCCTATGGTTTTCCGTTAGCGGCACATGTTAAAAGACAAGGTAAAAAAGCAGTGCATTTAGGAGGTGCTTTGCAATTATTGTTTGGAATTAGGGGGAAACGTTGGGAGAATCCAGATTATGGAGTAATTACTTGGGGTATTCCAAAAGGGAGCTATAGTAATTTAATGAATAAATATTGGGTAAGGCCTGGAGAAATAGATAAGCCTAAAAACGCACAACAGGTTGAGGGCGCTTGTTATTGGTAACAATAAATTATTATGAAAAGATATATAAGATTTTTAGTTAATCTTTGTAGAACTATAATTTTTAATTATAGATTACTGAGTTTTAAAGATGCTATAAAATTGCCTTTTTGGTTAAATCAAAAGGTTATTATACATGGGAACAGCGGAAGTATTAAATTTACAGTTCCTATTAAAAGGAAGATGTTTGTATTTACAACTATTCACAGTGAAATTTTAGGAGAGAAGCCTTCGCATTGGAATAATCATGGGAAAATAGTAATTCAAGGTTATAATATTAGAATTGGAAGTGGAACTTGTATTAGTTGTTTTAAAAATGGTGAAATTCAATTTGGAAACAATATAACTTTTGGAGGTAACAATAAAGTAATAGCACAACAAAAAATTGAGGTAGGGGCAAATTTAAGAACAGCTTGGGAAGTTCAAATTATTGATACAAATTTTCATTATACAATAAACAGTATAACTAAGGAAATTAGTGCTAAACAAAACCCGATAATTATAGGTGAAGATTGTTGGTTGGCTAATAGAGCTAGCTTAATGAAAGGTGTAAATTTACCAGACAAAACTATTGTAGCGAGTAATTCAATAGTAAATAAACAATATTTAGTACCTCAAGAAGAGGATAGTTTGGTTGTTGGAGGTTGTCCTGCTAAAGTGATTGGTTATAATATTTCAAGATTGAGATTAACTGGAGATCAAGAAATGGATTTGACTTTAAAACTTAAACAATTGAATTTGGACAAAATACAAATAGAGGATGTTAATACACTTAAATTTGATTATTAAAAATGAAAGTAGTACACATTTTACATGAATTAAAGTATTCTGGAGCAGAGATTATGTATGTAGATGCAGCGTCTGTTTTTCAATCTTTAGGTTGCGAATTGTCAGTTGTGGCAACTGCTCCTAATTTAGGTGAGTTTGCTTCAAAATTTAAAAATGCTAGATATACTGTATTTCACAAAAAAATACCTAAGCGAATTGCTATTATAAAAAGAATGGTTTATTATTATAGTTTTATAAAGTTTTTAAAACTTAATCAATTTGAAGTAGTGCACAATCATTCTAGTGGCACGTATTGGGGAATGGCATTGTGTGCTAAGTTAGCAAGTATTAGAAGTGTACATACTTTTCACAATGTTTTTCCAACATCATGGTATAGCAGATGGTATCATATTTGGTTACGTTGGTCTGCTAAAAATTTATTAAATTGTAGGTTTCAAACTATTAGTGATTCGGTCTATCAAAACGAACGTACTACTTTTTTTAATAATACCACACTTATTAATAATTGGTACGGGAATAATCGTTTTTATCCTGCTAAAGTTGGTGAAAAGAATCTTGTAAGAAAAAAGTTAGGAATTGCAGAAGATACATTGGTACTTATTTCAGTAGGAGGCTGTAGCCATATAAAGCGGCACTCAGATATTATTAGAGCATTACCACAAATAATAGAAAAATATCCAAATACAGTTTATTTACATTTAGGAGAAGGTGAAGACTTATGTGAAGAGGAAATCTTGGCAAAAGAATTGAATGTAACTCAATATATAAGGTTTGTAGGAAATCAAAATAACGTTCGAAATTTCTTAATAGCTTCAGATATCTACATAATGCCTAGTAAATTTGAAGGAATTTCTTTAACCACCATAGAAGCAATGGCGTGTAATATTCCTACAATTTTATATGATGTGCCGGGTTTAAGAGATTTTAATATAAAACAAAAAAATGCTTTACTCATAAAAGAAGATGTTGATGCGTTGACTTATAGTGTAGATAAACTATACAAAAACAATTTGCTTAAAGAAGAGATTGCAAATAAGGCAAAAACTTTTGTAGATGAAAAATACAATATGGAGGCAAATGCAAAGTGTATAAATAAACTTTATAATAAGAAATAGTGAAGCAAAAAAAAAATTGGTTAATCTGGCTTATCCTATTAATAACTCTAATTCGTGTAGGGACTTATACTTCTTTAGTAATTGGTAATACAACATTTTGGTGGGTAGTAGAATTTATTATTATTGCTTTATGTGCGAATATAAGTTATACTTTGATAAAAAAAAATAAGATAAAGAGTGTAACTCCGTTAAAATATCTATTGATTTGGAATTCTATTTGTATAGTTCGTGGTTTTTTTGTCGCGGATAATTATTGGGAATGGAAAAATCTTGTAAGTACAAGTTTGATGTTATTTATACCCTTGGTAATTTATCTTTCTAATGATACTGTTTTTTTAAGAAATTTACTGCGTAAATGGTTAAAATATATGCCATTTTTATTTTTATTTTTTATACCTTTTACTATTGGTAAGTCTCATGGTGCAGATTTATACGGTAAATATTTTATACCAATTCTGTTTTTATTGCCTTTTGTATCCTTATTATCAAATAAATATCGATATGTTATTTTATTTATTTCAATAATTATTGTGTTATTTAGTTTGGATGCGAGGAGTAATATTATTCGGTTTTTATTTGCAGGTGTTTTGGGTGCTGTGTTTTATTTTAGGCGTATTATAAGTCCAAAATTATTACAAATAGCTAGTTTAGGAATGTTCATTTTACCTGTTATCTTGTTAATATTGGGAATATCAGGTAAATTTAATATTTTTAAAATGGATGAATATATTAAAGGTAATTATTCTACACAAATTGTTATAGATGGAGAGGTAAAAGAACATTCACTCACGGGTGATACACGAACTTTTCTATATGTAGAAGTAATACAATCTGCATTTAGACATGGTTATGTGTTATTTGGGCGGACTCCAGCACGTGGTTATGATTCACAATATTTTGGAGATTATTTGGCAGAGGAACTAGGAACAGGTAAGCAAGAGCGTTTTGCATCTGAGGTTGCAATACATAATATTTTTACGTGGAATGGAATAATAGGAGTATGCTTATATTTTTTAGTATTTTTTAGGGCTTCCTTTTTGGCACTTTATAAGTCTAAAAGTTATTTAATAAAATTGTTAGGTGTTTTTGTCGCTTTTAGGTGGGTATATGCTTTTGTAGAAGATTTTACAACATTTGAATTACAATATATTTTTCTCTGGTTTACTATTGGTATATGTTATTCTGTAAAATTTAGAGCAATGAATGATACTGAGATAAAACATTGGGTACGTGGTATTTTTGACAAACGCTATAGAAAACTTGAATATTTAAAGCATAAAAGAAAAAAAGAATGGGCTTTAACAAAATAGCAGTATTATTAACCTGCCACAACCGTAAAGAAAAAACAGTACAATGTTTAAAAACCTTGTATTTAAATAAAATACCAGAAGGCTATGCGTTTGAGGTGTTTTTAGTAGATGATGGCTCTATAGATGGTACAAGTGTAGCTATTAAAGAGCATTTTCCTCAAGTAACCATTATAAAAGGAAATGGTACTTTATTTTGGAATCAAGGGATGCGTTTGGCTTGGGAAACTGCCGCTAAAACCAAGGATTTTGATTTTTATTTGTGGTTGAATGATGATACGATGTTAGAAAATACTAGTTTAAATCATATTTTAGAATGTAATAATGAAATAATATCTGTAACTGATAAACCTGCAATAATAACTGGAGCTTGTAAAGCTTCTTTAAAAAGCAACACCTTTTCTTATGGTGGTAGAACTGAAAAAGGAGCAGTAATACCAAATGGGACATTACAAAAGTGCACCTATATAAATGGCAACTTTGTTTTAGTTCCAAAAATAATATTTAAAGTGTTGGGTAATTTAGCTTCAGAATATACACATGGTATGGGAGATTATGATTATGGTTTAAGAGCTATTAAACAAGGTTTTAATTGTTATACAACTAAAGAGTATATTGCAGTTTGTGCACCTAATTTAGGTGTCCCAGGTTGGTGTAATCCTAAAAATTCTTTAAAGAAAAGATGGGCTTTATTACATTCACCATTAGGCTTAAATATTAAGGAATATACTATATTTCGTAGAAAATTTTGGGGAGCTAAATGGGTTGTCTTTGCCTTAAAAGCATATGTAAAGTCAATAGTTCCTACTTTTTATGCTAAAATTTCAAATAATTAAAAAATGAAGCTAGCACCCATTTGTCTTTTTACTTACAACCGTTTAAATGAAACTAAACAAACAGTAGCCGCATTACAGTGTAATTTTTTAGCAAAAGAAAGTGATTTATTTATTTTTTCTGATGGAGGTAAAGATGACATTTCAAAAGAAAAAGTAGCAGAAGTACGTAAGTATATAAAAAATATTACAGGTTTTAAATCTATTAAAATAATAGCATCGCCCACAAATAAAGGATTGGCAAATTCAATTATTTCTGGTGTTTCACAAATAATAGAAGAGTATGAAAAAGTAATAGTATTAGAAGATGATTTAATAACTGCTCCAAATTTTTTAGATTTTATGAATCAAGCCTTGGATTTTTACGAAAAGGAAGCATCTGTTTTTTCTATTTCTGGATATACAATGGATTTACCGTCATTAAAAACACTGACTAAAGATTATTATTTAGGTGTTAGAGCTTCGTCTTGGGGTTGGGGAACATGGAAAAATAGATGGCAAGATGTAGATTGGGAAGTTAGTGACTCTAAAATGAGTTTAAAAAAACGTTTTAAATTTATGCAAGGTGGTAGTGACCTGCCTAGAATGTTAAAAAAACAACTAAAAGGTAAAATTGATTCTTGGGCAATACGTTGGTGTTACCATCAATTTAATAAGAATTTATATACTATTTTTCCAAAAGAATCAAAACTAATAAGTGTAGGTTTTAATGATGAAGCTACACATACAAAAAAAACAAAACGCTTTATAACAAAATTAGATATAACTAATGCGACCAATTTTAAATTTCATAAAAATCCAGTGGTTGAAAAGGTTTTAATAAAAGAATTTAAAGCTAAATTTTCAGTATTAAATAGATTAATGGATAGGTTTTAAATGAAAATACTAATCATACATAATAAATACAGTAATTATAGTGGAGAAGAAGCTGTTGTAGAAGCTCAAATTAATTTGCTAAAAAGTAAAGGCCATAAAGTAATTACTTATTTTAGAAGTAGCGCAGAAATACCTACTATAAGATTTGGTAAATTAAAGTCTTTTTTTACAGCACTTTACAATAAAAGAACTATAAGAGAAGTAAAGGAATTAATTAAAAAAGAACAGCCTACTATTGTACATATTCATAATTTATATCCACTAATTTCTCCTGCTATTTTACCTGTTATTAAAAAAATGGGGATACCTATTGCTATGACAGTGCATAATTACCGTTTGTTATGTCCAAATGGCTTATTTTTTTCAAAAGGAGAAATTTGTGAAAAGTGTACAGGGAAAAATAAGGAATTAAATTGTATTTCTAATAATTGTGAAAACAGTATTTTTAAAAGTGTAGGCTATGCTTTACGGAATTATTGGGCTAGGAAAAACGGGTATTATAGAAATAATGTAGCTAAATATCTTTGTATTTCAACAATTCAAAAGAATAAATTGATTGAAAATGATTTTGAACCTGGAAGATGTGAATTAATACCTAATATGTATAGAGGTGTTTTAAAAGAAAATTTTAAATACAATCAAGGTGACTATATTGGATATGTCGGCCGTATAAGTGAAGAAAAAGGTTCGGAAATAATTTTAAAATTAGCAGAACGACTTCCAAATATAAATTTTAAAATAGCAGGTTCAAATGATAAAATAACAACGGATTTAAAAAATGTTGAATTTGTTGGTTTTTTAAGTAAAGCAGTATTATCTGATTTTTATAAAAACTGTGTATTTACATTATTCACAAGTGTCTGGAATGAAACTTTTGGTTTATCAATAATTGAAGCTTTTGCACATAAAAAACCTGTTATTGCGAGTGATTTAGGAGCTTCGCCTGAAATAATTAAAAATAATAAAACTGGCTTAATTTATAAAAGCAATAACTTAGATGATTTAGTTTTAAAAGTATCCACATTATATTTAGATAAAATAAAAATGAGGGAAATGGGTGAACAAGCATTTCTATCATTAAAAGAAAAGTATACATCAGAAATATATTATCAAAATTTGATAAAAAATTACAATCAAATTCTTAAATAAACAACCATATTTTTAATGAATTTAACCCAAACAATTAAAAACAGTGTTTTTAGTGCATCACTTGCTACAATAAATACAGAAACTAAGTGTATAATCAACACCATTAATGCGTATTCGTATTGCGTAGCAAAACAAGATCCGCATTTTGCAGAGGTATTAACTAATGGAGATGTTTTATTGCCAGATGGTACAAGTATTGTATTGGCAGCAAAACTATTGGCCAATAAAAAAATTACAAAAATTGCAGGTTGGGATATCCACCAATATTTATTAGAACAAGCAAATAAAAAAGAACAAAAAGTTTTTTACCTAGGTGCTTCTAATAACACCTTGGAAATTATAAAAAAGAAGCTTTCACAAGAATTTCCAAATATAAAAGTAGCTGCATATTCTCCACCTTATAAAACAGTATTTACCCAACAAGACAATAACGAAATGCTTGCCCAAGTAAATGCATTTTCTCCAGATATTTTATTTGTTGGTATGACAGCCCCAAAACAAGAAAAATGGGTGTATAAACATAAAAACACTGTAAACGCTAATGTTATATGCTCTATAGGTGCAGTATTCGATTTTTATGCTGGGAATGTACAACGCGCACCAAAATGGATGCTTAATTTGGGTTTAGAGTGGTTGTTTAGATTGTTAAAAGAACCAAAACGTATGTGGCGCAGGTATTTAATAGGAAATACCCAATTTATCTACTATGTATTTAAAGAAAAATTACACGCATTATTTAAATAATTATTAATTTAAAACAAAAAGCTATGCCAAAAGGAAAAATGAAATACTTGCCTATTCCTGCATTTTTAATGGATGTATTGTTGCTGTTTAATGCTTATTTTACAGCAGCATATCTTATTTTTGATGGGGCTTTTCCAAATAAAGAACTGTATGTTTTATTGTTTTTTGGAAGTGTAGCGGTTTGGGGCTTTTTAACTATTTATTTAAAAATGTATGATATGCCTAGAGTTATATATTTAGATAAACTAGTTGCAAAAGATTTTAAAGCCCTTGTGTTATTTGTTGTGTTAGGAGCCGCATTTTTATTTGTTATTAAAGGCTATGGCATTTCACGCGTGTTTTACTTTAGCTATATGGCATTGTTTGCAGTGGCGCATATTTGTTGGCATACTATGTTAAGTATCATGCTTAAATCGTACAGGCGAGGTGGAAAAAATTATAGAACTGTAGCAATTTTAGGGTTTAATGCCAAAGTTGAACAGTTGATACAAAAAGTTTTACTACCTCCTGAAAATGGGTATAAAATAAAAAGTATTTTTTCTGATGAAGCACCTTCAAAAGAATTTTTAGCTTATCATAAAGGAAACGATGAAGCTTTATTTTCGTATTTAGAAACTGAAGAGATAGATGAATTATTTATATCCTTACCAACAACCAAATCGTATTTATTAAATAAGTACGTTGCTTATGCAGATAATAATTTAATGAGAGTTCATATAATGCCGAATTTTTCGGGCTATTTATTTCAAAAGTTTTATATAAGTTATATTAATAATATTGCAACATTACGTTTACGAGACGAGCCTTTAGAAAGTTTATCGAACAGAATTATAAAACGATTATTTGATATAGTATTTTCCTTGTTTGTTTTAATTTTTATAGGAATATGGTTGTTTCCATTATTAGCATTACTTATTAAATTAAACAGTAAAGGTCCTGTGTTTTTTAGTCAAATGCGTTCGGGAAAAGATGGAGAAGCCTTTAAATGTTATAAGTTTAGGAGTATGACTGTAAATGCTGAAGCCGATGCAAAACAAGCCACAAGAAATGATGCGCGAGTTACATCAATAGGGAGAATTTTACGTAAAACAAGTTTAGACGAGTTGCCACAATTTTATAATGTATTGTTGGGTAATATGTCTGTTGTAGGTCCTAGACCACATATGTTAAAACATACAGAATCGTATAGAAAAGTAGTACATAAATTTATGGTGCGTCATTTTGCAAAACCAGGAATTACAGGTTGGGCACAAGTTACAGGTTATAGAGGTGAAACCAAAAAAGTACAAGATATGGCAAATAGAGCCGAAGCCGATATCTGGTATATAGAAAATTGGACCTTGTTTTTAGATATTAAAATAATATTTTTAACAGTATGGCAAATGCTATTTAAAAGGGATGAAAATGCGTTTTAGAGAATCCCGCAATGACGAATTGAAAAACGTCCTATGAGAATTTAAGTAGCAATCTGAAGAAGTGAAGCAACGGGAGAAAGCCAAAAAGGATGGAGGGTTAAGAAAATGTTCAGTGAACATTTTTACCGAACAGGCCAGCTGGCGCTTGGAGTCTGGCGTCGACTGCGGAACTTCTGTAAGATTCAATTAAATTATCATCAGACTAGATTTTTTTGGTTAGCTCACGCCTGCCTTATTATTTATTTGGAGTTCGTGAATCTCCTATCGTCGATTTCGTTTTTTTATCAATGAAAAAAATGAACAGAGCAAATGAAAAAAGTTAGAATATTAAACAAAATTTAGATTACCACATAAGATCCCGAAATCGAAGATTCACGAACACCTTTTTATAAAATAAAACAGTATAGTGAGTAAAGGACTTCGGGATGACGGTTTTATTTTGATTTAGTTTTTAAGTAACAGATTGCCGCGTTCCATTGCATTTCACTCGCAATGACGAATTGAAAAACGTCCTATGAGAATTTAAGTAGCAATCTGAGGAAGTGAAGCAACGGGAGAAAGCCAAAAAGGATGGAGGGTTAAGAAAATGTTCAGTGAACATTTTTACCGAACAGGCCAGCTGGCGCTTGGAGTCTGGTGTCGACTGCGTAACTTCTGTAAGATTCAATTAAATTATCATCAGACTAGATTTTTTTGGTTAGCTCACGCCTGCCTTATTATTTATTTGGAGTTCGTGAATCTCCTATCGTCGATTTCGTTTTTTTATCAATGAAAAAAATGAACAGAGAAGATGAAAAAAGTTAGAATATTAAACAAAATTTAGATTACCACATAAGATCCCGAAATCGAAGATTCACGAACACCTTTTTATAAAATAAAACAGTATAGTGAGTAAAGGACTTCGGGATGACGGTTTTATTTTGATTTAGTTTTTAAGTAACAGATTGCCGCGTTCCATTGCATTTCACTCGCAATGACAGTTTTTATAATATTTCGTCATCCTGAATTTATTTAGCTCCGCTGAATCTTCGATTTCAGGATCTCATGATATTAACTAGGAACATGATTTAAGTTTGATTGAAGCAGATGCTGAAACCCTAGGTTCACGAACACCAATAATAAAATAATAAAGAATAGTGAGTAAACGAGTTCAGCATGACGGCTTTATTTTGATATAGTTTTTAAGTAACAGATTGCCGCGTTCCATTGCATTTCACTCGCAATGACGGTTTTATTTTGATTTAGTTTTTAAGTAACAGATTGCCGCGTTCCATTGCATTTCACTCGCAATGACGGTTTAAAATCTATATTTATACGGCATATCGAAAGTTTATCGTAAAATGTGACGTAAAAACATCGTAAAATTTTAGGCTGTTTGAGCTAACAATAAATTTGATAGCTAGCTAAAAATATTAAAAGCGAGTTCCTAAAATTTAGATGTTGAACAAAACATTTAGATAAAGTTTCGTAAGCCTAGATTTTTTTGGTTCGTTTTTTTATCAATGAAAAAAATGAACAGAGCAAATGAAAAAAGTTAGAATATTAAACAAAATTTAGATTACCACATAAGATCCCGAAATCGAAGATTCACGAACACCTTTTTATAAAATAAAACAGTATAGTGAGTAAAGGACTTTGGGATGACGGTTTTATTTTGATTTAGTTTTTAAGTAACAGATTGCCGCGTTCCATTGCATTTCACTCGCAATGACCGTCGCCAACAGCCAAAAACCAACAGCCAACAATTTTACAAACAACACATAACTTTGTAATATTGCATTTTTTAAAAAAACAAACACAAATAATAATATAATAGATAAGTAAATAAATAGATAATAATGAAAAAACGATGTTTTAAATTTTTTATAACAGCAAGTGTATTGTTGTTTTTAACTTCTTGTGTGTCAACCGACAAGATGGTTTATTTTAACAAGGGTGAAAACACACCAAACCTTAAAACGCTTCAAAATTACGAACCAGTTTTAGAACCTGGAGATTTATTAACCATTCATATTTCAACTATAAATCAAGAAGCAGCTATGCCTTTTAATTTATATGAAACAGCTCAAAATTATGGAACACCAAAACAGTTGCCTTATTTGGTAAATGCAAAAGGCGAAATTAATTTTCCGGTATTGGGAACTTTAAAGGTTACGGGTTATACCACCACGCAATTATCGGAACATATTAAAACCTTATTAGTAGATCATTTAGTGAATCCTACAGTAAATGTTAGACTTACCAATTTTAAAATATCTGTTTTAGGAGATGTAAAAAGTCCTGGAGTTTATACTGTACCAACAGAGCGAATTACCATTTTAGAAGCATTGGGCTTGGCAGGTGATTTGCAAATTCAAGGGAAACGACAAACAGTTACACTTGTACGTGAACATAAAGGAGAACGTACTATAGCCACTATAGATTTAACAGATAAAAATTTATTTGAGTCGCCTTATTATTATTTAGTACAAAATGATGCTTTGTATGTAGAGCCAAATAAAACAAAAATAAACTCTTCGGCAGTAGGATCTAATACAGGGATATTTCTGTCAACAATTTCAACATTAATTTCATTAATAGCAATTTTTACACGCTAAAAACGTACCGATTATGCAAGATAAAAAGAATTTTGACTTCGTTTATTTAGATGAAGACGATGATATTATTAATTTTCGTGAAGTGTTTGAAAAGTACTTGGCTTACTATAAATGGTTTATAGTAGGAATAGTAGCAGCGCTTTTTGTTGCCTTTATTTATTTACGATATACCCCAAAACAATATGAAGTTTCTTCAACAATTTTAATTGATGATGAAAATAATGGAGGGATGTCTTCAGAACTTTCAGCCTTTGAAGATTTAGGCGTTTTTGGAGGTTCAAAATCTAATTTAGACAATGAAATTGGGATTTTAAAATCCAGAAGTTTAATGGAACGTGTGGTAAAAGATTTAAAATTAAATATCTCTTACCGCTATAAAGGAAGTGTACGTGATGTAGAATTGTATGGAGATGCTGTTCCCTTTAAAATAAACTTTTTTATAAAAGATTCTGTTTTATACCAATTAGATACCGTTTTTAATATTAAAAAACTGTCTACTACTACTTTTGAATTGATTAGTGCAGAAGGGCAAGAAAGTAAAACTCATAATTTTGGAGAACGTGTTACTACCGATTTTGGAGCATTTACCATAACTCCTAAAAATACTACAAATGCTTATTTAGATGAAGAAATTATTGTTGCAATTGCACCTTTAGAAAATGTGGTTGATAGTTATAGAAAACGTGTAAATATTGCTGCCAACGATAAAAAATCGAGCTTGGTAAATTTAACCATGCAAGATGGTATTAATAAAAAAGCACGCGAAATTATAGATTATTTAGTAGAACAGTACAATAAAGCAGCTATAGAAGATAAAAGCGCTGTAGCTAAAAATACCGATGTTTTTATAAATGATCGTTTGGAAGTGATTTCAAAAGATTTATCGTTGGTAGATAAAGGTGTAGAAGATTTTAAAACAGACAATAAGCTTACTGATATTACAGCAGAATCTGGCTTAATTTTAAATACCAATAATAGTATTGAGCAAAAAATTGTAGAGTTAAATACGCAATTAAAATTAGTAGATTACGTAGCAACCTATGTAAATAGCAACGAAAAAGAATTGATACCAGCAAATTTAGGATTGGCAGATGAAAATACCAACCAAAATACCATGCAGTATAATGAGTTGTTATTAGAGTACAACCGTATTTTAAACAGTTCGGGTAAATTAAATCCTATTTTATTAAACTTAGAAGAACAATTATCGCAATTACGGGCAAGTATTCAGCAAAGTTTGGTGAATTTAAAATCTTCTTTAGGTATTTCTTTAAAAGAAGCACAACGACAAGAATACCGTTTAAATTCTAAGATTACCTCTGTTCCAAAACAAGAACGAGAATACAGAGACATACAACGTCAACAACAAATTATAGAAACCTTGTACCTGTATTTATTAGAAAAGAGAGAAGAAAATGCCATTAGTTTAGCGGTAACTACACCAAATGCTAAAATTATAGACAAAGCATATGGAAGTAAAATACCAGTGTCGCCAAAAACTAAAATTGTGTATTTGGCAGCCTTACTATTAGGGCTTTTAATTCCATTTGTAATTATTTATCTAATATTTTTATTTGATAATAAGGTACATACTTTTGAAGATGTTGAAGCTGTGTTTAAAGCACCTATTTTAGGAGAAATACCAAATAGTAAACCAGGGGAAGCACCAGTAGTACAAGAAACACAAAGAGATGGAAAGGCTGAAGCGTTTCGTTTATTGCGTACCAATGTTAATTTTATGCTTGCTGATACAAAAGAGGCTTCAAAAGTAATTTTTGTTACATCTACTATTGCTGGAGAGGGTAAAACAACCGTTGCCATAAATTTAGCCGAAGTATTGGCATTGTCTAAGAAAAAAGTATTGGTAATTGGTGCAGATATTAGAAAACCAAAATTGGCAGAATATTTAAACATACCAAATAAAATGGGTTTAAGTCATTTTTTAATCTTGAGTTCACTAAAAGTAACAGATATTATTTACAAAGTTGAAACAACTAATTTCGACTTGATACATTCTGGAATTATAGCACCTAATCCTGCAGAATTATTAATGAATGGCCGTTTTGAAGAAGTTTTAGAGTATGCAAAGGCACATTACGATTATGTTATAGTGGATACAGCTCCGGTTGGTGTGGTTACAGATACTTTATTATTAAGTAAAAACAATGCAGATTTATTTATTTATGTGGTACGTGCAAATTACCTTGATAAACGTTTGTTAAAAATACCAAAGAAATTAAATAGCGAAAAACGTTTGCCTAATATGGCACTTGTAATGAATGGCGCCGATCAAAAACAAGGTTACGGCTACGGTTATGGTTATGGCTATGGTGAAGATGATTCTGAAAAATCTATATGGAAAGAAATTTTTAAAAAATAAGTGATTGTGAAGTATAAACTATTTTTAGTGCTTGTAGCATTGGTGTTTTGTGTAAAAATAAATGCACAAAACACAGGTATTGAATATGAGTTAGCATTAAATTCAGGTGTTGCAACTGCTGAAAGTATGCCTTTTTGGATGGTAGCAAATAGGTTTGGAACCATTCCAAATGTTGTTAGCTATGGATTGGTAGATGCAAGTATTGCTTCTAATAACAATAGATTAACAAATGCGTTAACATTTAATTATAAAGCGTCTGTAATAGGCGGTTCGGAGGTTTCTAAAAACAACCTGTTTATAAATGAATTGTATGGCGGCTTGCAGTATAAAAACTGGGAATTAACAGTAGGTGTAAAGCATAATGAGTTGCGTTGGGAAGGTTTATCTTCTTCAAATGGTTCAATTACAATGGCAACAAATGCGCGTTCGTATCCTGGATACAATTTAAGATTAACAAAATTTGTAACATTACCTTTTGCACGTACGTGGTTATCGGTAAAAGGAAATTATGGCGATTATTTTTTAAATGATAAGCGTATGGTATCAGATGCACGCTTGCATATTAAAAGTTTGTATTTAAAATCAAAATTATCGTCTAAGTTAGCAATGATTACAGGGTTAAGTCATTATGCACAATGGGCTGGGACATCTTCAAAATATGGCAAACAACCTTCAGGATTTAAAAATTACCTACGAGTAATCTCTGGAAGTTCCGGAGGAAGTGATGCTACAGGAGGCGATCAAATTAATGTTATAGGAAATCAATTAGGTTCTTATTTATTACAATTTAATTATGAAGGAGACAAACACAATTGGAACTTCTATTGGTCGCATCCATTTGAAGATAGATCAGGTCGTGAATTAATGAATTATCCAGATGCTTTGTATGGAGTTTTTGTAGATCTTAAAAAACCGGAAGCTTTTATTTCTCATGTATTAGCGGAGGTAACGTACACTAAACACGCTAGTGGAGACGATCCACATTACAGCGATGAATTTGGTTTTCATGCAGCAAGCGGAATGGATAATTATTTTAATAATGGCGTGTACCAATCTGGTTGGACTTACTTTGGAAATACCATTGGTTCACCTTATTTTACTACAAAACCCGAAAATGAAGATGGTATTACCCAAGGAATTATTGATGGCGATAACCGTTTTTTAGCTTTTAATATTGGAATTAAAGGAATGGTGAAAAACACTGCTTATAAGGCATTGCTTAGCAGTACCACCTATTATGGTTGGTTTGGAAGCGAGTATGTTGATAAGCCCCATCAAATTTCAGGATTGTTAGAAGCTACGATTCCTACACTAAAAAATATACCTGTAGAAATTACTTTAGGTGCCGCTTTTGATACCGGAACGTATAGGCCTGTAAATTTTGGCGGGTTTTTAAAACTGGCCAAGCGCGGTATTTTTTAACGTTTTTTTTTAGAGCTATAGTTGTATTCTTATTTTATGATAAGAGTAAATTAAATATAAAACCAAGCATTCGCTTGGTTTTTTTTATGAGTTTTTACCACTTTTTAAAAGATGTTCTATGAGAATTTAAGTAGGAATATCATAGCCTAAAATTTTACGATGTTTTACTCACTATCCCTTTTTATTTTATTATTTGTGTTCGTGAATCTGCGGTTTCACTTCATATTTTACGATACACTTTCGATAGGCCGGGTTAAACTTTATTCCGTCATTGCAAAGGTGTGTTGTAATGCAATGAAAACACAACTGCGGCAATCTGTTACTTAAAACCTAAATCAAAATAAAACCGTTGTTGCGAGAGAAATGAAATGGAACTTATTGCATAAAAAATAAAATCAGTTTACAATATAAGTAACAATTCTAAATACTTTCAATACAGATTGAACCACAACATAAAAGCCTCTTAAAAAGAAGCTTTTTTATTTTTTAAGTGATTGTTTTTATTTGTAAATTACGTGCTTAATTACAAAATGAATGCTATCTAAAAAAATGATTAAGTAGTGCGTTTTGTAGAATAGTAATATGTATGAATTTAAGGAAGCACACCTTGAAATGGTTTAAATTATTTTTTTTTAAAAGTTTAATCTTTTTTTTCTTTTCAGTAGTTCAAGCACAGACAAGAGATACAATTTATTTATGGCCAGATAAGGTGCCCGGAGAAACGGAAGTAAAGCATTTACCTATTACAACTGCTAATACAAAAGGGAATGTAACTAGATTAACAGCTGTAACAAATCCTGCTTTAGTCGTTTTTAAACCCGAAAAATCAAATAATTCAGGCGTAGGGATACTTATTTGTCCTGGTGGTGGATATAACATATTAGCTATTGATAAAGAAGGTTACGAAATAGCAGAATGGCTTAATAAACTTGGTTATACCGCTTTTGTTTTGCAATACCGCGTGCCCAATAAACAGCTAGGTGCACTAAATGATATTCAAAGAGCGATTAGAGTTGTACGTAACAATGCAAAAAAATACAACTTAGATGCTGAAAAAATAGGTCTTATAGGTTTTTCAGCAGGAGGAAGCCTTTGTGCTAGAGCATCCACTCGATTTACAATAGATTCTTATCCTAAAACAGATGCTATAGATCAATTATCTTGTAAGCCAAATTTTTCAATGCTTATATATCCCGCTTATTTAGATAAAGGAAAAGATAGAAGTATTACACCAGAATTAGTGTTGAGTAACAACATACCACCTTTTTTTATTTTCGGAACAGCAGATGATCCATATGGGAATAGTTCTCTTGTATTTACACAGGCGTTAAGAGATAATGGTACTCCTGTTGAATTACACCTGTTACCAAAAGGAGGACATGGGTATGGTATACGACCAGGTAATATTGCAGCTGAAACATGGCCTAATTTAGCTAAGAAATGGTTGTTAGAAAGGTAAGTTTTAACAAGGAACTTGGTTTTTATTAGAATATTAAAATAGTATCAGCCAATAAAAAAAGAGTAGGATTTATAAGGTATTAGGCAAATTATTACATAAATTAGATAAGGAAGTAGTTTTGATTATTTGATAAATTGCTTTTTAACAAAAGAATTCTAATAATTTATTAGTATAAAATTTAATAAATAAAATATGGTTGGAGTAGCACTTCTTTTTATTGTTCTCGGAATTTTAATAAAATACGGAAAGATGTATTTTTTAATTGCGGGTTACAATACAATGTCTAAAGAAGAAAAAGAAAAATATGATATTGAGGGAATTGCCACTGTTTTTTTGAAGGCCATGTTTGGTATGGCTATTATAATAATTGTAGGATATTTAGTTTCTATAGTTACTGAAAATACAAGCATTCAAAATTATGCTTTTTATGCTTCTTTAATTATTGGAATTCCTTATTTATTAATCAAATCGAACTCCGATAGCTATAAAATTAAATAATATGTTTTTTGATAATCCATTGTTTTTAATTCCGTTTGGTAGCGGACTAATTTTTTGTGTTACTGGAGCAATTATGTATAGGTTTCCACCCAAAAAAATAAATAGTTTGTACGGGTATAGAACAGCCAGCTCAATGAAAAATAAAGAGCGATGGAAATTTGCTCAAATATATTCAGCAAAACAACTGATAACATTAGGACTTGTACTTTCGTTATGCGGATTGGTTGGTTTAATTTACAAGCCAACTGAAGAAATTTCTACATTTTTAGGCTTGGGTTTAATGATTTTAATGGTTGTTTTATTAGTGATTAAAGTTGAGAATAAATTAAAAGAAAAGTTTAAAAATAAGGTATAAGATTATAACAGTAGGAAAGAAGGTGCAGATTTTTTTTACAAACAATACCCAAAAACGCAACCATTCAATTTAAATAGTACGAACTTATATTTAATACCTTGTTTTTAAAAGCAAATAGTTAATCTTGTCTAATAAATTCTAATTTATAATTAGTTGTAGTAAGTTCCATTAAGGCTTTATAAATATATTCGCATACTTGTTTTTCTCCAGGAATATTTATTAAATCAGCAGTATCTTCAGGTGTATGGTATTGCGGATGACCTCCTGTGTGGATTCCTAAAACAGAGATGTTTTTTGCATAAAAAGAAACATGGTCTGAACCACCAACAGAACCCGCGTGTACAATTGGGGTTAAATCTAAAGCATCTCCTAAGTTTTGCATAAAATTTACCCCGTTTGGAAATGTACCAGCACCACCCATATACACATGTTTTTCAGCATTTAGCCTTCCTACCATATCCATATTAATCATTAATTTTATTTGAGAGATAGGCACTAATGGGTTTTCTACAAAAAACTTACTACCTAATAAACCTTGTTCTTCAGACCCAAAAGCAATAAAAATAATACTGCGTTTTAATTCTTTTTTGTTTGAAGCTATTTTTTCAGCGATTTCTAAAAGTGCTGCAGTACCACTGGCATTGTCATCAGCACCATAATGAATTGTATGTACTTTATTAGATTTAGATGAAGGTCCTCCCATTCCTAAATGATCGTAATGCGCTCCTAAAACAATAAATTCTTTTTTAAGAATTGGGTCATTACCTTCTATATAGCCAACTACATTACAAGTATTAGCAAGTTTTTTTTCTTTTTCACCTTTTTTAACACGTAATTTAGCTTTAAACTTTTGTTTATAATTATTGTTGAAAGGGATAATTCCTTGTGTTTTAAAATCTTTTTTCAGGTATCTAACAACCCTTCTGTTTTCTTTTCCACCAGGATATCTTCCAGCATTTTTTTCTGAAGCTAAAAATAGGATATGATTGTTTATTTCAGTTTCTGTTATTTCAGATTGTGAAAATCCACTAAAATATAATAAATTAAAAAGGAAAATAAGCAGTACGTTTTTCATAATATTGATGCTAATATAGTTTTATAAGAATGTGTTATTTTAAAACTGGACGCTTGTTAGTTGTTTAATTTGTTCATTTTTTAAAATGAATAAAGACAAAGTTACATTGTTTTTTTGAGTTATGGTTTTGCACTTAAAATAATTGTGTTGTTTTATATAAAACCTAATAATTTTAAAATAATAGGTGTAAAAATAGCTGTAAATAATCCATTTAAAATTAGTCCCATGCTAGAATAGGCACCAAATCGCTGACTTACCGCCATGGCTTCCGCTGTACCTAATCCATGGCTTGCTGTTCCCATAGAAAGACTTTTAGATATTGGATTTTTCACTTTAAAGAGTTGTAATATTCTAAAGCCAGTTATAGATCCGAAGATTCCAACTATAACAACCATAGAAGCCGTAAGAGAAGGGATACCTCCTATGGCACTAGAAATGTCTATGGCTAGGGGAGTGGTTACAGATTTTGGAGCTATAGAGATAATTACATCATTTGAGGCGCCCAACCATTTAGCAAAAAGCACCCCAGAAACAATTCCAACAATAGAGCCTACCAATTGTGAAATGAAAATAGGCATCATTTGTTTTTTTATTTTACTTAATTGAAGGTATAGAGGCACCCCTAATGCTACAATAGAAGGTTTTAAAAAAAATGCGATATATTTTCCAGCATCTTGATACGTTTCATAAGAAGTACCAGTTAATTTTAAGATTGATATAACAGCAATAATTGTTATTAATATAGGGTTTAAGAGTACCGAATTTGTTTTGTTTTGAAGGTATTTTATGAACCAATAAAGAGCAACTGTTATGGTTAATAGTATATAAGGTTCTGAAATTAGTTCCATTACTTATCTTTTGTTTGCTTATTAGATTTTATTTTTCGTAATACTTGATGCGTAAAACTTGTGCTTAATAATACTAAAATTGTACTCGCTAAAATAGAAACAACTATTGGTATTAATTCGTTTGAAATTATATCTAGATAGCACATTATAGCTACACCTGGCGGAATAAAAAAGAATACCATATTGTCTAAAAGAAAATCGGATATTTCTTGTATCCACTTAAGATTTACAATTTTAAAATGAAGACCTGCAGTTAATAAAAGCATTCCTATAATACTTGAAGGTATTTTAATACCCGTAAAATAGACTATAATTTCACCTAAAGTAAGGCAAATAAGTATAATTAATAATTGTCTAATCATAATTGTATTTTTGATTACAAAAGTACTATTCTATAAGAATATACTATTAGTAAATTTAATTAAACAACAATTTTTTTTAGTACTGTTCTGAATGTAACATAATTTAAAGCATAGGAGTTATTGTAATTTATGAAACTCTATTTTTAATTTATAAACCTTTTAAGTGTTATAATTTATTATGAAATTTTAGTTTTTGATCTTTTGTCAACTTTTGTTTCTACTTGTAATACTTGTTTTTTACTTGAATTGTTTGAAATCTAATATTTATAAAATTTATAGTTGAAAATCCATTTATTAGTGCTTTGTTGTATTTTGAATGTAAAAGTATACCATTTGTTAGGTGAATTGAAATTAAATTTTATATTTGCAATAACTAACTAAAAGTCTTCTTATCGTCTCCATAAAATCATTTAACAATGTTTTAAATTAGATATTAAGTTTTCTTTTTTAAACTATTTTAAATGAAACAAAAATTACTTTTCACGAATCTCTTACTTTTATTTTTTATTCAAATTTTACAAGCTCAAAACAGTTCCAGTACCTATTTAGTGCGCGCTACCACTGGAGTTGCTGGGTCTTCAGAAAATGTTGCGATAAACAACCAGAATTATGTTGTGCAACAAAGTTTTGGCCAAGCTGGTGCAATAGGCACGTTTAGTACTGAAAACTATACGATACGCCAAGGTTTTATTCAACCGGATGTATTGGCAAAAATTAGAGATACAAGCATTCCATTAAATTTAGAAGCTATTATTTATCCAAACCCTTTTATAGAAAGTGTTACCATTTCCTTTTCAGAACAAATAACAGACAAAGTAGATGTTGCTGTTTTTGATATATTGGGACGCTTGGTATTTTCAAAAAACTATACTGCCGATCAAAACATACAATTACAGTTTAACAATCTTTCAGTTGCTGATTACATTTTAAAGGTAACAGCCAACAACAAGCAATTTGTAAAAAAAATACTTAAAAAGTAAGAGTCATTATTTTGTGTTATTTACAAATTCGTCCCATTTTAAAAATCAAATGCATTCACTAACTAAATAGATTATTTATGAAAAAAATTACCTTATTACTTCTGCTATTAACATCAACAATAGCCATTGCACAACAATTATATGTAGAAGGTGGGAAAACATCCACTTCATTCGATTATGAAAACTCACAAGGAAGTAGCCTTGAAAATTTGCAAGCAACTAGCAATAGCTATATGGAAGTTGGTTATAGGAATCAACTATTTACAGAAAACCTACATCTAAATGTAGGATTGGATTATGTAAGTTATGGAGCTATAGGAAGCGATATTGCTTTAGGAAACTATATGGAATGGAATGTGAACTATGCTGGCTTAAACCTTGGTTTAGATTATAACCTATTTCATATTAAAAAAGCAAGTGTATACCTAAAAGGAGGTATGTCTGCAGGATTTTTTGTTCAGGGAACTCAAACATTTAATAACAACGTAATTGATTTAAAAAATAATGATGATTTTGATACCACTTTAATTTCAATAAAGGCTGGGGTAGGATTTTCACATCCAATTTCAGAAAACCTTTCTTTTTATGTACAATATCTGTATGGAAAAAGTTTAGATATGGCTTCAGGTGATGCGGAATTAAAAATTGCAAGTAACAAGGTTGGTTTTGGATTGTTAATTAATCTTTCTAAAAAAGAAGCAACAGGAATAAGTATAGACTAAAAAATCAACACAAACAATTATTTAAAACAAACAATTATGAAAAGAATATTACTCTTATTAGTATTATTAGTAACCATGTTTCAAAGTTTTTCACAAACTAAAGGGATTAGTTACCAAGCGGTTATTTTAAATCCGCAACCACAGGAATTACCTGGGCAAAACGCCGAGAACAATATTTTGGCAAACAGCACTGTCTCCATTCAATTTACTATTGTAAATGCATCAGGAACTGAAGAATATCAGGAGCAGCATAGTACAACAACAGATAAGTATGGTATGTTAAATCTATTAATAGGAACCGGTTCTCCAACAAGCGGTACTAGTTTTACAGATGTTTTTTGGGACGGTGCTACAAAGAAATTAAAAGTCGGGATTGACTTTAAAGGAGGTACTAATTATAGTGCTTTAAGTGAGCAGGATCTAACTTATATGCCACAACCGCCAACGCAGGAAACAACACAACAAATTGTAGGTAATTCAGCATCAATTTTAGAAGAAGTAGCAAGAGCCACAGCAGCAGAACAAATAAATGCAAATGGTATTTCTGCGTTAGAAGCAGAACAAGTAATTCAGAATTCTGCAATAACTTTAAACTCAGCCAAAGTTGGAATTACACCAGCTCAGATTACAACCATTAGTAATACAACTGGTATAAACACTGGTGATCAGGATATCTCGGGAATTGCAATAAATGCAACTACGATTTCAGAAGAAGTAACAAGAGCCAAAGCTGCAGAAGCAGCAAATCTAACGGCAATTTCCACTTTACAAGGAGAGCAAATTATTCAAAATAATGCTATTTCATTGAATACAGCAAAAGTAAGTGATATAAATCATGTAGCTGTTTCTACAACAGATGATTTAACTGAGGGAACAACTAATTTATATTATACAGAAGCGCGTGTAACAGCAAATACAGCAGTAGCAGCGAGTACAACGCATGCAACAAAAACAGACAATCCACATTCAGTAACCAAAGCACAAGTAGGTTTAGGAAATGTAAATAATACAAGTGATGCAGATAAACCAGTTAGTGATTTAACACAAACAGCCTTAGATGGTAAGGTAGATGAAAATTCGGCAATTACCGGAGCTACAAAAACCAAAATTACGTATGACGCCAAAGGGTTGGTTACTGCAGGAGCAGATGCAACTACAACAGATATAGCAGAGGGTACAAATTTATATTATACAGAAGCTAGGGTAGCAGCCAATACAGCAGTAGCAGCGAGTACAATGCATGCAACAAAAACAGACAATCCACATTCAGTAACCAAAGCACAAGTAGGTTTAGGAAATGTAAATAATACAAGTGATGCAGATAAACCAGTTAGCACAGCTACACAAACAGCCTTAGACGGTAAGGTAGATGAAAATTCGGCAATTACCGGAGCTACAAAAACCAAAATTACGTATGACGCCAAAGGGTTGGTTACTGCAGGAGCAGATGCAACTACAACAGATATAGCAGAGGGTACAAATTTATATTATACAGAAGCTAGGGTAGCAGCCAATACAGCAGTAGCAGCGAACACAACGCATGCAACAAAAACAGACAATCCACATTCAGTAACCAAAGCACAAGTAGGTTTAGGAAATGTAAATAATACTTCTGATGCCAATAAACCAGTTAGCACAGCTACACAAACAGCCTTAGACGGTAAGGTAGATGAAAATTCGGCAATTACTGGAGCTACAAAAACCAAAATTACGTATGACGCCAAAGGGTTGGTTACTGCAGGAACAGATGCAACTACAACAGACATAGCAGAGGGTACAAATTTATATTATACAGAAGCTAGGGTAGCAGCAAATACAGCAGTAGCAGCGAGTACAACGCATGCAACAAAAACAGACAATCCACATTCAGTAACCAAAGCACAAGTAGGTTTAGGAAATGTAAATAATACAAGTGATGCAGATAAACCAGTTAGTGATTTAACACAAACAGCCTTAGATGGTAAGGTAGATGAAAATTCGGCAATTACTGGAGCTACAAAAACCAAAATTACGTATGATGCCAAAGGTTTGGTTACCGCAGGAGCCGATGCAACCACAGCAGATATAGCAGCAAGTACAGATAAAAATTATGTAACAGATGCACAACAAACTGTAATAGCTTCAATTTCTAATACAGGTAGTGGAAATATAATTACGTCAACGGAACGTACGAAATTAAATACAATAGAAGCTGGAGCTGATGTAACTGATGCTGTAAATGTAGCAGCTTCTGGAGCTGTTATGACATCAGGAGATCAAACAATAACTGGTTCTAAAACATTTACTGGAACTACAAAATTTGCAGATGGCACACAAGGAGCTGGTAAAGTTTTAACTTCTGACGCTAGTGGTAATGCAAGTTGGCAAGTGAGTGGAGGTGCCTCTACAATGCCAGAGTATGTCTACGCTTATATTGGAAACGCGAGTACATTAGGTCCACAAACATTGACTGCTATGTGGCCATCAAGTACTTATGTAAATGGAGTTGTAATGAACGGATCATCAATTACCTTGCACGCGAATAAAATGTATGAGGTAACAGTTGCTTTCTATATTTACAATGCATCAGGAGGACATACATTCAAAATGAAAGATGCAACGAATTCTGCTTACCTTGGAACGGAAATTTATTTTGGTCAAGGTGGTTCTGATGTATCTTACAATATGTCAACAACAAACTTCTTATTTAAACCATCTACTGACGTGAATTTGGAACTTGAGAAAACACAAGGGACAGATGTTAACCTAATAGGTAAGATTGTTGTAAAAGAAATCAGATAACCAAATAAACTTTGGCGTAATAAGGCTGTCTCCATTGGAGACAACCTTTTACTTTTTACTGAGAATTTAAAATAGTTTATTCTTTCCAAGAACACGGTTGGTGTAATTGACAAATTTCTAATAGGCTTCAGATTACTAACCCAAATGAAAGATAAAAAAAGGGCTGCTATGGCAACCCTTTTTTATTTAAGTAAGTTTTTCTTTTCTCTAATTTTGTAGCGTGATGCAGAATTGAATTGCAGATCTCGGGGTATGAGTCTGACTGTCATATTACACAGAAAATGAAAGAAGTTTCAAAACTCATGGATATAACAGTTATTGATCACTTGATTGTTTCAAGTTCTCAAAGTTTCTACAGTTTTTCAGATGAAGGAATCTTGTAAAATTAAATGTTTATCTGGTGTAAACTAGATAGGCGTTTTCTTAGTTTTTCAAGAAGCACAGTTATTTCTTAAATAGTAAGAAGCATAAAATTAATAAGTTAAGTTAGTAATTTAGACTTACTAAAAATAAGTACAAGGTATTTTGTAACATATAAAGAATTGTTATTTTTAGCTAGCGATTTACACCGTAAATCTCAGCTTTGTTGTTAAGTTGTTCTAAAGATGATTCATCGGGTGCACTTACTGCACAAGAGAAAAAAATGATAGGGAAGTGGTACGAGGTTGAAGTTGAATTTGGAGGAACTGTCTCAGATACATCTTGCGAAACATGCTATATAGAATTCTATTCAAGTGAAACAAGTGACGGGGCTTTTAACGGTAAAATGTCAAATGATATGTCCTCAAATATTCCATTTATATGGGGTACAGGTGAAGACGGTAAAATTTATGTGATGATGGATTTAGTTTTGGAGGCGAATATAGAAACTAGTTCAAAATTGGTTCTTGATAGTGGTATTTTTAGATGGGTGTATCGTAAAGAATAATAATAAGATATTTAAAAGGCTGATATATACCAACTTTTACTTAATCAACTCCTGCAATGTAAATTTTTGGTTTTCATTTAAATTAGGTATAAAAAAACGGTTTAGAAATTTAAACCGTTCGTTTTGTTTTATTTAAATTATATAGCGTGAGGCAGAGTTGAACTGCAGACCTCGTATTGATTATGTTTTTTCCGAATTTTAACCGTTTTACGGGGCTTATGCTGTATGATAATGTTAAACTATATACAATTTACATTAAAAATATAATTCTTGAAATCTTGCTACTGGGTTAAAACAAATTTTTCAATCGAGTGTTTAACCCTTTGTAACAAAACGAATTTATTTTAAAGATTTTAATTGTTTAATTAATTCTTCAGGACTCATTCTAGTTTTATAATCAGGATTTACATACTCATAAAGTATTTTTCCATCAACACCAATAACAAACAATGAAGGGACTGGTAATATACCTGAGTTTTTATCTCCTGAATATTTTAAAAGCATGTTACTGTATTTTTCTGGGGCTTTATATGCAATTCCCATACTTTTAATTAATGAACCATCTGCATCAGAATATAAGTCATAACTCAATTCGTTTTTAGAAATAGATTCTTTTAATTCTGTTGGAGAATCTGGACTTATTCCAACAATTTTATAACCAAGTTCTAAAATTTCACTTTTTGATTGTCCAACTGCTGCTAAATGTTTGTTGCAATAAGGGCACCATCCACCTCTATAAAATAAAAGAACTGTAGGTTTTGTTTTCACTATGTCTTCAAGAGAAACTTGGATGTTTTCTAAAGAAGTAAGTTTAATAGTTGGTACTTTGTCACCAACTTTTAATGGAGTTACATCTTCTGCATTTTCTGCAACTTGGGCAAAACCTGTTGTTATTATAATTAAAAACATTGAGATTGATAGTACTAATTTTTTCATAAGTGTTATTATTTTATATTAGTTTGTTTAGTCTATTATAAATAGTTTCCTTTCAAAATTTAATAGATTATTTTTAAAATTATTTAAATATCTCTTATATGTTCTTTAATTCGGATACTGTTTTTATAAAGATTCCACAACAATTTTTTCAATTGTCATTTTCTAAAAACTAAAAAATTAAGTGATGGTTTTTATATCTGAAAATTGTTTTTATTATTAAAGATATAAGGTTTTTATAAGTATTGTGCAGCTGGAAAATTGGAGATATTTCGTTTGTAGTAAATTGTCTAGTTTTAAAATATGGCTACAGGTTAAAATTGAATTTACGTTGCTAATTTATATACCATATTTGGTGTTTTAAAGTCTAAAGATAAGTGTAATTTTACTTGATTGTATAATTTAATTGCATTTAATATTAGTCTTTTTTCTTTTATACAAAGCCTTATTACGTACTCTTATGCATTCTTTAAGTTCTAGACTACAAAAGGGATGTATCCTTTTTTTAAGAGTTTAAGGATTTTCTTTCTATAGGTAGAAAATATAAATAATCGATCTTCTTTTGTACGTATTCGCTTTTCCATAAAAGGGAGTTGCACGTTTTAGCTTCCCAGTTTTTGATTTCGATAAGAGGAATAAACGTATGAGCGTTTACTTAAATCAGCTCCTGTAATGTAAATTTTTGGTTTTGTAAAATTCTTTCTCATTGACAAATCGTATGCAAAATAGTACGCATTTTCAACACTAAAGACAAGAATTTCATTTAAATTAGACAAAAAAAACGGTTTAGGAATACTAAACCGCTTGTTTTCAAATCTCTAATTTTGTAGCGTGATGCAGAATTGAACTGCAGACCTCCGGGTTATGAATCCGACGCTCTAACCAACTGAGCTACCACGCCATTTATTGAGGGTGCAAATATAAAAATAAAAAACTTGTTCTAGCAAATTTATTTGGCTATTTTTTTTAATAATTTAAATTTTTTTAAAATCGATAATTTATATATATTGTGCTTTTAAATAAAAGAGATGTCAGCAAAAATAAAATTTGAAATAGAGTTCCCAATTCACGCTTCGCCAAATATGTTATATCAATATTTTGGAACACCTTCAGGGCTTTCTGAATGGTTTGCAGATAATGTAAATTCACGAGGTGAAATATTTACTTTTATATGGGATGGAGCAGAAGAAAAAGCAAAAGTATTACAAGAACGACCAGATGAAAAAATAAAATTCAAATGGCTAGATGGTGAAGATGATAAAAGCTATTTTGAATTTAGGATTGAAGTTGATGAAATAACTAAAGATGTTTCTTTAATAGTTACAGATTTTGCGGAAGAAGATGAAATAGATGAATCTAAAATGTTTTGGGAAAACCAAATAGATGAGTTAAAACATACTATCGGAGCATAGATTAATAAACCGTATTACAATTTTAAAATTCCTTGTTCTTAGAGCAAGGTTTTTTTTATGTAGTTTTGCACTAAATTTTTTTATATGATAAATTTTAACGGTTCAATTTTTGAAAATAAAACACCTGTATTTAATAGTAAAAATAGAGCTTTTAAATATGGTGATGCACTTTTTGAAACTATAAAAGTAACAGACTCTAAAATTATTTTTTTAGAAGATCATTATTTTAGATTGATGGCTTCAATGAGAATGTTAAGAATGAAAATTCCAATGAGTTTAACAATGGAGTTTTTTGAAAAAGAGATTTTAAATACTGTAATAGCTAATAATTTAGAAGCTGCAAGAGTTAGAGTTACCGTTTATAGAAATGATGGTGGAAATTATGCCCCAATCAGTAATAATTGTAGTTATTTAATTGAAGCTTCACCTTTAAATGTTGAGGTCAAAGAAAACTATACTTTAGATGTTTTTAAAGACTATTTTTTATATTCTGGTTTACTTTCAACTATTAAAACTACCAATAAAATTACCAATGTTTTGGCAAGTGTTTTTGCAAAAGAAAATAAGCTAGATAATTGTGTATTGTTAAATGAAAAAAAGTATGTAGTTGAAGCCATAAATGGAAATATTTTTACCGTAAAAGGTACTATTATTAAAACACCACCTATTGAAGAAGGATGTGTGAAAGGAATAATGAGAAAAAAACTTATTGAAATATTATCTAAGACTAATGAGTTTACTTTAAAAGAAGAAGCTATTTCTCCTTTTGAACTTCAAAAGGCAGATGAGGTTTTTATTACAAATGCTATTGTAGGTATACAGCCTGTAACAAATTATAAGAAGGCTACATTTAAAACAACAGTAGCAAATGCATTGGCACTAGAATTAAAAAAATTAGTTTAACGTAGGGTTTTTTGGTGCATTTGCCCAAATTTGATATTCACCACCAAAAGCCATTAATTGGTTTTTCCAAATTTCATCACTATTAATAGTTAATAAATTGGGGTACTTGTTTTTAGTTATTACCCAAGTAGATTCATTAATTTCTTCATTTAATTGGTTTAGAGACCAACCCGAATATCCTAAGAAAAAACGAATATCAGAATGATTGATGGTTTTTTCATTTAGAAGCTTTGTTAGTGAGTTAAAATTACCACCCCAATAAAAATCTGCATCTATTTGAATGCTTCCCGGAATTAGTTCTGGTACTTTATGAATAAAGTATAAGTTTTCTTGGTCCACGGGACCACCACTATACACAGTGAAATCACATTCAATTTCAGGAATTAAATCGTGTAAAACATATTCTGTAGGTTTATTTATAATAAATCCAATGCAACCATCTTGGCTATGTTCAGTTAAATATATTACAGATCTATTAAATTCTTTATCATTAAGAATGGATGGTTCTGCAACTAATAATTTACCTTTTGTAGGAATTTTATCTACCATAATTAGTATTAATGTATACTAAATATAGTAAAAAATGTTAATAAAAAAAACTCTTCAAAAATTGAAGAGTTTAATTTATAATAAGAAAAGTTCTTATTTATTAGTTTACAGCGTCACTGAAACCAGCTCCTGCTTTAAATTTTACAACATTTTTTGCTGCAATTTCAATAGATTTTCCTGTTTGAGGATTTCTTCCTGTTCTAGCTGCTCTTTTAGAGATAGACCAAGTTCCCCATCCTACTAATGCAACTTTATCACCTTTTTTTAATGCATTTGTAACATTTTCAGTAAGTGATTCTAATGCTGCTTTTGCTGCTGCTTTTGAGATGCCAGCATCAGCTGCCATTGCATCAATTAAATCTGATTTGTTCATAATTTGAATTTTAAATTAATTGGTTAAACATTTTTTACTTGTAATAAGCTTAACAAAGTTATATGGAATAAGGGTTTATGCAAGTTTTTACTGATAAAAATCAGTATTTTGTTAATAAATGATGATAAATGTTAATAACATTGCTTTTTTTTATTCAAAATAGCCGCTAACCCCTTTAAAATAAGAGTTATTCCATTTTAGAATTGGTTTGAAATGTATATCCATTTAACAAACTTCTACTGTCCATCTTTTTTTTCCCAGCTAATTGTAAACTGTCAATTTTTAAGAATCCATTTGGTGCTGCAATTTTAATTTCATTTTTTGAAGCAAGAACACTACCATTTTCTAGTGTATGTGTTTCAAAAATTGGAGTAACATCAAAAATTTTGACTTTTATTTTTTCTTCATTATTTATTAAAGTTGTCCAAGCTGCTGGATAAGGATTTAAACCTCTAATTAAATTGTAGGTATTGGTTAAAGAATTGTTCCAATTTATTTTACAGGTTTCTGTAAATATTTTTGGGGCTGCTTTTTCTTCAATTTCAGGTTGTTTTATTGTTTTAACAGCACCTTTTTCTATTTGTTGAACTGTTTTAACAACTAAACCGCTTCCAATAGTCATTAGTTTATCATGTAATTCACCTAAAATAGTATTTTCGTCTATGTTAACTTCTTCTTGTAAGATTATATTTCCGGTATCAATTTTTTCATCAATAAAGAATGTTGTAACACCTGTTTTAGTTTCTCCATTAATTATAGCCCAATTTATAGGTGCTGCACCTCGGTAATTTGGTAATAATGATGCGTGTAAATTAAATGTACCAAATTCTGGCATTTGCCAAACTACTTTTGGCAACATTCTAAAAGCAACTACAATTTGTAAATTAGCATTTAAACTTTGTAATTCTGTTATAAAAGCTTCATCTTTTAAATTTGTAGGTTGTAAAATGTTTAATTGGTGTTTTAATGCATATTTTTTAACGGCAGATTCATTTAATTTTCTTCCTCTTCCTGCTGGTTTGTCGGGTGCAGTAATTACTCCAACTACATTAAACTTAGCTTTTACAAGGGCATCTAAAGTTGCAACGGCAAATTCAGGTGTTCCCATAAATACAATTCTTATATCTTTCATTAAATCTTTAGTTTAAATTTATTTTGCGAAGTTATGGCAATTTTATTTTTTTCTAAGAGTATTTTTAGAGAATTTAAGAGTTGCTCTTTGTTGCATTTAAGTGCTACTGATAAATCTTGTGATGATAAGTCTTGAACTTTTAAAAGTTCAATAATTTTAGTTAAAAGTGCGGTGTTAGTTTCTGTAGGTGCATTTTTAGATTTACAAACATCGCATTTGCCACAAGGTTCTGTAATTGTTTCACCAAAATAGGAGAGGAGCTGTATATTTCTACAAGTTTTTGTGTTTTTAATAAAATCTATAGTAGCTTTTAACTTGTCGTATTTTAAAGTGTATTGTTTTTCTATGTTTTTTGAAATGCTATTGATGGTATAATTATCTTCTCGAATTACTAAAAAGGTTAATCTCGAATTGGAGTTTTCAAAATTGTAATTTATAATTCCATTAGTGTTTAAATCATTTAAAATGGAAATTACATTTTTTTTTGAAATGCCTAATTTTTTTGATAATTTATACTCATCTATTATTGTATAATGTTCAAAAATACCTCCGTAACTTCTTAAAATTAATTTTATAAATTCATTTTTTGAAGGATATTCTTCTAAATAATTAAATAATTGATCGTTGCTAATTGTAAATTTTAAAGTTGATTTTTTGGTGAAATTTTCATCTAATAGTATTACATTTTCTCTTTCTAAAACTTTTATGGCATTGTAGGTAGTTAAAATATTTAACTTATAAGTTGCACAAAATTCTTGTATCGAAAAATTAAAAGATTCTAAAGGTTGTTCTCCAAGTGAAATTTTAAAAAACTGATTTAAATAAAAATAGACTTCTTTTATATATTGTGTGGTTGGTGTGTTTTTTTTAAACCGAACTTCAGAGTCGTATAAATTAGCATTATTTGTTAATATTAATGAATAAGATTCTTTTCCATCTCTACCAGCTCTTCCTGCTTCTTGTATGTAATTTTCTAAGCTATTTGGAATATTTAAATGTATTACAACACGCACATTTGGTTTGTCTATTCCCATTCCAAAGGCATTTGTAGCTACCATAATTGGTGTTTTATCTGCAATCCAACTTTCGTAAGCTGCGTTTTTTTCATCAACAGACAAGCCGCCGTGATAATAGGTGCTTTTAAAATTTTGTTGTAATAAATACTTGTTTATTTCTTTTGTTTGCTTTCTATTATTGGTGTAAATTATAACAGATTCTTTAATGTAATTTAGTATTTGAATTAAATTGGCATAGTAATTCTCGGTATAAATTACCTTGTAGATTAAGTTAGTCCGTCTTAAAGATTTTTTAAAAATTGTAGCATCTTCAATTTCTAAATTATGTGTAATATCTTCAAATACTTTTTGTGTAGCTGTAGCAGTTAAGGCAACAAATGTAGTATTTGGTTGTAATTCTTTTAGAACAGGAATTTTTAAATAAGATGGTCTAAAATCGTGCCCCCATTCAGAGATACAATGCGCTTCATCTATAGCTATAAACGACACCTGTAATTGTTTTATTTTTTCTTGAATAAATGGAGATTGTAATTTTTCGGGTGATAAATACAAGAATTTATAACCTCCAAATTGTAAATTGTCAAAAGCAATAATAACTTCTTCTTGTGATAGTTTAGAAGTTAAAGCAATGGCTTTAATATTTTTTTCGGTTAAACTTTCTACTTGGTCTTTTATTAATGCAATTAATGGCGAAATAACAATACAAACACCGTTTAGAACCAATGCAGGTACTTGGTAACATAAAGATTTACCATTTCCTGTTGGTAATAAAACAACACAATTTTCACCATTAATTACAGAATTTATAATTTCATCTTGTGGTGGTCTAAATTGGTTGTATCCCCAGTAGGTTTTTAATATTTCTAAAGGTGATTTCATTTATTTAAATGAGATAAAATAAAATCGGTTCTTTCTTGTACAGTTCCGGTTGGAACTTCAATAATTGGGTATTTTAATTTTTTATAAGTACGTTCTAAATGATTGTGAATTGCTAATGCTTGTTCAAAATTTTCATAACGTTCGTCATCAGAGATATAGATTTCTTCCCAAGGAGGCATTAAAAAAATAGTATCGTATCTATATAAATTACTTTTAGTAATGTATGTTTTAGGGTAATCTATGCTAATATAATTCATATAAGCGTGTACATCTGGAACACCTCTGTCAAAAAAAACGAGGTCTGTGTTTTTTTTCTCGGCTTCAATATATTGGTTAATACGTCCTTCTAATAATAGTTCGCTAAAAAGTAGTGGTTTTGTTAAAAATAATTGATCAATACCTTTTTTACGTGCGTTTAGAGTAACTTGTCTTGAAATTTCTGGCATGCAAAGAAAATTTCTAGCTATTAACTCATTTATTACTGTAGATTTACCTGTTCCTGGACCTCCAGTTATCACAATTTTTTGCTGCATTTTACAAAAATAAGGTATTCGATAAATTATACTAAAAATATTAATGTAATTTTGTCAGCAATATATTAACATTTTTGGCTTGGTATTATATTTGTAAGCTATATTTTCAAAAAAAGTACATGGATAAAAGAACACAATTTTATAAAAAACTAAAAAAGAAATTAAAAAAGGATACTACTTTCCCTAGCAAATACCTTTTTAAATTTATAGTGCCTTCAGAAACTGTAAAAATAGATGAGATTGAAAGTTTATTCAATCATCAAGGGGCTGTAATTACTAAAAAAACTTCAAAAACTGGTAAATTTACAAGTGTTTCTATACATATTGTAATGAAAAAAGCTGATGATATTATTTTAAAATACCAACAGGCAGAAAAAATTGAAGGAATAATATCTTTGTGATTTTGTTAACTAAAAAACTAAAAAATATAAAATAAATTGCACCGTTCTAAATTAATTTATAAATGTTAATTTAAAATAGGAAATTAGAGTTTTATGAAGTTTAATTATGTATTAATTATTGTTGTTTTATACTGTTTAAATGGTATATCTCAAAACAGAGAAACAGTATTGTTTTCTATAGATAATACAGACTTCTACACACAAGAATTTCTTGATAATTATAATAAAAATGCAACTTTAGTTTCAGATTCTGTAAATAGTATTGAAAATTATTTAGATTTATTTATTAATTATAAGTTAAAGGTTAAAGAAGCGAAAGAACTTAAATTAGATACTTTACCTAGTTATATTAATGAGTTGAATGACTATAAAATGCGTTTAATTCAACCGTATTTAAAAGATAAGAAGGTTACTAATAAATTGGTTGTTGAAGCTTTTGAAAGACTTCAAAAAGAAATAAATGCAAGTCATATTTTAATATCTTTAAAGCCAGATGCAAGTCCGAAAGATACCTTAGCAGTTTATTCTAAATTAATGGAAGCTCGTAAATTAATTACAAGTGGATCTTCTTTTTCAAAAATAGCTAAACAGTATTCAGACGATCCTTCAGCACAGCAAAATGGTGGTAATTTAGGTTTTTTTACAGCTTTACAAATGGTATATCCTTTTGAAAATGCTGCTTATTCAACGCCTGTAAATACAGTTTCAAAACCTTTTAGAACACAATTTGGATATCATATTTTGCAAGTGCACGAAATTAGACCTGCTTTAGGAGCGGTTGAAGTTGCACATATTATGATTAAAAACAATGATGCTGTTGCAGCAAAATCTAAAATAGATTCAATTTATAAATTGGTTTTAAATAATAAGGAGCGTTTTTCTGAATTGGCTTCAAAATATTCTGATGATAGAGCAACAGCTTCTAATGGCGGAAAATTAAATAAATTTACCTATGGACAAATGCTTGAATCATTTTCAAAAGAAGCATTTAAATTAGAACATATTTCAGAAATTTCACAACCTTTTAAAACGGAATATGGATGGCATATTGTTAAACTATTAAAAAAATATCCAGTTCCAAATTTTGAAGAAATAAAAGATGATTTAACGCGTAAAATTGAGCGAGATGAACGTTCAAATTTAATTGGGAAATCTGTAATTAATAGGTTACAAAAAAAACATACTATCTTAGTCGATACATTAGCTTTAAACCAATTTAAAGATAGAAATTGGCGAAATTTAACCAATGCAAATAGTGTTTTATTAACAATAAATAATAAGGAAATTAGACAAGTTGAATTTGCGAAATTTTTAAAATTAAATTTAAATGAAACTGTTTTAAGTGCTTTTAAAAAATTTAAAGAACAAGAAGTGCTTAATTATTATAAAGAAACTATAGAATTTACAAATAAAGAGTTTGCGGCTACTTATAATGAATTTAAAGAAGGCTTACTTTTGTTTGATTTACTCGAGAAAAAAGTTTGGGAAAAATCTAAAGATAGTGCCAGCCTTTCAAACTATTTTATAAGATTTAAAGATACTAAATATGCCAATAAAGAGTTAGAAACTAATAAAGGTGTTGTAATAAATGATTATCAAAATTATTTAGAGCAGTTATGGGTTGAAGCCTTGTATAAAAAGTATAAGGTTAAAATTAATAAGTCAGAAAAAAAGAGATTAATTAAATTAAATCAGAAAAAAAGTTGAAACAATTAGCCGTTTATATATGCTTGTTTTTTATGTTGCTGTCGTGCAATTATTTTACTATAAAAGATGATACGCGTGAAGCTGTAGCACGTGTAAACGATACATACCTTTATAAGAAAGATTTAAAAAATGTTGTTTCGGCAGGAGTGTCTAAAACCGATAGTATTTTATTGGTAAATAATTTTATTAATAATTGGATAAAGCAACAGTTGTTGCTAGAGAAAGCTCAAATTAATTTAGAAAATAAAACAGAAGAATTTGATGTTTTAGTGAAAACATATAGAGAAGATTTATTTATAAATTCTTATAAAGAAGCTGTTGTTAAACAGTATTTAGACACAACAATTACAGAAAATGATATTCAAGAATTTTATTCTAAAAACAATCAAAACTTTAAATTAAATGAAGAGTTATTAAAGTTAAAGTATATTAAAATTGGAAAAGATATTTACAATAAAGAATCGGTAATAAAATTGTTTAAATCTTCTAAAAAAAGCGATTTAGACAGTCTTCATTCTGTAGAAATGGCCTTAAAATCACATCATTTAAACGATTCGGTTTGGGTAAAGTATACCGATTTAATTTTAAAAGTTCCAATATTAAAAAATGAAGATAAAAACCAATTATTAAAAAAAGATAATTTTATAGAAAAAGAAGATTCATTAAGCTTATATTTGGTGGCTATAAAAGATGTGTTAAAAAGAAATGAAATTGCTCCAACAAGCTATATAACACCTACAATTAAGCAAATGATTTTACATCAACGTAAATTATTATTATTAAGAAATATAGAAGAAACATTAATAGATGATGCAAGAAAAAAACAACAATTTGAAACATATTAAAATGAAAAAAAATATAATTTTAATAGCGCTACTTTTTATTTTTACAGGTATACAAGCACAAGATAGTACAACGTCTAATTCAGAAAGAATAAAAGTAGATGGTGTTGCAGTTGTAATAGGTAAGAATATTGTTTTAGACTCGGACATAGATAAATTCAAAAAAGAATTATTAAATCGTATGGAAGGTGCTGAATTAAATATTACAGATTGTGAAATTCTAGAAGAAATAATGACACAAAAACTACTTGCACATCATGCAGTTGTAGATAGTGTTTTAGTTTCAGAAGCAGAAGTAAACTCTCAAGTTGAACGTAATATTTCTTATTTTACCCAACAATTAGGTTCTATGGATGCTGTTGTTGAATACTATGGTTTTACAGATGAAGAAGATCTTAGAAAAGAATTATATACCATACAAAATGAACAACTTTTAATTCAAAGAGAAAAAGAAAGCATTACCGAAAAAATTGATGTTACTCCTGAAGAAGTTAGAAATTATTTTAATAACTTAGAAACAGAAGGTAATTTACCAGAGTTTAGTGCAGAAATTGAATTGGCACAAATAGTAAAAACTTTAAAACCTTCTGAAGAAGAAACCAACCGTGTTATAGATAAATTAAATGCCATTAAAAAAGATGTTGAAGATGGATATAGTTTTAGATTAAAAGCCATTATTAATTCTGATGATCCAGCAGTTTCAGGAAATGGACCAGGAGCAGGAGGGTTGTATACTATTACTAGAGAGTCTAATTTTATTAAAGAGTTTAAAGAAGTTGCTTTTAGTTTAGATGAAGGAGAGATTTCCGAGCCTTTCGAATCTGGTTTTGGTTTTCATATTATACTCGTAGAAAAAATTAAAGGACAAGAGCGCGATGTGCGTCATATTTTAATTCAACCAGTAATTTCTCAAGAAGAGTTAGATGCTTCAATGGATGAATTAACAAAAATTAGAACGCAAATTTTAAATGGAGAATTAACTTTTGAAGAAGCTGTAGCTAAATATTCAGATGATGCTGCAACAAGAAATAATCAAGGCTTAATTTTAAATCCGCAAACAAACGATACACATTTCGATTTAACACGTATGGATCCAAATCTATATAGCAAAGTTAGCAGTTTAAAAGCAGGGGAGATTACAGTTCCTTTTTATGATGAAGTTAGGGGTGAATCTAAAATGCATAAAATTATTATGTTAAAAAGCAAAAACGAAACTCATACAGCTAATTTTATTGATGATTATGAAAAAATTCAAGAGTTAACTTTACAGAAAAAAGAAGAAGAAACTATTGAAGATTGGGCAAAAGAAAAAATTGAAGACACATACATTAAAATTAACGAAGATTTTAAAAAATGTGAGTTTAGTAAAAACTGGAAAAAACAATAAATATGTCTGATGTTGATACGTTAAAACAATTAGTTGTAAAGTATAAAGCACTTAAAAAAGAAATTTCAAAAGTAATTATTGGGCAAGATGAAGCTATAGATCATATTTTATTATCTATTTTAAGTGGTGGACATTCTTTATTAATTGGTGTTCCAGGTTTGGCAAAAACACTAATTGTACACACTATTGCTCAAACTTTGGGTTTAGACTTTAAACGTATTCAATTTACACCAGATTTAATGCCTTCAGATATTTTAGGTAGCGAAATATTAGATGAAACAAGTCATTTTAAGTTTATAAAAGGACCTATTTTTAGCAATATAATATTGGCTGATGAAATAAATAGAACACCACCAAAAACACAAGCAGCTTTATTAGAAGCTATGCAAGAGCGTTCTGTTACCGTTGCAGGGCATCATTACACTTTAGCAAAACCATTTTTTGTATTGGCAACTCAAAATCCGATAGAGCAGGAGGGAACTTACCCTTTGCCAGAAGCGCAATTAGATAGGTTTATGTTTTCTATTCAATTGGATTATCCAACTTTTGAAGAAGAAGTTGATGTTGTTAAAGCCACTACTAATGATGAAAATCCGACTGTTAATTCTATTTTAACATCTAAAGAAATTGTAGATTTTCAACATTTGGTTAGAAGGATACCTGTTGCAGATAATGTTATAGAATATGCTGTAAAATTAGTATCTAAAACACGTCCAAATTCTTTAAATGCAACTGAATTGGTGAATAATTATATAGATTGGGGAGCTGGGCCAAGAGCTTCACAAAATTTAGTGTTAGGAGCAAAAGCACATGCTGCTGTTAACGGAAAGTTTTCTCCAGATATTGAAGATGTTCAGGCTGTGGCTTTTTCAATTTTAAGACACAGAATTGTACGAAATTACAAAGCTGAAGCCGAAGGAATTTCAGAAAAACAACTTATAGAATCGTTGTTTTAGTTATCTGTTTATAGTTAACAGTTACAGGTTTTAGTTATTAGATGCCAGATTACTAGTTAGCTACTCAACTACTTCAGTTTCATTAGAATTTTCAAAAAAGCTAAACATATTTCCACCATATTTTTTTTGATAGCTAATCTTAGCATGTGTATCTAATTTAGTGTGTTTAGAATGTTCAACAACAAGTAATCCGTTGTTGTTTAACAATTCATTTTCAAAAACTAAATTTACAATTTTCTCAAATTTATCTAATTCAAAATCGTATGGAGGATCTACAAAAATAACATCGAATTTTGAAGATGTTTTTTCTAAATATTTATACACATCACTTTTAATGGTTTGTATATCTGCTTCTAGTATTTTAGAGGTTTCATTAATAAATTTTATACAACCAAAATTAGCATCTATGGCTGTAATATTTGTTGTGCCTCTAGAAGCAAACTCATAACTTATATTTCCTGTTCCCGAAAATAAATCTAGTACAACTAAGTTATTAAAATAATATAAGTTGTTTAGAATGTTAAATAACGCTTCTTTTGCCATGTCAGTTGTTGGTCTAACAGGTAATTTTTTTGGCGCTTGTATGCGTTTACTTTTAAATTTTCCGGAAATTATTCGCATTAAAATTGATTTAGTACTGTAAAGTTTGTGTGTTTAGAGATACCATTAACGTGTGTTGCAGGTTTTTCTGATTTGTAGAAGCTAATATTTCTAATATATTGGTAAAGTAGTGTATATAATTCAGACTCTTTTTCAATATCTCCTAAAAGAATTAATTTAAACTCTTCTGGATTTAAATTAAGTTGTTCGGCTGTAAAAAGTATGTAATAAATAAAATCTTCTTTTGTTCTAAATGAGTGAAAATTATACAATTCTAATTTTTTATTTTTTAAGACTACAATCTCAAAGTTAAAATTAAAAACGTTTACAAAACAAAAATCGTCATCTAAGTTTTTATATTGATTTAAAAGGGTTTCTATTAAAATAGTAGATGAATGTTTAAAGGTAAATGCTCCGTAGCGATCGATTAAAAAATTATTAATATTTACAAAGGGAATGTATACATTAACTATTTCAGAATTGTCAATTTCATCAAAAGTAATATAATCGTTTTCAAGTACTTTAATGGTGTTTTGTAAGTAAAACTTTAAATTGTTTTTATCAAAAAAAGGTAAAGGAACTTGGGTAATTAAATTATTTAGATGTGATACGGTTACAGATTTATACTTAATTTGTAGTAATTCTTCTTGTGAAAATAGCTGTTTAACTAAATTTAAATGTTCGTATGGTGTTGGTGAGGTATTAGTAAATTCATATCTATGAAATACAGCAACACTAGTATTAGGTATATTATATACACAAAAAGAAAATCCATCCAAACTAAGTTGGATGGATAAATGGTTTTCTTCTAGATTTTTAAAATCTAAAGAACTATTCGTTAATTTGTTTATCTCCTTTATCATAAAATGGAGGCCAGTTTCCGTCTTCACTAACTTCTGTTAAAGAACCAACTCTTAAATATTCTCCTCTAATCTCTTCACCACCAATTGCTTCTTTTTCTTGTTTTACTAAGTTCATATCCATTCCTTTTAAGATAAGACCTTTATCTACTTTTATTTCAAAAACAGGGGCTTTTAAACCGGCTATTTTCTCAATAAAACCAACTTCAATTTTAAAATTTTGGTCAGTATCAGGAATTTTCATCATATTTTTATAATCAGTTCCAGCAAATTGAGTTTTAACATCTTCGTATCCAATTGTATCAACAACTCTTTCTTCAATTTCTTTAGTAATACCACCACCAACATTAATAGTTTTTGGTACGTTTCTAGTTTGTGTTAATGCAAATTTAGCTGTATCAATAAATTTAATAAGATCTTCTCCACTAGCAGTATAAGTACCTGTTACTTTTTTATGAGCAACTTCGGCATCACGTAAAACTTTTAATTTACTAATAACCTTGGCATACCTTTCTTTTTTCTCTTTATTAAACTTAATAGGTTTTCTAATCTCGAAGTTAATTTTATAAACTAAAAGTGCTGCAAGTGCAATTAGTATTATAGAAACTATCCAATGTAATTTTCTAGGAATAAAATTAACAATAGCATACGCTAAAAGCCCTGTAACCAAAATACCCGCTAGGATAATCAAAATTGTTGTCATTTGAATTTTCTTTTTTTATGTGTGTACGCAAATCTACAAATTTTTTTTAATGAGAAAAACTTTTTGGTAAAATCAATTTGTATATTTGAATTTTATTTTCAATATGATTAAAACACCATCAGATTTTTATCAAAAATTAATTCAAAAGTTCCCTTTTGAACCTACAAATTCACAAAATATATTATTAGAAGATTTGTCTAATTTTGTTTTTGATACAAATAAACAGGCTATGTTTCTTATTAAGGGGTATGCTGGTACTGGAAAAACAACAACAATTAGTACAGTAGTTAATAATTTATGGGAAATTGGAAAAAAAGTTGTTTTGTTAGCTCCTACAGGTAGAGCTGCAAAAGTTATTTCTGGATATTCGAAGCGACAAGCATTTACAATTCATAAAAAAATTTATTTTCCAAAAAAAAATAAAGGTGGTGGTATAGATTTTACCTTGCAAACAAATAAACACACAAATACTATTTTTATTATTGATGAAGCTTCAATGATTCCAGATAGCCCTACAAATGGAAAATTATTTGAAAAAGGTTCTTTATTAGACGATTTAATATCTTATGTATATTCTGGTGTGCAATGTAAAATTATTTTTATTGGAGATACCGCGCAATTACCACCCGTTAAGTTAAATATAAGTCCGGCGTTAGATGCGCAAAAGTTGGCACTTAATTATGATAAAGAAGTAAATGAAGTTGAACTAAATGAAGTGATGCGTCAACATAGCGATTCTGGAATTTTAATTAATGCCACAGAATTACGCTTAATAATTGCTAATAATGCGTTTGAAACATTTCAATTTAAATTAGGCTTTCCAGATTTAATTAGATTGGTAGACGGTTATGATATTGAAGATGCTATAAATACGGCTTACGATAATATTGGGGTAGAAGATACTGCTTTTATTGTACGTTCTAATAAACGAGCAAATCAGTACAATCAACAAATTAGAAGTAAAATTAGAGGACAAGAAAATGAAATTTCTACAGGAGATTTTATAATGGTTGTAAAAAATAATTATTTCTGGTTAAAAGAAACTAGTGAGGCTGGTTTTATTGCAAATGGTGATATCTGTGAAATTCTTCAAATATTTAATATTAAAGAATTATATGGCTTTAGATTTGCTGAAGTACAAGTTAGAATGATTGATTATCCTAATCAGAAACCATTTGAAACTGTATTGCTTTTAGATACTTTAACTTCTGAAACTCCTTCTTTACCCTATGAAGATTCTAATAGGTTGTATCACGAAGTAGGTAAAGATTTTGCACACGAAACTAAATACAAACAATTATTAGCTATTAAAAAGAGTAAATATTTTAATGCGTTGCAAGTTAAATTTTCTTATGCAGTAACCTGTCATAAATCTCAAGGTGGGCAATGGAAAAATGTTTTTATTGAACAACCTTATTTACCAGAAGGGCAAAGTATAGAGTATTTAAGATGGTTGTATACAGCCGTAACTAGGGCGCAAGAAAAAGTTTATTTAATAGGTTTTGAAGAAGCTTTTTTTATTGATTAAATTTATTTGTGGTACGGAAGCGTAAAGTAAAATGTGGCACCTTTATTTTTAGCACTTTCAACCCAAATTTTACCGCCTAACATTTCTGTAAAAGATTTACTTATAGAAAGCCCTAAGCCAGCGCCTTGTATTGCGTTAATATCTTCAATATCAGCTTGTATAAAACGTTCGAAAATTGCTTTTTGTCTATTTAAAGGAATACCAATACCTGTATCTTTAACATAAAATTCTATAAAATTACGTTCTTTTATAGCATATCCAACTTCAATAGATCCTTGATTGGTGTATTTAATAGAGTTTTTTATAAGATTGGTAAGAATGGCATAAAATTTTTCAAAATCAGTTCTAATTATGGCATGAGAATCGTTTAATTTTTTGTTTAAAATAAATTGAAGTCCTTTATTTGTAGCCTCAAGGTTAAAAAAGTTGAAAAGGTTGTCTAGTTGTTCGTTAATGCTTACTTCGGTGTATTTTATAGACATTAAACTTGCTTCAATTTTTGAAACATCAATAAGATTGTTAATTAGGTTAAGCATTCTATCACCACTTTTTTCAATAATACTTATGTATTTATCTTTTTTTTCACTTGGTAATTGTGGTGTTTTTAACAATTCAGTAAAACCAAGAATACCATTCATAGGAGTTCTTATTTCATGACTAATATTTGCTAGAAAAGCAGTTTTTAAGCGTTCACTTTTCTCGGCTTCTTCCTTTGCTTTTATTAAATCTTGCTCTGTTTGTTTGAGTTGTGTAATATCAAAAGCAGAAACTATTATTGCGTCTAGTCCTAACCATTTTATACGGCTTATATCAATGCTAATCCATTTTTCGGTTTTATCCTTTTTTATAATTTTAATTTCAGAATTAAGAGCTTTTTCTTCTTCTAATTCATCGATATTTAAATCTATATAGTACGATTTAAAATTAGGGTGTACTAAATTAGAAATATCTAAGTTAACTAATTCAATAAAGCTATACCCTGTAAAGATTTCTGCAGAATTGTTAGCGTATATTACACGTTTATTATGATAAATAAGTATGCTGGCAGCTGTTGTTTTTAAGAGGGTACGTAAGCATTGTTCGCTGGCAATTAAAGATTCTTCAATTATTTTTTGTTGTTGTTTTTTTATTGCTTGCGATAATTTTATTCCTAAATTATTTACTATTGGCTGTAATTCGTTTTTTAAATTAATATTAAAATGTTTTTTTCTACCTAATATTAAAATTCCATAGTTTATTAAATTGTAGGCATAGTAAATAGAATTATTAAGTTCTAATTGTAAACAAGGGTTAAAATTACTTGATGCTTTGTTTACAAAAAATGATTTAACTTTTTTCCATTCTTCAGATTTTTTAAAAACATATGGTATAATTAAAGTTTCTTTAAAGTGAGAAATATCTTCTTTTTTTAAAACACTTGCTGAAAAACAATTTAATTTTCTAAGGTAAATTGGAATGCTTTTATTTAAAATTGTTTGTTCATCACTATCAATTGACGAACTAAAAACAAGTTCTAATAACATTTCTGATTGTAAATCGTATTTTACCATATTGCAATTACAATAGTTTTATTGAATATTTCTAATACAGATTCTCCAGAATTAGCAATTTCTCCAATACTTAATATTCCCGAAGTTAAGGCTTTTTGTTCAACAGCATTAAGTTCAAGGTCAAAATTATCTTCCATATAAAGTGATCTAGAAATACAATCTAAACAAAAAATAGTTTTAATTTCTTTCTTATTACTGTTTAAGAAGGCTTTTTCTGTTGCACTTATTGCACTATTAATTAAAGATTCTGTATTTCCATTCAATACTTCAATATATTCTCCTTCGTTCACTTTATCAATTAAATAAAGTTTATTATCTAATGTTTTATAAGGATCTCTAACAACTTTTTCTGCATCAATTTTTGAAATACCTAAAGGGTAAGACTTTGCTATTTCGAAAAAATTAGTGGTGTTAAATATTTTATTTGAATGTAATTCAACAATTTCTTTATAAATTTCAAATGCAGGTTTCCAATTGATATCAATTATTTCATTTTTATTGGTTTTAGTTACTTTTAAAGGCGTTGAAATTGATCTCCAGCCGTGTGTTGCGCCTATTGCTATTTTAGTCTTAGACCATCCAATTATAGCGGCATTTTTATGCAAACCTTTGTTGCTTATAATGCAAGGAAAAGAGTTAAAGTTTAAAGAACCTGCTCCGCCTCCAATGTATGTTGGGTTTACACCAAAAAAGTTAAATAAGGTTTCTATAAAATTACTTTTATTTTCACTTAAAGCGTCATAAAATACAAATAAAGAGCTCGAGGTTGTTATTGAATTCTTTTGAGTTATTTCTAACTGATTTAAAATAGATTCTGATGAATCTGATAAGTTAATAATTTGTGTTTTTAATTCAAATTGTAGCGGAATTAATAAAACACCAGTTTTTTTCTTTTGTCCTTTAAAAATTAATTCTGGGAATATACCTCCAATAATAGGTTTTTTAATGTCTTTTAAAATAAGATCAATTTCAGATTCTGTATACCGTTGTTTATCTGCCATAAAAAATAAGACAGATTTTACATTAGTATCATTTTCAAATTTTGTTAAATGATATTTTAATGATGTAATATTTTTGGGATAGAAATATATATCATTCATATAGAGTTATAATTTTGAAAAGGATATGACACTAAAATAGACAGAGCCTTTAAAGTAAAAAACACTCTAATTTAGAGAAAATAAATTAGTAAAAAGAAAAAATAGTAAATTAGTTTATCTAAACATATCCATGCCGGGTATATTTGGCATTCCATCTTTGGCGGCTGCAGCTAGTTCAGCTTCGCTAATTGTTTGTGCTTTTTCCAGAGCTTTATTTAATGCTATTAAAACATAGTCTTCAATTTCTTCTTTATCAGTTAATTCTTCAGAAATTGAAATATTTTTAACTAACCTATTGGCAGTAACTGTAACTTTAACCTTACCATTTCCAGCTTCACCATCAATATAAATAGTATTTAATCTAACTTTAGTAGCTTCAATTTTTTCTTGAGCTTCTTTTAATTTTCCCATCATACCAGATAAATCTCCAAACATTTTATTCTAATTTTAACAAGTTACAAGTGCAAATATACTACTTTTGAGGCTTAGTAAAAAAAGAATAGAATGTCTAAAAATAAAATATTTGCTCCAATTGCAGATAAAATAGAGAAGCAATTAATTATTCATAATGATATTAGGATAGATAATTATTATTGGTTAAATGATAGAGAAAATCCAAAAGTAATAGATTATTTAAACGCTGAAAACCAGTATTACAACTTTAAAACTGCTCATACTAAACAGTTACAAAAAGATTTATTTGAAGAAATGAAATCTAGAATTAAGGAAGATGATGAGTCCGTTCCTTATAAAAAGAATAATTATTTCTACATTACACGTTTTAAAACTGGAAAACAATACCCAATTTATGCTCGAAAAAAAGCAATATTAGAAGCTGAAGAAGAAATAATGTTTGATGTAAATATTTTAGCTGAAGGTTATAATTATTACAAACTATCTGGTTTATCCATTAGCCCAAATAATAAATATGCTGCTTTTGGCGTAGATACTGTAGGCAGAAGAGAATATACCTTACAGTTTAAAAACCTAGAAACAGGAGAAATTTTTCCTGAAAAAATTGAAAACACAACAGGAGGTGGAACATGGTCTACAGATAATAAAACGGTTTTTTATACACAAAAAAATCCTACTACTTTAAGAAGCGAAAAAATATTTCGCCATATTTTAGGAACCGACCCAGCTTTAGATGTTGAAGTTTTTTATGAAGAAGATGAAACATTTAACACCTATGTTAGTAGATCAAAATCAGATAAATTTATAATAATTGGAAGTTATAGTACAGTATCTACAGAATATAGAATTTTAGAAGCCGATAATCCAACGGGTGATTTTAGAATATTTCAAAAGCGTGAACGAGATTTAGAATACAATATAGCACATTATGGTACTAGTTTTTATGTATTAACAAATAAAGATAATGCAAGCAACTTTAAGTTGATGAAAACTTCTGTTAATAAAACATTAAAAGAAAATTGGGTAGATGTTGTTCCGCATAGAACCGATGTTTTGTTAGAAGATATCTCAATTTTTAAAGAATTTTTAGTTTTAGAAGAACGCAGTAACGGGCTTAATAAAATTAGAATTATACGATGGGATGATTCAGAAGATTTTTATCTTCCTTTTAATGAAGAAACCTATTCGGCAGGGGTTTATTACAATCCAGAATTTGATACAAATACAATTCGTTACGGATACAACTCTATGACTACACCAAGTTCTGTAATAGATTTTAATGTAGATACTAAAACGAATGATGTAAAAAAAGAACAAGAAGTTTTAGGAGGTAAATTTAACAAACAAAATTATAAAAGCGAGCGTTTATGGGCTACAGCTAAAGATGGAACAAAAGTAGCAATATCTTTAGTGTACCGTAAAAACACCAAAATTTCTAAAGATACACCACTTTTATTGTACGGTTATGGCTCTTACGGACATACAATTGATGCGGGGTTTAGCTCAACGCGATTAAGTTTATTAGACAGGGGCTTTGTTTTTGCAATAGCACATGTTAGAGGTAGCGAATACTTAGGCCGTAATTGGTACGAAAATGGTAAATTATTAAATAAATTAAATACTTTTCACGATTTTATAGATTGTGCAAAATTTTTAATTGAAAAAAATTACACTTCATCTAAGCATTTATATGCAAGTGGAGGATCTGCAGGAGGCTTATTAATAGGGGCTGTAATAAATATAAAACCAGAGTTGTTTAAAGGTGTAGTTGCTTCAGTACCTTTTGTAGATGTGTTAACAACTATGTTAGACGATACTATTCCGTTAACAACTGGAGAATATGATGAATGGGGAAATCCAAATGAAAAGAAATTTTACGATTATATGAAGTTATATTCACCTTATGATAACGTTAAAAGTCAAAATTATCCAAATATTTTGGTTACTACAGGGCTACATGACTCTCAAGTACAATATTTTGAACCTGCAAAATGGGTGGCAAAACTTAGAGAATTAAAAACAGGTAGTAATATTTTAATTTTACATACCGATATGGAATCCGGGCACGGAGGGGCTTCTGGAAGGTTTGACGCTTTAAAAGAGATTGCAAGAGACTACAGTTTTATTATTGATCTTGAAGATACAGAATAATAAAAAAAAAATATTAAATTTGCATATTGTAGATAATTAATCAAAACATTAAATATTAAGTTTTGATATTTTAATTAAACTATTAAAGATGACACAAAATAAAGGTATAATTAACAATATTTTAGAGCTTATAGGCGATACTCCCTTAATTAGACTTAATACAATAACAAAAGATCTTCCCGGTAATTATTACGCAAAATACGAAGGATTTAATCCAGGGCACTCAATGAAAGATAGGATTGCTCTACATATAATAGAAGAAGCTGAAAAGCAAGGATTATTAAAAGAAGGTAGTACAGTAATAGAAACTACCTCGGGTAATACTGGTTTTAGTATGGCTATGGTAAGCATTATTAAAGGTTATAAATGTATTTTGGCAGTTTCATCAAAAGCAGCACCTGGTAAAATTAATATGCTAAAAGCAATGGGAGCAAAAGTTTATGTTTGCCCTGCACATGTAAAAGCAGATGATCCAAGATCTTATTATGAAGTAGCTAAAAGATTACATGCAGAAACAGCAAATTCAGTATATATCAATCAATATTTTAATTATTTAAACACAGAAGCTCACTATAACTCTACAGGTCCAGAAATTTGGCAACAAACAAACGGTGAAATAACTCATTTAGTGGCAGCAAGTGGTACTGGAGGAACAATTTCTGGTACTTCAAAATATTTAAAAGAACAAAATCCGGCAATTAAAACTCTTGGAGTAGATGCTTTTGGTTCAATTTTAAAGAAATTTCATGAAACAAGAGAGTTTGATAAAAACGAAATTTATCCTTATAGAATAGAAGGTTTAGGAAAAAATTTAATTCCAACAGCAACAGATTTTGATGTTATTGATGTTTTTGAAAAAGTAACTGATGAAGCAGCTGCACATAGAGCTAGAGAATTAGCTATAACCGAAGGTTTATTTACAGGATATACAAGTGGAGCCATAGTTCAAGCTACTAAACAATATGCTGAAAAAGGGATGTTTGATGAGAATTCTAAAGTAGTTTTAATATTACCAGATCACGGATCTCGTTATATGGAAAAGATATATAGTGATAACTGGATGGTAGAGCAAGGCTTTTTTGATTCTCAAAAACATGCACACCAAGAAGTAGAATATATTAAGTAAAAAAATCTATAAACTAAAAAAGAGGCTGAAAAATTTACTTTTAAGCCTCTTTTTTTGTAATATTAACATTTGAATAGCTTAAAAAAAATACCGTAATTTGTACCCAATAAAATGTAAATTTAATGTTACATTTTTTCCAAAATAATATATATGAAAGATTTATTTGAAAGAATAGTTAAAGATAAAGGTCCATTAGGAAAATGGGCAAAACAAGCAGAAGGCTATTATGTATTCCCTAAATTAGAAGGAGAAATTTCTAATAGGATGAAATTTAACGGAAAAGAAGTAATCACTTGGAGTATTAATGATTATTTAGGCTTATCAAATCATCCAGATGTTAGAAAAGCAGATGCAGATGCAGCAGCAGAATATGGAATGGCATACCCAATGGGTGCAAGAATGATGTCTGGACATACAAAATACCACGAACAACTAGAAAGAGAATGTGCCGAATTTGTTGAGAAAGAGGCTGCTTATTTAGTGAATTTTGGTTATCAAGGAATGTTGTCAGCTATTGATGCACTTGTAACTAAACATGATGTTATTGTGTATGATGTAGATGCACACGCTTGTATAATTGATGGTGTAAGATTACATCACGGTAAACGTTATACTTATAAACATAATGATATTGAAAGTTTAGAAAAAAACTTACAAAGAGCTACTAAAATTGCTGAAGAAAACAATGGTGGAATTTTAGTAATTTCTGAAGGTGTTTTTGGAATGAGAGGGGAGCAGGGTAAATTAAAAGAAATTGTAGAACTTAAAGAAAAATACAATTTTAGATTACTTGTAGATGATGCTCACGGATTTGGAACATTAGGTAAAGATGGTAAAGGTACTGGTGTAGAACAAGGAGTACAAGACGATATTGATGTTTATTTTGCAACTTTTGCAAAATCTATGGCTGGTATTGGAGCATTTTTTGCTGCGGATAAAGATATTATTCAATATTTACAATACAATATGCGTTCTCAAATGTTTGCAAAATCGTTGCCAATGCCAATGGTAAAAGGTGCTTTAAAACGTTTGGATATGTTACGTACAATGCCTGAGTTAAAACAAAAACTTTGGCAAAATGTAAATGCTCTTCAAAATGGATTAAAAGAAAACGGATTTAATATTGGAAGAACAAATACTTGTGTAACTCCTGTATTTTTAGAAGGTGATATTCCAGAAGCAATGGCTATGGTAAATGATTTAAGAGAAAATTATGGAATATTTTGTTCAATTGTAGTGTATCCTGTAATACCAAAAGGATTAATTATTCTTAGATTAATACCAACAGCGACACATACTCAAGAAGATGTTGATATCACTATTAAATCATTCTCAGCTATACGTGAAAAACTTGAAAAAGGAATTTACAAACGTATTGCAGCTTCAATGGTATAATAATTAAAGCTAAATAAAATTTTTAAAAAGTCTCAAAATTATAATTTTGAGACTTTTTTTATAAAAAATATTTACTAGTTTTAGAACTTAGCTACTCGTTGTGCTTTATGATGAAATTACGTAAATTTGAGTCAGTTTTAAGCTTTTTTGGTTTCAAATTAGTATCAAGAATCGTAATTTTAACAGTAAATAAAAGTTCTCGATACAATTTTTCTCCATTTCATTTTGAAAAACCACTAGAACAGACGTCTATTATATTTATAAATTTAAAATGCACAACGATTAACTAAGCTATTTTATTTTAGTCTTGAGTTTAAGGAATTCATATAAATTTATAAGTGACTAATGTTTTAAATAGTAATTTGTTCTAATTAATTCAGTTAAATTTAAAATATTATTCTTTTTGAATTTAGAAGTGAGTTTTAAAAACACCAAAGCTGTTAAAAGTGCATCTCCAGAAGCAGTATGTCTATCATGCATTGTTATATTGTAAATATTACAAAGTTCGTCTAAGCTAAAGAGTTTTTTAAATCTATTTTCTGTAGCAATTTTTTTATGAATATAATTAGTGTCTAATTGTTTAGATTGAATAGGTCCAATATGCAAACGTTTTAAAGCTTGATTTATCATAGTAATATCAAACTTTGTATGATGTGCAATAATAATGGCATCATCTAAATATTCTAAAAACTGAATTAGCGCTTCTTCTTCGCTTACTTTGCGTTCGGTACCATTTTTTCGGATGCCGTGAATTTTAATAGTTTCTTTATTAAAAATTGTTTGTTTTATATAAACTTCAAAAGAATCATTCACCTGAATTTTATTATTTATAATAGCTACAGCACCTATACAAAGTATTCTATCGTTATTATAATCAAATCCTGTAGTCTCAGTATCTAAAGCCACAAATCTTATAGATTCATAATTCGTGTATTTTTTAGAGTTTAATACTTTATCTATATGGTCTTTCCAGTATTGCGGATATTTTTTTCTTTTTAAAAAATTAAACATATTTTGTTGTATTTAAAGTATTTTAAAACGAAGTTTTAACGAATCTTGAATGTTTTTAATAGGTTTAAAGCAGCTTTTTAATTTTAATCTATCCGCTTTACTTAAGTTATTAATATCTACATACCTTCCAGTATCATTATTTGCTAAACCTTGAGAAGTTCTAAATTGTAATAATATTTTAAAAGCGTTTGCACAAGATTCAAATAAATCTGCATTTTGAGGTTCTACCTCCATAAGTTTTTCAAATCTTGCAATGGTATTATTTACTTGAAGACCGTGGTAGAGTGAAAATATTCTAGCAGCATCAGTTAGTGGTCTAATAGCTCTAGATTTTATATCAAAATTATCTTTATTTTCTCCATCTAGTTCAACTAAAAATTGTTTAAAAAATCCTAAAGGGGCAGGATTGTCTAAGGTAGCTTTACTTAAAAAACCTAAAAACAATTGATTTTTTTTAATATGTTTTAATACACTTTTAGCCATATTGTTATAGAGTTTTGCATCTCCATATACTAGTTCAAAGTCGTAAAAAATAATGCTCAGTAAAATTTTTTCTGGAATTGGATCTTTTATCCATTCTTTAAATTGTTGCTTCCATTCTTTAATAGACAAACACCATTTTGGATTACTTGCCATAATATTAGCTGGGCAGTAATCGAAACCTACACTGTTTAATTTCTCTGTTACTTTGGTAGCGAGTTCTAAAAAGTACGATTTTACAGTTTCATATTCCGAAGGTTCAACATTTTCAAATACCAAGGCATTATCTTGGTCAGTCATTAACAATTGTTCTTTTCTACCTTGACTTCCAACAGCAAACCAGGTATATGAAACAGGTGGTTGTTTGCCAATTTCTTTAATAGATAATTGTATTGCTCTTTTTGTAATAGCCGTATTAATTTCTGAAATAACTTTAGTAATAAAATAAATAGGTATTTCTTGTTTAATATAACCTTTGGTTAAATCGGATGTTTTAGATCTAATATATTTTAAAGTTTCCGCATCTTTAGCTTTTTTTATTTCTTTAATTAAAAATAGCGGGTTGTTGCCTTGTATTAAATTTAAATCTTGCTCAGATAAAATACCTACTAGTTCCGAAGAGTCTGTTCCATCTTTTGTGATACATAAATGAGAAACTTTATGTTTAAGCAATGCTATTTGTGCTTCTGCAACCGATATGTTTTCGGGAAAAGTTATTACTGGCTGTGTCATTACCATTTCGGCAGTGTCCGTAATTTTAAAACGTCCAGTTCCTATTTTTGTACGTATGTCTTTATCTGTAATAATTCCAATAGGTTTTTTATCTTCAGTTATAACAATTGAGTTTATAACGTTATTTGTCATTATTAAAGCAGCTTCTTTTACTGTAGTTGTTGTTGAACAAGTTAAAGGATTAAGCGTATATTTAATAGATTGTGTTTCAATAAAGCTATTTTCTACCTTTTTAATAGCTTCAATATTGGCAAATAATTTTCCTTTATGTTTTTCAGAAAAAGGATCTCTTGTGTTGGTGGCAAAACTTGCAATTAAAAACTGACTTACTTTTGGGTAACTTAAAATAATATCATTAAAAAGTTTAATAGGTATACCATATAATATGGTTTCTTCGTTTGCAGCTGCACCCATTAAATAATTTTCCTTCATTATAAGAGGTCTTAAACCAAATAAATCACCTTCATCACAAATATCTAATACATGTTTTTTATCTTCAGCAAACCTATAAAGTCTAACAGCTCCTTCATAAATAATATAAAAATGCTCGTGCGGACTGTCGTTTTGACTTAATATAATCTGATCTTTTTCAAAATATTGAATTTCTACTTTTTTAGCAATTTCTAATAATGTAGGTTTTGAAATTAAATTAAATGGCGGATAACCTTTTAAAAAATCGAGAATCCTTTCTGCAATGGTGTTTTTCATAATTGTTACTTAAAACTAAGTGTATTTTTTATGGCGTTAAAAACAAAATTATAGTAGTCTTTTCCGTGAGGAACAAAATTATTGTTTTTGGAGTTTACAGCCTCTATTAAAGATTGAAATGTTATAGATTTTATTTCTGAGACTTCTTCTGTTTGAATTTTTAAAGAATTTATATCAAAATTTATATTACATATATATATATGATGTAATTCATTATCTATTAAATCTTTTTTATGCTCAATTCTTTTTTTTGAAGTTCCTATATAATAAAGGTTATCGGGCTTTACAATTAAACCAATTTCTTCTTCAACTTCTCTTAGGGCAGAAACAATTGGTTTTTCTCCTGCAGAAATATGTCCAGCAACAGAAACGTCCCATAAATTTGGAAATGTCTCTTTGTTAGAAGCTCTTTTTTGAATAAGTACTTCTTTATTGTTATTAAAAATCCAAATATGAGCACTTGCATGAAAAAGTCCTTTTTTATGTGCTTCAGATTTTAAACAAGTTGTTCCGTTTGGTTTACCAGTATTATTTAATAAGTCAATATATTCGTCCATAATAAAAAAAACTGTCTAAAATTATGACATTTAATTTTAGACAGTTTAAATAATAAATTAGTTAAAATAACTGAATCCTTTTTTAGGATCAATTTTTAATAGTGATTCGTAGATTAATCGTATTACATTTTCCACATCATCTTTATGTACCATTTCCACAGTAGTATGCATATAGCGTAATGCTAAACTTATTAAGGCAGAAGGCACCCCACCATTACTATAAGCAAAAGCATCTGTATCTGTACCTGTTGCTCTAGAAGAAGCTAATCTTTGAAATGGAATTTTTTTAGATTCAGCGGTTTCAATTATAAGTTCTCTTAAATTATTTTGTACCGCCGGAGCATAACTAATAACAGGTCCATCACCAGATTTGGTTTCTCCTTCTTTCATTTTATTAATCATTGGAGTTGTGGTGTCGTGACAAACATCAGTAACAATAGCAACATTTGGTTTTATTGTTTGGGTTATCATTTCGGCACCTCGTAATCCAATCTCTTCTTGAACAGAATTTGTAATATACAAGCCAAAATCAAGTTTAATTTCATTTTCTTTTAATAAACGAGCAACTTCAGCAATCATAAATCCGCCCATTCTATTGTCTAAAGCTCTACAAACAAAGTTATTTTCGTTTAAAATAAAAAATTCATCTGGATATGTGATAACGCAACCAACATGAACACCAAGTTTTTCAACTTCTTCTTTTGTTTTACAGCCAACATCAATAAAAATATTGTCTAATTTAGGGGTTTCTTCCTTTCCGCCAATACGTGTATGTATTGCTGGCCATCCAAAAACACCTTTTACAACACCTTTTTTAGTATGAATATTTACAACTTTAGAAGGCGCAATTTGGTGATCGCTTCCTCCATTTCTAATAACATATATCAATCCTTCAGGTGTAATATAGTTAACATACCAAGAAATTTCATCTGCATGTCCTTCTATAACAACCTTAAATTTAGCATCAGGATTTATTACACCAACCGCAGTGCCATAGTTATCTGTTATAAAGGTATCCACATACGGTTTTAAATAATCCATCCAAATTTTTTGACCTTCACTTTCATATCCAGTAGGAGACGCATTATTTAAATATTTTTCTAAAAAGTCAATAGATTCTTTTTTTATAATATTATTACTCATAATTAATTTTAATTTAAAAAAACGAAGATACTAAATAGTTATTTATACAAATAATTAAAAC